>JBBQIB010000332.1:0-4761 GCA_038324515.1 Burkholderiales bacterium
ACCAGCGCCAGCAGCGGTGTGATCTGCGCACGCTGGAAGTAGGCGGCAATGCGGCCAGAGACACCCAGGGTGTTGTTGCCGTTGTGGGTCGTGGAAGGCTGGGTCATCGTGAACCTTCAGCGCACGCGGGCGGCGGCTTGCGGGTCGGAGACCACCTGCTCGCCGGGCATCAAACCAGACAGGATCTGGACCCGGTCGCCCTCGACCCGACCCAGACGCACCTGGCGCAGCACGGGCTTGCCGCTCGGGTCCAGCACGTACAGGCCGGTCATCTCTGCGCGGCGCACGATGGCCTTCAGCAGCACCGACAGCGTGGTAGAAGCGGGGCCTGCGCCCGGTACTGCCGCCGCCGACTGTGCTTGCGGCACGGGCAGCCACAGCCGTGCAAACATGCCCGGGGACACACCCACCACGCCTGAGGGAAGCTCAGCGCGTAGCTGCACCGTGTGCGTTGCCGCGTCAACTGTCGGCAGCAATTGCACCCGCGTCGGGGTCACCCAGGCGGCGTTGGCCGGCAAGCCAGGCAATTCGACGCGCGGCAACTGGCCTGTAGCGATCTCTGCAGCCATCCGAGACGCTACCGATTGCGGCACCGCCGCAGTGACGCGCAGCGCAGCCGGGTCGTACAGCGTCAGCAGCGGCCGCCCGGGCATCGCCATGTCGCCCAGCGACACCGGAACCTCGGCCACCACGCCGGCAAACGGCGCACGCACGACATAGAAACCAGTTTGCGTGCGCGCGGCGCCGGCTTGTGCCAGCTGGGCATTGGCCTGGGCCTGAGTCGATTTGAGCTGCGATTCGGCGCGCTCCAGCGCAGCCTGGCTGATGTAGTTCTTCTGAAACAGCTGCTTCTGGCGCTCGAAGTCCTTGGAAGCGACCTCCAGCGAAGCGCGGGCCGCCTGCACCTGGGCGTCGCTGGCGGCAGCGTTCTGATCGGCAGCGCGGGCGTCGATGCGTAACAGCACCTGCCCGGCCTTGACGCGATCGCCGACCTTGGCATCCAACTGCACCACAGCGCCGGGTACCTGGGCTGCGACCACGGTCTGGCGAACAGCCTCGACCACACCGTCAAAGGCCGAGTCAGCGGCGCTGGCAGCGGCCAGCGCGGGCATGGCCTTCAGGGTTTGAGCCTGCGCTGCCACCGGCAGCCCGCACACGAGGGCGGCGACGAGTGCGGCGGCAAGTGCGGCGGCAGGGGCGGCGGCAGGGGCGGCGGCATGGGCGGCAGAACCGGTACGGAGCGAGAACATGGAACGTGCCTTCTCTGGTGTTGGCCCGCCATCTGGGTGGGCTGGAATTCTTCAACTTAATTTGATTATGTGCGCACTTAGCTAAATAGTCAAGTACGATTGTGCGCAATTACAAGCAAACCATCCGGCTCTGATGCATCATGGCGACTCTTCAACATCCGGCGTGCCCCAGCATGGAAGGCCTACCCGACGAAGCGTTGGCGCAGGTGGCTGCGTATTTCCAGACGCTGTCTGAACCGACCCGCTTGCAGATCCTCAACCTGCTGCGCCAGCAAGAGCGCAGCGTTGGCGAACTCGCCCAACTCTGCGGCTACAGCTCAGCCAACATCTCGCGCCACCTGGCGCTGCTGACTCAGCACGGCCTGGTCGCCCGTGAGAGCCGCGGCAACAGCGCCATCTACTCGATTGCGGACGAATCGGTCTATGCGCTGTGCGACCTGGTCTGCGGCAGCATCGCGCGGCAGTTCGAGCGCACTGCGCAAGATCGGGCAGCCTTCGTCGCCCCGGCGGCGAAGCGAGGCAGGCCGCGTTGAACGGTCATGGTTGAGTGTCTCGTTGCGCTCATCGCGCGGGAGTGTTTGGGTTGGCGCCAAGCTTGACGGCAGGCCTGCATCATGAACTCCGTTTCGAGGCGGGCCTTGAGGCAGATCAACTTTTCGGCCGGCGACGCACTCGCGTCAGAGTGACCTGGTTGAAAAGTACCCGTCTGACTTGAAACCTTCGCTGGCACGCTTGTCTGCGGTGTGCGGGGTGGGCCAACTCGGCTGGGTGCGAGAACTCGCCGATTGATGAAGGACGAAGCCGACGGTGTGATGGGTGCCGATCGGCGCAATTTGCAGCTCTGAAACTTCCTGATCTGTGCGGTGCCAGACCGACGCGAAAGAGTTGCCGTGGGGTAATAGGCCGCATGTACCGGCTTGAGTGAAAGGAACTTCGCATGTCCAAGCTTTCGACGCAAGAGAGAAACGCCCCGCCGGCGCGGCCTCTCCCTCTCCCTCTCCCTCTCGCTGTCCCTCTTCTTCCGGCGCCAGCGTTGTATTCCATCCCGGTGCAACCCCGTCGTCCTGCCGCAGCGGTGTGGGCGGCACTTCCGTTGTTACTTGCCCTGAGCACCTTCGCCATATCCAGCCGCGCCACCGAAGAGCCCGAGTACCAGGTCGTTCGCGAACTTGCGGACGTCGAGGTGCGCCAGTACGCTGCCTATGCTGTCGCAGAGGTCGTGGTGGCGGGCCCGGCGGGCGAAGCCGGCAACCAGGCGTTTCCAATCCTGGCGGGATACATCTTCGGCAAGAACAAGGGCGAGCGAAAGTTCGCGATGACGGCGCCAGTCACGCAGGTGGCTACCCCGGTGAAGCTGGAGATGACGGCGCCGGTCACGCAGACCGCTGCAGCCGGCGGCTTCGTCGTGCAATTCGTGCTGCCCAAGGGCGTGACCGTGGCGAGCGCGCCCGAACCGCTGGACGCGCGGATTCAACTGCGTGAAGTGCCGCCCGCGCAGGTGGCCGTGATTCGCTACTCGGGCTTCTGGTCTTTATCGAATTACGAAGAACACCTGGCCCGGTTGCAGGCGGCCTTGCGCGCTGCCGATCTGGCGTGGACTGGCGAGCCGGTGTACGCCCGCTACAACGCGCCGTTCACGCCCTGGTTCCTGCGCCGCAACGAGATTTGGCTGTATCTGGCTCAAACCCAGGTGCCGTCTCGCTGACCGGCCGGGCCGGGCCGCTCGGGCCACGACCGACTCAGAGTTTCTCCGTCAGCGCCTCGCGCTTCACAAACCCGTCGTGCTTCATCGCCAGGCAGTCCTCGCGCGTCAGTTGAGGCAACTGGCGCAGTACCGCCAGAGTCGCGAGAATGGCCGCTGACGTTGATACTGCCAAGAAAACCGTGCTGCAGTCGCGAATCGCGGAGCTTGCCCCGCTGCGACGGCGCGATGACCCGGCGGCTCAGGCAGTCGCAGCGCGACGCGCCGGACGTGCCGGGCCTGCAACCGGCCGCTGCTCAAGTCGTCTTCTTGGCGAACGCGCTGCACCAGCCCTTGGCCAAGACAGCGTTGCCGGCGAACAGCGGGCACGGGCCGCTGACGTCGCTTGCCTTGCCCTGGAACAGCGCGCAATTGCTGCAGGCCTGGCCGGCGGCGTAGGTCTTGTACTTCGTCCCGTCGGCGCGGTTCGCTTCGGCCACGTAGCCCAAAGCCACAGCTTTTTCACTCTTTTCGTCCAGCAGGGCGCCGGCTGCGACCGTTGCGGCCACAGGTTCAGCTGCAGCGGTAGTTGATGGCAAAGCCGCAGTCGGTGCCGGTGCCGGTGCGGGTGCGGGCGCAGGCGCAGGCGCAGGCGCGGCAGGCTCAGGTGCCACGGCCTTCTTGTCGCCGCATGCGGCGAGCAACGCCACGCTGGCCAAGGGCATGAGTTCGATGAAACGGCGGCGGGTAGTCATGTGTTTCTCCATGTGCCGGAAAAAACCGGCGAGAGTTGTGGGTCATCCGGGGTGCCGGGCCGTAGATTCAGGCCAAGGTCAGCAGCGGAGCTGCCACCGTGGCGAGCCCGAGCTGGATCCGGCGCGCTGAGGCCATCGGTCTTCGTGCCGGCAATTCCTGGCTGTTGAGCAGAGTCCACCACCTATGGGTTCTCAGTCGGTTCATCTTCAGAGTCAGCTTGCTCAGCGACAAGCTCGCCGAGCTTGGCATTGACGAGCGACTCGCCGGTGATTTCGTCAATCTCACCATCGGGACCCGTCACCTGGTCCGGCATGATGTCCGCGCCATCGGGCATGTCTCGCCCAGTCGCGCTGGCGCGTTCGCCGGTGCCCGAAGCGTCGCTGTCGTTGTCAGTGTCAACAACCAGCGAGCCGAGCTCGTCGGCATGATCGCCCTCGCCCCGCAGGCTGCGCTCACCTTGCACATCGCTGCCGCTGTCGCTGCTGTCGCTCGGGCCCAGGGCGTCTATGTCTCTCCCCTGTGCGTACCTTGCTGCACGTTCGCCGCCTAGAAAACTGCTGTTGGCCATCACATTTCCTGTAAAAGTGGGCGCAGCCGTCGGCGAGGCTGCTCAATTCGGGATGCGTATCACCAGTAGTCCGTTGCGCCAAACCCGTTACATGAGATCGCGCTTTCGTCCGCCATGCGTCATTGCAAATCCGCGCCATAGTGACGGCTATGGCTGTACTTCCGCCCAGCCTGACGAACGAGCACATCGATTTTGTTTGTAACCAGTTTGACGGGACGAGCTACCAGAAGCAGGGTATGGGCATCTGTTCCGTTCTTTGCATCGACTTCCCAAACCTTCGATCAATACAAAAAGCCTCGTCGATATTGAAACTGTCTGCTTGAGTCAATGTAGCCGTGTCGATTGCAGCGTTCTGTTCGGTAGCCCACATCCAGAGTCAAGTGGACGGGCTGCGCGTGGGCAGCGAACTGATCGGCCTGGCCCAAAACCCGCGCCAAGTCTACGTTTTCGGCTGCCGGTCGGCAGCGTCAACCGCGCAGGTGGCGACAAGTGCAGAGCGCAGGCAG
>JBBQIB010000333.1:0-4737 GCA_038324515.1 Burkholderiales bacterium
GCGGTTGGCGTGGCCTTGTGCGCTTCCAGCAGGTCGAAAGCATCCGCACGCGTGATGCTGGAAGCTGGGCGACTGGCGATCTCCTGTATGGCAGCCAGCATCCGGCGCTCTGCGGCCAACGTACCGGCTGCAGCCCGCCCAGTCTGAATGTGCCCCGAAATGTAGTCGGCGACCAAGGCGCCCACGGTGTATACCCTTGCTGGTGCGATGCGCTTTGGCTTGCTGGGTTCTACCCCTGTGCCACGCTGTGATCGCTTCGCCTGCCACGCCTGCGCCGCCTCCATGATTCCCATGTGCGGCCACTGCCCAAGCGCCGTTTGCTTCATGCGCCCGTCAACGGGGGATTTGTACCGGTAGGTCCATGTCTTGGTGCTTGGCGTGGCTTCCAGGCTTAGCCCGGGGCACCCACCGACAACCAAGTGCTGGCCGGGCTTCAGCAGCTTCGCCTGGCGCGCGTCAAATTGCACAATCTATACTCCTGCCTGTGAAAGCGGAGACGGTGGCAAGAAGGGCAATCCAGCCTACGCCGCAACCTACGCCAAAACTGGTAAAAAGCTTCGCAAAATCAAGGACTTAGGCGATAAAACCAATAAGAATCAATAGGTTACGAAATGCGGGTGTAGTTCAATGGCAGAACGGCAGCTTCCCAAGCTGCATACGAGGGTTCGATTCCCTTCACCCGCTCCAGATTAGCGGTCGAATTAAAACAAGCACTTCGCATAGTCCCATTTTGCGAGTGCGATTCGCGATTCGTGTTCTGGAACAAACGCGGCGAGCGCCCCATTGAAAGAGGCCGTACAGGACACGCTCAGCCGCCAACGGCCGCTTGATGCCGGAGTCAGGGTGTACTGCGCAGCGCAACCAGCTTGATCTTGAGCCGCCGGGCATTGCGCGCCAGAACGTCGTCCAGGGTGGCCATGTATTTCGCGCCCGCCGCCTCGGCGCATGCCAAGTGCAACGCATCGCCGGAGCGCAGTGTGCTCGCGGCATCAAGCACCAGTTCGGCGGCGCGATGGAAGTGGGCCGTCTCGACTGGAAGTAGCCGGAGGTCGGCGGCCACCATGCGCTCGAAACGTGTCCAGGCAGCTCGGGCCTGCTGCGCGTCAATGGCGCCGATGCGCTGCTTGATGCCAAGAGCACTGGCAAACTCCGGGACACACCAAGCAGCGGCGACGAGTTCGCTCTTCTCGCGAGAATACCAGTGGGCCGCCGCAACGCTGTGTGGCTCGTTGAGAAACAGCGGCACGAGCACACTGGTGTCGACGTAGACCATGTCAGTAGCGCGCACCGCTTCGTACTTCTTCCATCACGGGCGCGCTCATCGCAATGCTGTTACGCGCCTCGGTCAACTCAACGGCGAACGCCTTTCGATTCCACTGCGCCGACCGAATCGACAGCGTGCCGTCGACAGTCAATTGCGCCTCGACTGTCGAGCCCTCGCGCAAGCCAAGCTGGCGCGCAACCTCGGACGGAATCCGCAGCGCAAGACTGTTGCCCCATTTCGCTACTTGCAAGTCCATAATGTATATCCGTAAGTGTATCTACATACTACACGGTGAGCGCTATGTGTCAAGTGCCAGGCATGTGAGGATTTCCGGCACAAACTGGCGGCCATTCAGGCCCGCATCGATGCAGCCTGCCAACGCACCGGGCGTGACCCCTCAACCTTGCGCCTCCTGCGGTTCAGCAAGACCAAGCCCGAAGCCACTCTGCGCCTGGCCTACGCGGCGGGTTGTCGCATGCTTTGCGAAAACAAGGTGCAGGAGACACACGACAAATGGGAGGCCATGCAGGATCTGGCCGATCTTCGCTGGTCGGTCATCGGGCACCTGCAGACCAACAAGGCCTGGCCGGTGGCGCGTTTTGCCGCCGAGTTCCATGCGCTGGACAGCCTGCGCGTAGCCCGGACGCTGGATCGCCACAAAGCAAGGGGCGTTCGCTGGACCTATTCGTGCAGGTCAACACCTCAGGCGAGGCCAGCAAATATGGTCTGGCGCCGGAGGACGTACCCGGATTCAACAAGAACCACCGGCGTTTTCGCGCTGCGCGTGCGCGGGTTGATGACTTGCCAGCAAGTGGCGCATGCGCTGCGCCGTACCAAAAGGGCGCAATGCGCCGAACTGCTGCTGCCCACGGCGGCGACAAGCCATATCAACGACAAGGTCTCCACGCGTGAGCGCAAACGGCGACAGGAAACATGAGTCCCATGACGGCCCGCCAGCCGCCGGCGGCATTGGCCGCCTCGGTCAACGGGCAGCCTTCTGCGAAATGGCCAACAGCTGGGCGGTATGGCGCGCGATCTGCGCGTCTTCCTGTGACGCGACCACGCGCACCGCGCAGCGTGAGTCGGCTGCGCTGACCATGCCCTGCCCTCGCTGGTTGCGGTCAATGTCCAGCGCGACGCCGATCCAGCCCAGCGCGGCGCAAATTTCCAATCGCACCGCAGCGTCGTTCTCGCCGATGCCACCGCTGAAGACGATCAGGTCCACCCCGCCCAGCGCGGTCGCCATGGCCGCCAGCTGCTTGGCCACCGCGACGCAGAACATGCGCACTGCAAGCCGCGCATCGGCGCTGTCGGGCTCGGCCTCGTGTAGACACCGCATGTCGCTGGACAGGCCCGAGATGCCGAGCAGGCCCGACTGCCGGTCCAGCATCTCTTCCAGGCGGCCGGCATCGCTACCGGGCTGACGCAGCAGGTGGATCAGCACGCCGGGGTCGAGATCGCCGCTGCGTGTGCCCATCAACAGGCCGCCGCTGGGTGTGAGACCCATGCTGGTATCGATAGAGCGCCCGGCCCGCACCGCTGTCACGCTGGCGCCGTTGCCCAGGTGCGCGATCAGCACCCGTTCGGGCAAGCGCTGCGGCAGATCGCGCTCCATTTGAGCCACGATCGACTCGCACGACAGGCCGTGAAAGCCATACCGCTGGATGCCTTGCGCCTGCAAGGCCCTGGGGATCGGCAGCACACGCGCGGCATCCGGTAGCGTGGCATGAAAGGCGGTGTCGAAACAGGCCACCTGCGGCAGGCCGTGGAATAGCGCAGTGGCGTGGGCGATGACCGCCAGCTCGGCTGGTGTGTGCAGCGGCGCGAAGACGGTCGCAGCTTCGATCTGGCGCAGCACCGCGTCATCGATGACGGTATGCCGGCGCAGCGCCGGCCCACCATGCACCACGCGGTGGCCGATGGCCTCGGGCTTGGGCAGTTCGCCAGCAGCCAGGCGGCCGGCAAGTTCCGCGATGTCGTCCAGTTGCCCCGCCAGCAGCGGCTCGGCCGCATGGGCGTGCACGTGGTACAGGCCGAACTTCAGCGACGACGAGCCGCTGTTGAGCGACAGGACGATCACGCGCTGCCCAGCCAGCGCCAGTCGCGCACCTCGGGCAGGTCGTCGCCATGCTCGGCGATGTAGAGCTTGTGGCGCTCGATGCGGGTCCAGTAGCGCGCCGTCGCGCGCTCGACCTCGCCTGACAGCCGCGGAATGCGCCGCACGGCGTCCAGCGCCAGCTGGTAGCGGTCCAGGTTGTTCAGCACCACCATGTCAAAGGGTGTGGTGGTGGTGCCTTCCTCCTTGAAGCCACGTACATGGATGTTGGCGTGGTTGTGCCGGCGGTAGGTCAGCCTGTGTACCAGGGACGGGTAGCCGTGGAACGCGAAGATTACCGGGCGGTCGGTCGTGAACAGGGCATCGAAGTCCCGGTCATCCAGGCCGTGCGGATGTTCCGTTTGCGGCTGCAAGGCCATCAGGTCGACGACATTGACGACCCGAATGCGGATGTCGGGCACGTCTTCGCGCAGCAGCATCACCGCCGCCAGGGCCTCCATCGTGGGCACGTCACCGGCACAGGCCATCACGACGTCGGGGCCAGCGCTGTCTGCAGCGACCTCGTTGCCCGCCCAGGCCCACACACCGGCGCCAACGCTGCAGTGGCGCACGGCAGCGTCCATGTCCAGCCACTGCCACGAGGGCTGCTTGCCCGCCACGATGAGGTTCACGTAGTGCCGGCTGCGCAGGCAATGGTCGGCCACCGACAGCAGGCAGTTGGCGTCGGGTGGCAAATAGATGCGCACCACGTCGGATGACTTGTTGGCCACATGGTCCATGAAGCCCGGGTCCTGGTGCGACAGGCCGTTATGGTCCTGCCGCCAGACGTGCGAGGTGAGCAGGATGTTCAGTGAGGCTATCGGCGCACGCCACGGGATCTTGCGGCTGACCTTCAACCATTTGGCGTGCTGGTTGAACATCGAGTCGATGATGTGGATGAAGGCCTCGTAGCACGAGAACAGGCCGTGGCGCCCGGTCAGCAGATAGCCCTCGAGCCAGCCTTCGCACAGGTGCTCGCTCAGCACCTCCATCACGCGTCCGTCGGCGCTGAGGTCGGTGTCGTTCGCCACCGTCTCGGCCATCCAGGCCTTGCCCGACACGGCATAGACCGGGTCCAGCCGATTCGACGCGGTCTCATCGGGGCCGAACAGGCGAAAGTTGGCGCTGTCCAGGTTTAGCCGCATCACTTCCCTCAGGAAGCCGCCGAGCACACGCGTCGCCTCGCCTTCCACCGCACCGGGTGCGGACACCGAGACGGCGTGTTCGTGCAGGCGTGGCAAGACCAGGGCTTTGAGCAACTGCCCGCCGTTGGCGTGCGGGTTGAAGCCCATGCGACGCTTGCCTGTCGGCGCCAGCGTTGCGAACTCTTCGCGAAACTTGCCGGCGGCGTCGAATAGCTCCTGCGGCCGGTAGCTCT
>JBBQIB010000334.1:0-4721 GCA_038324515.1 Burkholderiales bacterium
ATGACGGAGGTGGGGCCGGGGTCGGCGACGCTGTCGATGGGCTTTTCTGCGACTGGGGCAGCGCCGGCCAGCCGCGCCAGTCTTTGCCATTCACCAGCACTTGCGGGGTGTAGACCTGGCGGCTGCCGGCGCGCTGGGCGATGGCGTATTGCCGCTCGGTGAATTCTGGGCTGGCAAATCGGTCAGGCCAGCCCAGGCGGTCCCAATAGGTGACATGGAACGCCAGCGCCAGCACGTCCGGCCGGCCCTTGAGCTGGCTCAGCCAGCGGTCTGCCGGCGGACAAGAGCTGCAGCCCTCAGAGGTGTAGAGCTCAACCACCCGGAGGGGCTGCGCGCTGCTATGGGCACTGCGCACCTTGCAATCCGCTGCCTGCAACTCTTTGGCCTGCGCCCAGGTAGCGCCTGACAGGCCCCCTGTCAGCAGCACCGCCGCCTGCAGCAGGGACAAGATTCGCAGGGTGCGCTTGGGGTTGGCTTGTGCGGACATAGTTCGGGCTCTCTTTGCGATGCACCTGAGTCGTACCGGCAGGGCCAGAGCTTACGGCGGCAGCAGACAGCGTCTTTGTCTTGCACAGGGGCGCTGCGTATGGCCCGCATCGCTGCCCGTGGCCATACTCCACGCCATCATGACGCTATGATGCGCCATGCGCTCCACCATCGACCTGCCCGACGACCTCCACCACGCTGTCAACTCCATTGCCGCGCATGGGCGCAAGAGCATGAATCAGACCGTGGCTGAGCTGATCCGTCGCGGTCTCGAGTCGGCCCCGAAAGCACCAGGCCAGGCTGGCGCAGGCGCACGCGCCATTCGAATCGACAAGCTCACCGGCTTGCCGTTGATGCGCTCGCTGCGGCCGGTGTCTGTGGAAGACGTGCGGGCGCTTGAGGACGGCTGAGGACGACCGATGCCGGCGGCGGCCGCAAGAAAAAGAGCCAGGCCTCAGGCGGGAGCCTCTGAGGCGCCATCGGCTGTGTGCCTGCTCGATGGCAACGTGCTGTACGCCCTGATCGACCAAGCGCATGTGCACCACGCAGATGCGCGGCAGTGGTTCGCACAGCTTCAAGGCCACTTCGCCACTTGCCCCATCACCCAGGGCACTCTTTTGCGGCTGGCGATGCATCTGGGCGGTCAGCGTTTGGATCAGGCTCTGGCTTTGCTGGCTGTGGTCACAGCGCACCCCAAACACCAGTTCTGGCCCGATGATCTGGCTTATGACCAGGTGAGGTGGTCAGGGGTGATGGGCCATCGGCAAGTCACGGATGCCTATCTCGCTGCGCTGGCACGCCAGCGCCGTGCCCAGTTGGCTACTTTCGACAAAGGCCTGGTGGCGCTGCACCCTGATGTCGGGGTGGCGGTGGAGGGCGCCGTTTCGCGCGACCCCTGACTTGCGCCGGCGTGCGCGCTCAAGCCCTGCGCGGGCTTTGCGCGTCGCGCACCACACAACCCACGCGCCGCGGGCGTGTGTGGTGCGCCGACAAGCAGCCGCAGCCTACAGTCCAGGGATGACCCAAGACTCTCAGCGACTTCCGCAGCCGCCAGCCGCCATCGTCATCGGTGGCGGCCCAGCCGGGCTGGCGGCCGCCGAAGCGCTGGCGCAAGCGGGTATCGCGGTGCATCTCTATGACGCCATGCCTTCGGTGGGCCGCAAGTTTTTGCTGGCTGGCATCGGGGGCCTCAACCTCACACACAGCGAGCCGCTGCCGGCTTTTGTCGCGCGTTACGGTGAACAAGCCGAGGCGGTGGCGCAGTGGTTGCAGAAGCTCAGCCCGCAAGAGTTGCGTGATTGGGCCGCCGGGCTGGGTGTGCAGACCTTTGTGGGTAGCTCTGGCCGGGTCTTCCCCGCTGACATGAAGGCTGCGCCGCTGCTGCGTGCCTGGCTGCAGCGCTTGCGTGGCATGGGGGTGCAGTTTCATATGCGGCACCGCTGGCTGGGTTGGCAAGCTGCAGCGCCTGATGGTGACGCCTTGACCTACCGCTTTGCAGCGCCTGAAGGCGAAGTGCTTGTGCATGTGCAATCCCAAGCCGTCGTGCTGGCCTTGGGTGGCGCCAGTTGGCCGCAGCTGGGTTCTGACGGCGCGTGGTTTCCTTGGCTGCAACAGAGAGGGGTGCCATTGGCCACGCTGCAGCCTTCCAACTGTGGGTTCGAGATCGATTGGAGCAGCCACTTCAGCAGCCGCCACGCAGGCGCGCCCTTGAAGTCGGTGGCGCTGCAGATCGACGACTGGCATCAGGTGGGTGAGTGCGTGGTCACCGCCACCGGCATCGAAGGCTCACTGATCTACGCGGCTTCCTCGCGCTTGCGCGAGCGCATCCGCAGCCAGGGCTGGGTGATCTGCCATCTCGATTTGATGCCGCATCGCAGCCAGCAGCAACTGCAGACTGAGCTGGCTCATCCACGCGGCTCGCGTTCACTGTCCAGCCACCTCAAATCGCGCCTGCGGCTGGATGGGGTCAAGGCCGGGCTGCTGTGGGAAGGCGCACCCAAAGCGGTGCAGCAAGACCCGGCTGCGCTTGCTGCCTGGATCAAGGCCGTGCCGCTGCGCCTGGTGGCAACCCGGCCGATGGCCGAGGCCATCAGCTCAGCGGGTGGTGTCAGGCTGCAGGGTCTGAGCAAGGATCTGATGCTGCAAAACCACCCAGGCCTGTTTTGCGCCGGCGAGATGCTGGACTGGGAAGCTCCCACCGGTGGCTTTTTGCTCAATGCCTGCCTGGCCAGTGGCAAGGTGGCCGGGCAGGGCGCGGCTGCATGGTTGGGAGCTGGGGCAGCGGCTCGATCCTGAGTCTCAACCCTGCAGCTGCTTCCTATACAGTGCTGTGCAAGTGCCGATCCCTCGGTCGCACAAACGACATGCAGGAGCCCCCAACATGAGCGAAGCCACCCCCTACACGCCGCCCAAAGTCTGGACCTGGGACAAAGAGAGCGGCGGCAAATTTGCCGGCATCAATCGGCCGATCTCTGGGCCCACCCACGACAAAGTGCTGTCCGTGGGCCGCCACCCGCTGCAGTTGTATTCGCTCGCCACGCCCAACGGTGTCAAGGTCACGGTGATGCTGGAAGAGCTGCTGGCCCTGGGCCATGCCGGGGCCGAATACGACGCCTGGATGATCAATATCTCTGAAGGCAACCAGTTTGGCAGTGGCTTTGTCGAGGTCAACCCCAATTCGAAGATCCCTGCGTTGATGGACCATCGACCAGCAGGCGGCGGGCCACCCGTGCGCATCTTCGAGTCAGGCGCGATCCTGATGTATCTGGCCGAGAAATTTGGCGAGTTGCTGCCCCAGGCAGGTGCCGAGCGGGCCGAAGTCTTGTCGTGGCTGTTCTGGCAGATGGGCAGCGCGCCTTACCTGGGCGGCGGCTTTGGCCACTTTTATGCCTATGCGCCCAGCAAGATGGAATACCCCATCAACCGCTTTTCGATGGAGGTCAAGCGCGAGCTGGATGTACTGGACAAGCGGCTGGCCGACCACGCCTTTTTGGGCGGTGCGCACTACAGCGTTGCCGACATTGCCGTCTGGCCCTGGTACGGCGCGTTGGCCAAGGGTTTGTTGTACGAAGCGGGTGAGTTTTTACAGGTCCAAGAGTACAAACATGTGCAGCGCTGGGCCGAAGAGATTGCCCAGCGCCCCGCGGTCAAACGCGGCCGCATGGTCAACCGCGCCTGGGGCGAGCCTGCCAGCCAATTGCACGAGCGGCACGAGGCCAGCGACTTTGATTCGAAAACTCAAGATAAGCTCGAAGCCAAAAAGTGATCGCCAGCAAGTGATCGCCAGCAAGTCATCGCCAGCATTGACCGCAAACAACCGACAGCAAAAGCGACAAGGAGCACCTGATGCCTGACCTGTTTGACAACCCCCTGGGGCTGGATGGCTTTGAGTTTGTGGAGTTCGCGGCGCCCGACCCCCAGGTGCTCGACACCGTGTTCACTCAGCTGGGATTCAGCAAGGTGGCGGTGCACCGATCCAAGAAGGTCGATCTGTACCGCCAGGGCGCCATCAATTTCATCCTCAATCGCGAGCCCAAAAGCCCGGCCGCCTACTTTGCGGCCGAGCATGGGCCTGCTGCCTGCGGCATGGCTTTCAGGGTCAAGGATGCGCACAAGGCCTTCGCCCGCGTGCTGGAGCTGGGCGGACAGCCGATCGAGATCGGCACGGGCCCGATGGAGCTGCGTTTGCCGGCGATCAAAGGCATTGGCGGCGCGCCGCTGTACCTGATCGACCGCTATGACGAAGGCACGTCGATTTACGACATCGATTTTGAATGGCTCCCGGACGTGGACCGCCATCCGGTGGGCCATGGCCTGAAGCTGATCGACCACCTCACGCACAACGTCTACCGCGGGCGCATGGCTTATTGGGGCGGTTTTTATGAGCGGCTGTTTGGTTTCAGAGAAATCCGTTACTTCGACATCCAGGGCCAGCACACCGGTCTGACCAGCCGTGCCATGACCGCGCCCGACGGCAAGATACGCATCCCGCTGAACGAAGAATCCAAACAAGGCTCGGGCCAGATCGAAGAGTTCTTGATGCAGTTCAACGGCGAAGGCATTCAGCACATCGCGCTGATGACGGATGACATCCTGGCCAGCGTGGACAGCCTGCAGATGGCGGGTGTGCCGCTGATGACGGCGCCCAATGACATCTATTACGAGCAGCTTGAAAAGCGCCTGCCTGGCCATGGCCAGCCGGTGCCTGATCTGCAGGCGCGTGGCATCTTGATGGA
>JBBQIB010000335.1:0-4702 GCA_038324515.1 Burkholderiales bacterium
GACCACCTGCGCCTGGACCCCGCCAGCGTGGCCAAATACGGCGCGCAGCAACTGCGCATGTGGCCCAGCACAGAGCGTATTGCCACTTTAGGCGGCTTCATCGCCGGTGGCCACAGCGGCATTGGCAGCATGCGCCACGGCGTCCTGGCCGACCCGGGCAACGTGCGCCGGCTGCAG
The DNA here is from genome assembly GCA_038324515.1 of Burkholderiales bacterium. Lineage (GTDB taxonomy): Bacteria > Pseudomonadota > Gammaproteobacteria > Burkholderiales > Burkholderiaceae_C > Rubrivivax. The sequence goes on from JBBQIB010000335.1 coordinate 178, forward strand.
GTGGTGACGCTGGAAGACCCGCCACGCCTGATCGACTTGCACGGCGCAGACATCCAGAAAGTGCACCACGCTTACGGCAGCAACGGCATCCTGGTGGAGGTGGACATCGCCACGACGCCGTGGCTGCCGTGGTTGCACACCATCGCGCTGTTTGACACCTACGCCGAAGTGCTGGCCTTCGGCTTGGCTGCCGGGCAGGCAACGGTGGATGGCGTGCTCGACCTGTTCCAGCTCAGCGCGGTAGAACGCCGCATCACCCCCTACTACGCCGGCCTGCGCGGCAAGCTGCAGGGCCGTGACGCGATGTTTGCGCAGGTCTCGCCCGACACCGCAGCCAGCTATGCGGCGCTGGTGACGCAGTTTGGCGGCGAGTTGGCGGTACGAGGCACCGAAAGCGAGCTGTTGGCCCAGGGCCTGCCTTCGGTCACCGAATGCGCCTACAACCACACCACGCTGGAAGCTTTGAAGACAGACCGCAGCGTGACCTACCTGCAGGTGGCCTACCCCGCGCCATTGAGCGCAGAGTTGGTGGCTGCCCAGATGCAGCGCTTTGGCGACGAGGTGCTGATGCACCACGAGTTCAGCCGCTGGATCAGCAACCCGGCGGGCCAGTTGGTGGCCTTTGCGCTGCCGCTGGTGCAGTACTTTGACGAGGACCAGTTAGAAGCCCTGAAGGCCAGCTTCGAGGCCGATGGCTGCCACATCTTCGACCCCCACACCTGGGTGCTGGAAGACGGCGGCATGAAGCAGGTGGACGAAGCGCAACTGGCCTTCAAGAAGCTGGCCGACCCGATGGGTTTGATGAACCCGGGCAAGGTGCGCGGCTGGGACGAGCAGGTGCTGGGCATCCAGGGCGGCCAGCTGTGAAGCTGGCCATGAACCGGCGCTGAGCTTGCGATGAGGCTGCTGCTGGTCTTCTGCCACCCCGACCCGGCCAGTTACGGTGCTGCGCTGCGCGACACCACCCTGGCTGCGTTGCAGGCCGCCGGCCACGAGCTGCGGCAAATCGACCTCTATGCCGAAGGCTTCGACCCGGTGTTCAGCGCCGCTGAAAAAGGCAGCTACCTGGGCGACACCGCCAGCAACATCGCCGGCGTGGCTGCGCATGTGGACGCGCTGCGCTGGGCCGAAGGCTGGGTCGTGATCTACCCCACCTGGTTCTACGGCGCCCCGGCGATGCTCAAAGGCTGGCTGGAGCGTGTCTGGTTGCCCGGCGTGAGTTTTCGCATCGCCACGGCCAAAGAGCGCACCATTGGCGGTGAGCTGAAAAACATCCGCTTGTTCGTCGGCATCACCACCTCGGGCTCGCCCTGGTGGTGGCTGAAGGTGATCGGCGACCCTGGCCGCAGCCTGTTCATGAAAGGCCTGCGGCCGCTGTATGCCAAAGGCTGCAAGATGAAGTGGCTGCAGCTGTACAACATGAACCATGTGACGCAAGCCGAGCGCGAAGCCTATCTGCAGCGCATCAGCCGCGAACTCTCCGCCCTCTGACGCCAGACCAGAACAGGCCGGCATCATCACCAGAACCCGCACCAGAACCCACACCAGAACCCGCATCCATGCCCAAAACTCAGGCTAAACCTCAGGCCAAAACTCAGGCTAAAAAACCCGACGCCACCGCCCAGCGACTGGCCGGATCATCCTTGACCCAACCCTCCTTGGCCAAACCCCTGGCCCGCTATGCCGCGTGGCGGCGCGCAGGCGACTACATTTTTCTTTCGGGCGTCATTGCGGTGGACCCCAGCCGAGCGCTGATCGTGCGCGGCTGGGGTGACATCCCCGCCGAAGCACGCCAACTGCTGGGTCAGACGGGCGAGTTCAGCACCGACATCAAGGAAGGCCCGATGCTGGCGCAGAGCTGGTTCGTGCTCAACGCCATTCAGCAGACCGTGCAAGCCGCCGGCGGCCAGATGTCCGATGTCTTCAAACTGGTGCAGTACTTCAAGAACCTGGACCACTTTCCGCTCTACAGCCGGGTGCGCAAGTTGTTCTTTGCTGGCGAGCCGCCGGTCTCCACCGTGGTCGAAGTCAGTGCGATGCTGCCCACGGCGGACATCCTGATCGAAGTCGAAGCCACGGCCTATCTGCCGTTGAAATCGCCGTAGAAATCGCCGTTGAATTTGCCGGTGAATTTGCCACTGAATTTGCCACTCAAGCCACCCATCAAGAAGTGAAACCATGCTGCACGGATACACCCCCACTGAGCGCTATCTGCCTTACCTGAGCTGGAAGCAGATCGCCGATTTGCCGGACAAGGCCAACACCGTCATCGTGCTGCCTGCGGGCAGCATCGAGCAACATGGCCCGCACCTGCCTTGCGCAGTCGACACCATCATCGCCGCTGGCGTGGTGGGCCATGCGCTGGCACGGCTGCCGGACTCCGTGCCCGCCTTCGGCCTGCCGCCGATCACCTACGGCAAGAGCGACGAGCACTTGCACTTTCAAGGCACGCTGACACTCACCGGCCCCACCTTGCTCGCCACCATCACCGAGATCGGCGAGTCGGTCTACCGCAGCGGCTTTCGCAAGCTGTTGATCGTCAACGCCCACGGCGGCCAGCCGCAGGTGATGGAGATGGCAGCGCGCGAGTTGCGCCTGCGCCATGGTGACTTCATGGTGTTGCCGCACTTCACCTGGCGTGTGCCCAATGCCGCCAGCCAGTTCCTCAGCGACAAGGAGCGGCGGCTGTCGATGCACGCCGGTCATGCAGAAACCGCCATCCTGATGGCGCTGGCACCGCACACGGTGCAGATGCAGCATGCGGTGGTCAACTACCCGCCAGAGTTCCCCAGCAAGGTGCTGTCGCCCGATGGTCGCCCGCCCTGCGCCTGGACGGCGCGCGACTTTGGCGAGAGCGGCATCATCGGCGACCCGATGGGCGCCACACCCGAGCAAGGCCAGGCGATTCTGGACAGCCTGGCAGACAGCTGGGCCCAAGGCATCACCGATCTGCACCAGATGCACTGGATCGAACGCGACGAGCCCAGTTGGGGGCATGCGCACCACCAAGGGCACATCGTCAGCAACTCGTAAGCACCTGATTGGTGCAAACTCCAAAGCCAAAGCAGGCTGTCATGCATGGCACGCGGCTTGCAATCTGCATCTGTTCCATCACCGCCCTCTCTGAAGAAGGAAACCCATGAAGTCGTTCAGCCTCCGCTCTTTGCGCCTGGCCCCGGTGGCCGCTCTTGTGTTGACGGTCTGCGGTACCGGCCCCGCGCTGGCGCAGCAGAAGTTCAGCTTCACCACCAACTGGTATGCGCAAGCCGAACACGGCGGCTTCTACCAGGCGCTCGCCACCGGCGCCTACAAGGCCGCCGGGTTGGACGTGACGATCCGCATGGGCGGCCCGCAGGTCAACATCATGCAGTTGCTGGCCGCCGGCCAGACCGACTGCATCATGGGTTACGACATTCAGACCATCAAAGGCTGGGAGCAAGGCGTCAGCGCCGTCACGGTGGCTGCCGCCTTCCAGAAAGACCCGCAAGTGCTGATCGCCCACCCCGGCGTGGTCAACAAGATGGAAGACCTGAAAGGCAAGACGATCCTGATCAGCAGTGCCGCCAACACCACCTACTGGCCGTGGTTGAAGGCCAAGTACGGCCTGGAGGCCTCTCAAGCACGCCCTTACACCTTCAACATCCAGCCCTTCATCGCCGACAAGAACGTGGTGCAGCAGGGCTACCTGAGCAGCGAGCCGTATGCGATCGAATCGGTCGCCAAGTTCAAGCCCAGTGTCTTCTTGCTGTCCGACCACGGCTGGCCCCCGTACAGCACCACCATCGTGTGCATGGAAAAGACCATCAAAGAGCGGCCGCAGCAGGTGGCGGCCTTCGTCAAGGCCAGCATGGAAGGCTGGAAGAGTTACCTGAAGGGTGACCCCTCGCCAGGCAACGCGCTGATCAAGAAAGACAACCCCAACATGACCGAAGACAAGATGGCCGTCGGCATCAAGTTGCTCAACGAGACCGGCATGGTGTTTGGCGGCGATGCAGCCAAGATGGGTGCTGGCGTGATCACCGACGAGCGCATGAAGATCACCTACGACATGATGGTCAGCATGAAGCTGCTCGACCCCAAGGTGGATGTGAAGAAGACCTACACCACGGCCTTCATCAAAGACCTGAAGGTGCTGCCCTGATCACTTGACTTGAGACTCTCTGATCAGCCATCCATGGCCGTCCCACTGATCGACCTCGGCGCCAACAGCGCCGGGGCTGCTGCCCGGCAGATCGACGCCGCCCTGCGCGACGCGGGTTTTTTCGCGGTCAGCGGGCACGGCGTGCCAGCCGCCACCGTGGCCGCAGCCTTTGACGCCAGCCAGCGCTTTTTTGCTCTGTCGCAAGAAGACAAAGAGCGTTGGCACATCGACCGCTGGACGTTGAAGCGGGGGTTTGACCCGATCGGCTGGCAGTCGCTGGACCCCGGCAATCCGCCCGACATCAAGGAAAGCTTCTACTTGGGCGTGGCCGCCATCGGCCCCAACCAGTGGCCTGACGAGCGCCTGGTGCCAGGTTTCAAAGCT
>JBBQIB010000336.1:0-4686 GCA_038324515.1 Burkholderiales bacterium
CTGTTGTTTGACGAAGTCGAAGACGTGTTCCCCACCGTCAGCAGCGAAGCCGCGCAGCTGATCGCGCGGCTGGACAGCAGTGACAGCGCGCCCAGCGCCAGCGTCAACGGCAAAGCCTGGGTCAATCAGATCCTGGAGACCAATCCGGTGCCGGTGATCTGGATCACCAACCGCATCGAGCAGATCGACCCCGCTTTCAGGCGCCGCTTTCAGTACCACCTGATGCTCAAGAGCCCGCCGCCCGGCGCGCGTGAAGGGCTGATCACCCGGGCGCTCAAAGGCGTGCCGGTGAGCCCGGCTTTTGCCGCCAAGCTGGCAGAAAGGCGGGGCCTGACTCCGGCGCAGATCCGCACCGCCGTGCGTTTTGCCAGGCTCGCTCAAGACGTGGCCCAGGCCCAGGCACTGGACGCAGCAACACTGGCAAAAGAAATGCCGGATGAAGCAGCGTTGGCTCGTTTCGAGGCCCTGATCGAGCGCCAGTTGGCCAATGCCGACAAAGCCCTGGGCGGCGCCAAGCCGGTGCGCGGCGCCAGGAAAGTGGTCACGGCCTACGACCTGTCGCTGCTCAACGTCGAATCCCGCTTCGAGGTGCCGCGCATCGTCGAGGCGCTGGGCCGCAGGGGCCACGGCACGCTGTGCTTTCACGGCGCGCCGGGCACCGGCAAGACGGCATTGGCCGAACACATCGCCCAGGCGCTGCAGCGGCCTTTGATGATCAAACAAAGCAGCGACCTGTCCAGCAAGTACGTCGGCGAAACCGAGCAGAACATGGCGCGCATGTTCGAAGAGGCCGCACAAGAAAATGCCGTGCTGCTGCTGGACGAAGCAGACAGCTTTCTGCGCAGCCGCAAGCTGGCAGAACGCAACTACGAAATCACCGAAGTCAACGAGATGCTGCAAGGCATGGAGCGTTTTGCCGGGATTTTCATCTGCACCACTAACCTGTTCGAGGAACTCGACGAAGCGGCGCTGCGGCGCTTTACCTTCAAGCTGCGCTTTCAGCCGCTGAAAACAGATCAACGCCGGCAGATGTTCTGCGCCGAGGCGCTGGACGGTAATGCCGGCAAGCTGAGCGACGAACAGCGCCAGCGCCTGGCCACGCTGGATCAGCTGACGCCTGGCGACTTCGCTGCCGTCAAGCGGCAGATCGACATCCTGGGGCAGGCTTTCGAGCCCGACGAGTTCTTGTCGCAGCTGGAAAGCGAACACCGCAGCAAGCCAGAGGTCAGGCACAGGCGCGGCATCGGATTCACGCGTTGAGTCATGTCTGGCGCGATCGCAGTCGCGGCTGAACCCGCCTGACGCAGGCTGAACGAGCGGCATAGCGCGCATTTGTTGGCACGGTCGGCCCGCCCAGCTCAAGCGCCGCTGAAGCGCCGCCGATAGCAGCAGCATGTCTTCCCTGACTTCGGCCGGCCTGTCTCTCCCGCTTCTGCTGGTATTGGGCGCTGCCTTGCTCGCCATTGGCATCGGCGTGGGCTATCTGATGCAGCGCGGCAAAGCCCCAGGCAGCAGCAAAGGGGGTCGAGTCAGCCTGCAAAGCGGCAACCCCAGGCGCAGCCGTCAGGCTTCCACTGACGTGCTGACGGGTCTGGCCACCCGCCCGGAGCTGGAAGCGCTGCTGGAACAGGCGGCCACCAGCCACGACCATGGCGGCAGCCCGGTCGCGGTTTTGCATGTGGGCCTGGACAACTTCAGGCCTGTCAACGAAGGTTACGGTCACCGTGTGGGCGACGCGCTGTTGCGTGAAACCGCACAACGCATTGCCAGATTTGCCGGGCCCGACGGCCACGCAGCCCGCATCGGCGGCGACGAGTTTGCTGTTCTGATCAAGACCCGCAACCCGCAAGTGGCCGAATCTGCCGCCGAGCTGCTGGCACAACTGCAAAGCCCGTATGCCGTGGAAGCGCTCGACCTGAGCCTGACGGCCTCGATCGGCATCGCGGTTTACCCCGACCACGGCGCCAAGCCCCGCCTGCTGGCCCATGCCGCGCTGGCCATGCGCACCGTCAAGCTGGGCGGCGGTGGTGGCTATGCGCTGTTTGACCCGGCGATGGGCGTGGACATGCGCGAGCAGGCCGAGCTGATGCAAGACCTGCGACACGCCGTGGCACGCGGTGAGCTGCAGCTGTACTACCAACCCAAGATCGACGCCCGCAGTCTGCAGATCACGGCTGCCGAAGCGCTGTTGCGCTGGCAACACCCGATCCGCGGCATGGTCAGCCCGTCGATCTTCATCCCGCTGGCCGAGCGCCATGGGCTGATCACCGAGATCGGCAACTGGGTGCTCGAGGAAGCCTGCCGGCAAGCCGCGCAGTGGCGCCAGCAGGGCCTGCGCATGCGGGTGGCGATCAACATCTCGGGGCACCAGTTGCGGCAGGACCGGCTGGTGGCGCAAATCGAGAATTCGCTGCGGCGCCACGGCATTGCACCGGGCAGGATGACTTGCGAAATCACCGAAACGGTGGCGATGGAAGACACCGCCCTGACCCGCGAGGCGATCGAGAACCTGCGCCGCGCCGGCTTGCATGTCTCGATCGACGACTTTGGTACCGGCCACTCCAGCCTCGCCACCTTGCGCCGGCTGCCGGCCGCTGAGCTGAAAATCGACCAGGCCTTTGTGGTCGACGTCGACAGCAACCCCAAAGCCCGCTCGATCGTGCAGGCGGTGGTGCAGATGGCCCGCTCTCTGGGGCTGCGCGTGGTCGCGGAAGGGGTCGAAACCGAAGCCCAGCGGGATGCACTGGTGGCGCTGGGTTGTGACGAACTGCAAGGTTATCTTTTCGCGCGGCCGATGACAGCCCAGTCTTTGGCATTGTGGGCAGACACGGATCGGCAAGGCGAGAAGCCCTTGTTCAGGTCTTCCTTGTTTGGTGTCACGGTCGCCGGCGGCCTTTGAGGCGCAGCGCCGCAGTCGGAGCAATCGCCCCCCGAACCGCAGGGGTACAAAGGTGCAACCTGTTCGGATGCGACACGATCCCGCGACGAAGTGCGCAAGCGGTGGCAATTGCAACCGCTGGTTCCACAGCGCTGTCGGCGACTGATGCGATGATGTAGCCTTGAGTTTCCCAGCTGCCGCACCGCGAGTCCTTCTGTGTCCAATTTTGCCGAGTCCTCCCTTCTGCTCTGGGCCTTGTCAGCGCTGACCTTGTTGATGAGCGCCGTGGTGTGTCTGGGCTGGACCCGTCAAGCCCAATCCACACCCAGGTGGCGCGACAACTGGCTGGCTTGTGTGATCGCGGGCGTCTCGCTCGGTACCGGCCTGTGCGCTGCAATCGTGCTGTCGTTGTCTGCTGAAGCTCTGCCTTTCCCGCTGGGTTACCGTTGGCTGGATGTGCCGTTGCTGTGGCTGGGCTCTTGTCTGATCTGTATGCTGGCCATGTCTTGGTTGGCCAACTCGGCAAGCCGGGTGGCCACCATCGGTGCGGGTGTGATGGTTGCGTTGGCCACCGTGGCGGGGCAGTTTGGCTGGGCCAATGCCATTGGCTTCAGGCCAGGTCTACAGTGGGACATTCCTTTCGTTGCCGCCGGCGCGATGTTGATCCTGCTGGGCGTTTGCATCGCCATCTGGCTGGCCTTGTCCGAAGCCAGCCGCTATGGACGCCGCCGCTCGCTGTGGCGCCTGGGCTCGGCCCTGTTGCTGACCCTGAGCGTGGTCGCGGGGCAGGAGGTCTTGATGTCGGGCAGCAACCTGCTGGCCCAGGTGGGCTCGATCTACCGCCGGGATGTGCCCGCTCCGTTGTTGTCAATGGCCCTGGGTGTGGTGGTGCCTCTGGTACTGCTGGTGATGCTCTTTGATCTGCGCATGCTGCGCAGCCAGCAGCGCCGCACCCGCCACCGCGAGGCGCGCGACCGGCGGACCGAGGCCGGTGCCTACACTTCGGGGTTGACCGCCCAGGACAGCAAGGCGGCATCGCCTGCCGAACCCCACAGCCAACCACCGCTGCGCACAGCACCGCGCTGAACCCGATCTACGCAGCAAACAGTTTTTGCCCGATCGACAGACGCAGACGCTACAGCTGCTCCCAAGGCAGACCCTCATGGCGCCAGCCGTTCAGACGACCACGCTTGAAGTGATCGTCGAGCTCGCCTTCGAAGCCATGCAACACGTTGACCACTTCCTGAAAGCCTTCGGCCTCCAGCGCCAGCCCGGCTTCGACGGTGCGTTTGCCCGAGCGGCACAGCAACACGACGGGGCGTTGCGGATCGCCTCCTTCACGCCGTACCTTTTGGACAAAACCCGCTGGGTCGGCTTGCATCTCCGGATACTCGTACCAGGCAATGTGCACCACGCCGGGCGGGTGGCCCACATACAGGTATTCGATTTCCATGCGCACATCCACGAACAGCGCATCCAGGTGCTGTTGCAGGTATTCCCAGGTTTGCAGTGGCGTGAGATGTTTCATCGGTTGGGGTCAGCACGCCAGCACCCGCTGCAGTGCTCGCTGCAGTGCGCGCTGCAGCACTCGCAACAGCATACGCAACAGCACTTGACGTCATTTCTACAATACAGCCATGAATCCAATCGTCTACACCCGAGGCGCTGCGTTGCCCGGCATTCTGCACGAGCGCATCGCCATCATCGATGGCGCAATGGGCACGATGATCCAGCGCCACAAGCTCAGCGAAGCCGATTTCAGAGGCCAGCGCTTTGCACAGCATGGCAAAGACCTGAAAGGCAACAAC
>JBBQIB010000337.1:0-4624 GCA_038324515.1 Burkholderiales bacterium
TCCATGCCGATCAGCACGAACAGCACCGCATTGAGAATCTCGTCCAGCAGCTCCCAGAACATGTCGAGGTAGCGGCGCGTGGTGTCGCTCATGGCCAGCGCGCGGCCCTGGTTGCCGATGATCAGGCCGGTGACCACCATCGCCAGCGGCCCGGAAATGTGCAGGTACCTGGCCAGCGCGTAGCCGCCAGTCACGGCGGCCAGGGTCAACAGCACTTCGACCTGGTACTCGTCGACGCTCTTCAGCAATCGGTAAGTCACGTAGCCCAGCACCAGGCCGAAAATGATGCCGCCGCCAGCTTCGCGCGCCAGCAACGCCAGTGCCGAGCCGGTGGTGGGCGCCTCGCCGCTGACCAGCATGCCCAGCAGCAGTGCAAAGATGACGACGCCCACACCGTCGTTGAACAAGGACTCGCCGGCGATCACGAGTTCGAGTTTCTTCGGCGCGCCGGCCGACTTCAGGATGCCCATCACCGCGATCGGATCGGTGGGCGAGATCAAGGCGCCGAACAGCAGGCAGTACATCAACGGCAATTCCAGGCCCACCCAAGGCAGCGCTGCCCAGAGACCGTAGCCGACCATCAACGTGGACACCAGCGTGCCGATCAACGCCAGCGAAGCCACCGGCCAGCGCAGCGCCTTCAACTCGCTCAAGTCCACGTGCAGCGCGCCGGCAAACAGCAGCAGCGACAGCATGCCCTGCATCAGCACGTCGGAGAAGTCGATCGAACGCAGCAGCGATTCTTCGTACGTGCGCAGGGCGTGCGAAACACCGACGACGTCGAGCGCAACGATCACCAGCGAAAGACCCAGCGCGATGACCATCACCCCGATGGTCGTCGGCAGGCGCACGAAGCGGTGGTTCAGGTAGGCCAGCAGCGCAGTGACGACGAGGCAGGTAGCGGCAATGTCGAGCATGGATGGGTCTGTGGTGGCGTTGCGGTGGGTGCACTACAACGCACAAAACGCGGCGACGCATCTTGCCACCTGGCCACCCGGCTGCACTGCACCGTCGTTCTGCCGCTGCTTGGCCCTTCAGACCCGCCTTGGAGGGCTAGGGCAACGCTGAACAAGTCCCAGCCTTCTTTGCAGCACCGGCGAGACTGGCCGATGGATGACCGCACTGAGAGGCTGAGAGTCCTTCGATCATGCCCACTCATCACGCCAAAAGACGCCCGCTCGTCGTTGCAAATGCGCGCCATAGCCCGAGGCCCGTGAACCCCAGTCGGCTGTGCATTTCACTGCGCTTCGATCTTCGCTTCGCGGATCGCCTTGGCCCACTTGTCGGTCTCCAGCAGGTTGCGCTGTGCCAGTGCCTGTGGCGTGCCCGGCTCGACCAGGAAACCATTGGCCGAAAACTTGTCCTGGATGTCCTTGCTGGACGCCGCTTCGTTGACGGCGGCGTTGAGCTTGTTGACGATGTCTGCCGGCGTGCCTGCAGGCGCAAACACCGCAAAGTAGGCGGTCAGTTCATAGTCTTTCAGGCCCAGCGCTTCATTGACGGTGGGCAACTCGGGCACGGCTGCTGCGCGCTTGGAAGAGGTCACCGCCAGGCCGCGGATCTTGCCGGCCTTGTGCTGCGGCACGGTGACACCGAAGTCGGCCGTGAACATCATCACCTGGCCGCCAATCAGGTCGGTCATCGCTGCCGGGCCGCTTTTGTAGGGGATCGGGTTCATCTGAATGCCGGCCATGCTCGACAGCATTGCCGAAGACACATGCTGCGAAGTGCTGGCATAGGCAAAAGTCACCTGACCGGGTTTGGACTTGGCCAGATCGACAAACTCTTTCAGCGTCTTGGCCGGCACATCGTTGTTGACCGCCACCATCAGCGGCACCGAGCCGATGTAGGCCACGGGCGTGAAAGCGGTGTCCTGGTCATAGGGCAGCTTCTTCATCAAGAACTTCAGCGCCGCATTGGTGCTGTTGGTGCCCAGCAAAATCGTGTAGCCGTCAGGCGCCGACTTGGCCACCGCGTCGGCGCCCAGCATGCCGCTGGCGCCAGGCTTGTTTTCCACCACCACGGGCTGGCCCAGCGTGACCGAAATTTTCTCGGCAAAAGCGCGGCCGATCTGGTCGGTGGCACTGCCGGCAGCAAAGGGCACCACCACGCGGATCGGCTTGGTGGGGTAAGTCTGGGCCTGGGCAGCGCCAGCACAGAACATGGCAACGGCAGCCGAAGCGGCGGCCAGAGCAAAACGGCGCGAAGGTGAAAACACGGTCAGTCTCCTGGAATGATTTGGGGTCGGGGGCCGATTATCTGGTCAAGCGGCATGACCTGATGCGTCGATCACGATGTCCAACATCGCTGCACTCAGGGTCTTGCCGTGCGCGTCCAGCGCCAGCGAGCGCGTGACACCGCCGCCCAGCGCCTGGTCCATCACAAAGTGCAACGCACCCAGATGCGGCAGGGCGTAGCGTTGCACCGGGCCCAGCACCACGCCGCCAAAGCGGGCCCGCACACGCTCGGCGCTGAGACAGCGCTCCAGCAGTGGGTAATGCGCGAGTTCCAGCGCGATCACGCTGAGCGTGGCGCGGTTGCCTTTGTCACCTGAGCGCACGATGGCGATGTCGTGCAGTTTCATCTCACAGCGCCATCAAATGCACTTGCGGCCGCGTGGCCGCGCGCGGCACCAGCGCAGAAGCCACCGCCACCACCTCACGCACCGAGACCGTCACACCTCCGCCCGCAGCCGGCCCGTTGAGGTACAGCGCCTCGACCTCTTGCCCCACCTGCTGCGCCATCGATGGCGTGGCACAGCGCATGGCCAGCCGCAGCCGCACCTCGTAGGGCTCGCGGTCGCCACCCAGCGCCGGGCCATGCATCGCATCCACGCCAATCAACTCTGCCCGCTGCTCATGCCCCGCCCAGCCCAGCCGCTGCAAACGGTGCTGCAGCACCTGCAGCGCCAGGCGGCCGCGCGCCACCGCACCCGGGCCGGCGTATGAGATCTGGCCTTCGCCGATGCAGCCGTCGCGGTAACCCAGCGAGGCCTTGAGTTGCAGCGGCCGGGGGCTGCCGCTGGCGCCGCTGACCAGCACGCGGTCGATGTCCTGTTGCAGCATCTGCACCTGTGAAAAATCGGCCACCACATCGGGTTGCAGGTAGCGGCTGGGGTCTTCGATCTCGTACAGCAGTTGTGCGGTGCAGGTCAGCCGGTCGACGCGCCCGCCAGTGCCCGACAGCTTGGTGATACAGGCCGTGCCGTCGCGCTGCACTTCGGCCAGCGGGAAGCCGAGTTTGTGCAGGTCCGGCACGTCCATTCGCCCGGGGTCAGCGATATAGCCGCCAGTCACCTGCCCAGCGCACTCCAGCAAATGCCCCACCAGCACGCCCTGGCCCAGTCGCGGCCAATCTTCGGCTTGCCATTGGAAGTGGTGCATCAGCGGCGCCAGAAACAACGCCGGGTCGGCCACGCGGCCAGTGATGATCACGTCGGCGCCGCTGGCCAGCGCCGGCAGCAAGGCATCGGCGCCCAGGTAGGCGTTGGCTGAGATCAGTTGATCGCCCAGCTCAGAAGCACGGCTGCAGGTCTGGCTGCTGTGGGTCTGACCCGGCGCTGATTCACCCGGCGCAGGCACAGACTCCAGCAGCGGCACATCGTGCGCCCGGATCCACGGCAACACATCATCACCCGTCAGCACCGCGACCTTGAGGCGCCGCAAGCCCAGTTCGCGGCCCACTGCGATCACCGCCGCCCCGGCTGCCAAAGGATTGGCGGCGCCCATGTTGCTGATCACCCGGGTGCGGTTGTGCAGACAAGCCGGCAGCACGGCGCGCATGCGCTCTTCGAGCATCGGGTCATAGCCGTGGCCCGGCTCACGCTGCTTGCGCAACTGCGCCAGCGCGATCGTGCGCTCGGCCAGGCATTCGAAGACCAGCGCGTCCAACTGACCCCGTTCGGCCAGATCTTGCGCGGGGTCGATGCGGTCACCCGCGTAGCCGGCGCCACTGCCGATGCGATAGCTTTGCATCGGCGCGATGGTAAGGGTGCCGCAGGCTCAGCGGCTCAAATCGCCTCGCGGCTGCAAAGGTTCAATCACACCGGCACGCCAAGGAAAGGGCGCACGCTTCGGCACCGGTTGCGCGACCGAGGGCGCCAGCGGTTCAACGGCTGAGTCCTCACTCGGCGGCGTGCCGCCATAAAACCAACGGCATTCGCCCTCGATCCAGGCCTCGGATCCAAAGCTGTTGCTGCGATCATCCATCGATGGCGTCTGCTTTCCTGCGGGGCTGCTTGTGGAGCTGTTGCTCGGGTGCCCCTGCATCGTTCCAATTCGGCCTGCGGCAGCACGACTTGAGTGCCTTCAGCCCCGGAAGCCCCGAAACTCCCAAAAATCCCGAAGATGGCAAAACAATTGAACGTTGTGGTGGTCGGCGCCGGTCTGATGGGGCTGTGTTGTGCCTACTTTCTGCGTCGCGGTGGGGCTCTGGTGACCGTGGTGGAGCGCCACACCGGGCCCGGCCTGGGCACCAGCTTTGCCAACGGGGCCATGCTGCACGGCAGCCTGGTGCAGCCCTGGAATGCGCCCGGTGTGGGCATGCAGCTCTTGCGCTCGATCGGCCAAGCCGATGCAGCCACCGTGGTGCGGCTGCGTGCGCTGCCGGATTTGCTGGGCTGGGG
>JBBQIB010000338.1:0-4618 GCA_038324515.1 Burkholderiales bacterium
GCCGCCCAGCGTCATCAAGACGACGATGACCAGCAGCAGACGCTCGATCACATGAAAGACTCCAACAGCGAATGCTTGTTCCGCTCGACCCGCATTGGGCCCTTCGAGATGGTCGGCCGCGGCTGATTTCGATTTTGCAGCTTCGCCGCCGTCATTGTTTCGCTCTGTGCTCATGCTTGCGATGCTAGCAAGGATAGGGACAGATTGTCTACGCGACCAGGAACAGTCCACCCCAAACAAGATCATCCAGGTCGTCGATGGGAAGGCGGCGGTACCGCGCTGATCTGGTCGACGCGCAGGCTCATGCCACGGCGCCGAACAGCGCCCCTGCCCCCGCGGTGACGGCCATCGCGATGGCCCCCCAGAAGGCGACGCGCCAGGCGCCCTTGGCCATTGGCGCGCCGCCGACCTGCGCCGATGTGGCACCCAGGCCTGCCAGGAACGCCAGCGAAGCCACCGCAACCCACAGGATCAGCTGCGCCGGTGTGGCGATCAGCACAACGCCGATCGGCAGCGCAGCGCCCACTGCAAAGCTGGCTGCGGAAGCAAACGCTGCCTGCGTCGGTCGCGCAGCGGTGGTGGGCGAAAAGCCCAGCTCGTCGCGGGCATGCGCGCCGATCGCGTCGTGCGCCATCAACCGGCCCGCCACCTGATCGGCCAAGGGTGGTTCCAAGCCGCGGCCTACATAGATGCCCGCCAGTTCCCGCTGCTCGCCTACCGGGTCGGCCTTCAATTCGGCGCGTTCTCTGGCCAGGTCGGCGCTCTCGGTGTCCTTCTGCGAATGGACGGAGACGAACTCGCCCGCCGCCATCGACATGGCCCCCGCGATCAGGCCCGAGACGCTGGTCAGCAGCACCGTGCGGTGATCTGCGCCGGCAGCTGCCACGCCCAGCACCAGGCTGGCCGTGGACACGATACCGTCGTTGGCACCGAGCACTGCCGCGCGCAACCAGCCGATATGGGCGTTGCGGTGTTGCTCGGCATGGCCGCGCAGCCTGTTCGTGAATGCGCGGTATCGCGGCGTGGTCTGGGTTGCGCCTTTGGTCGGGATCGTCATGCGTTCAGCCGACAGCTGCCTCGGCTGACTTGCGTACCTGGGCAGAGCCACCAGCGACATGGGCGAGCGCAGTAAACGCACTGCAAAGCGTGGCAACAAGAGCAAGCGTTGTCAGGGATAGCGGGTAGGTGGTGTTGGTCATGGTTTGGCTTTTCGTGCAGGGGTACTGGAGGTCTGCAGATTGGTCCCGTGCTGTTTATAAGGACTTGCAAGCATGAGGTCTGTTCGATAGCGTACGCAATGGCCATGCTTTGCAGCCCATTTGGCGCCAGGGTCACCGAGATGTCGCTGCTGGGTTGGCGGCCCCCCACCTTGCCCAAGAAAAGAATCGTCCATTCGGATTGATCACTTCCAGCACCCGATCTGCGTACATAAGCTTGCTTGGATGGTTTTTCCCCCGCTTCTCCGGCTTTTGCCGAACCAGGCTTCGTCTACAGTTTGCCGTACTATGCTCATCGTTCGCCGCCTCTCACAACTCGCGTTGCTGCCCGTGGCCATCCTCATGGCCGCCGTCCATGCGCAGCCGGTAGCGCCACTTGATGCGGGCGCTTTGCGTCAGCAACTGGAGCAAAGCCGCTTGCCTGCCTTGCCGCCTGCGCAGCGCCCAGCGCCTGCAGAAGCGGAGCCAGCACCTGTCTCCAAGTCCGACACTGCGATCACCGTCAAGGCGTTCCGTTTCACCGGCAACGCGTTGTTGAGCGAGGAGCAGCTGGCCGGGTTGGTGGCCGGATATCTGGGTCGCCCACTCTCATTTGACGACCTGCAGGCCGCAGCAAACGCGGTAGCAGCCGCCTACCGCAATGCCGACCGCCTTGCGCAGGTCACGTTGCCGGCGCAAGACATCACCGAGGGCGTGGTGACACTGGCGGTGGTGGAAGCGCAATACGGTGGTTTGCGGTTGGAGGACGAGTCGCCCCGGCGGGTCAAACGTGCCATCATTGAGCAGTTTTTCAATGCGCAGCTGGCAGCAGGCCAGCCGCTGGACTCTGCCGCACTCGACCGCGCTTTACTGCTGGCCGACGACCTGCCAGGCGTCGGCGTGGCGGGCACCCTCACCGCTGGCACCGAGCAGGGCCAGACCGCGCTGGTGCTGCGAACCACCGACCAGCCCGCCGTGCAGGGCGACGTGAGCCTGGACAACACCGGCGCGCGCGCTACCGGTAGCGCCCGCCTGGCGGTCAACCTGCAGCTGGACAGCCTCTCCGGCAATGGCGAATCCATCAGCCTCAACTTGCTGCACTCACGCGGAAGCGACTACGGCCGCGCGGCGTTCACCGTGCCAGTGGGCAGCAACGGCCTGCGCCTGGGCACGAGCGTGTCGTACCTCTCCTATGCAGTGATCGCCGGGCCGGCAAGCAACTCCGCCGTGCAGATCAAGGGCAACTCGGGCAGCGTCGGGCTCGATGCGATGTATCCATGGGTGCGGGCACGCAGCCACAACGTTTACCTTACCGCCGCGCTGGAGAACAAGACCTTTCGCAACAGCGACACGCAGGTGCGCTCCGACTACGAAACCCGCAGCCTGCGCCTGGGGCTCTCGGGCAACCGGTTCGACAACTGGGGTGGCGCAGGTGCCACCAGCGGCGCGGTGCAACTGATCTGGGGCCAGCTTTCCGACATGCAGGCGCACACCCAGCTGGGCACCATCGCGCGCAACTATTCGAAGATCAGTTACGCGCTGAGCCGCCAGCAGTCTCTGGCGCCAGCGCACTCTCTGGTGTTCAGCTTCTCGGGGCAACATGCCACGCAGGCGCTGGACTCTTCCGAGAAGCTCTATATCGGCGGCGCGCAGAGCGTGCGCGCCTATCCGGTGAGCGAACTCGGTGGCGATCGGGGCCAGGCACTGAGCGCTGAATGGCGCTGGTCGCCGAGCCCTGCCTGGGCGTTCACTGCCTTCACCGATGTGGCGCGCGTGGTCTCGCTGCCTGCCGCGCCCGCTGACCCGAAGATCGCGCGAAGTCTTCGCGGCTATGGCGTGAGCGTGGGCTGGCAAGGCAGCAAAAGCCTGAACACGCGCCTGACCTGGGCACGCCGCATCGGCGACAACCCGCAACCCACCGCTGCCGGTACCGACGGCGACGGCAGCTTGAAGCGCAACCGGTTGTGGCTCACGGCCAGCCTGCAGTTCTGATCAGCATCACTGGCCGGCACGCCTGAGCAGCTTCTCCGACCTGTCTTTCTGCCGCGTCTTTCCTGCGCACCCGATCGTCCACAACAGAGTCCCTTCTGCGGAACAACCCCATGAACAAAACCCACCGCAGCGTCTGGAACTCACGTAAGCAAACCTACGTGGCCGCTGCCGAGACCGTCGCAGCCAAAGGCAAGCCCTGCTCGGGCACCCAGGTGGCCGCTGTGGCCCGCGCCGTGCTGGGCGGGCTGCTCAGCCTGAGCGCCCACGCGCAAACCGCGCCACCGCCCAACACCTTGCCCAGCGGTGGGCAGGTGAGCGCCGGGCAGGTGGGCATCAGTCAAAGCGCCACCCAAAGCGGCGCAAACATGGTGATCCAGCAGGGCAGCGCGCGCGCCGCCATCAACTGGCAGAGCTTCAATGTAGGCAAGGATGCCCATGTGCAGTTCAACCAGCCCGGCCCCAGCAGCGTCACGCTCAACCGCGTGATGAGCGCCGACCCGAGCCAGATCTTCGGGCGCATCAGCGCCAACGGCCAGGTGGTGCTCACCAACCCGCAGGGCGTGTATTTCGGGCGCAGCGCGCGGGTTGATGTGGGTGGCCTGGTGGCCACCACCAACAGCATTTCTGACGCCAACTTCATGGCCGGCAACAACCGCTATGAGCGCAACGGAAGCACCGGCGCTGTGATCAACGAAGGCGAACTCAAAGCCGCGCTGGGTGGCTATATCGCGCTGCTCGCGCCCGAGGTGCGCAACCAGGGCGCGGTGATCGCGCAAATGGGCACCGTGGCGCTGGCCGCTGGCGAAGCGGTTGACCTGCACTTCGACAGCCAGAACCGCCTCACCAGCATCCGCGTGGAGCCCGCGCAAATCCAGACTCTGGTGGACAACCGCCACGCGGTGCAGACGCCCGGCGGTCTGATCATTCTCTCTGCCCAGTCGATGGACCGGCTGCTCGGCGGCGTGGTGAAAAACAGCGGGCGCATCGAGGCCAGTGGCTTGCAACAGCAGGGCGGGCGCATCGTGCTCTCGGCCAGCAAGCAGGTGGACAACAGCGGCGTGATTGCCGCCAACGCTGTGGCGGGTGCCACGCCAGCCGACAGCGGCCCAGCCGGGCTGGTGACCTTGAGCGCGCCCGAAGTCATCAACCGCGGCAGCATCAGCGCCAGCGGTGCAGCGGGCTTTGCGGCTGGCAGCGTGCGCATCGAAGCCGATCGCTTCGAGCAGACCACGGGTGCCAGCGTGCACGCCGAGGCGCCCACCCAGGGAGGGCAGATTCGCATTGTGGCCAGCGGCACCGCTCAGGTGGCCGGCGAACTCAGCGTCGCCGCCCAGCCGGTGGGCGCTGCGCCAGGCGCTTCAAACGCGCCAGCGGCTACGCCTGAAGCCACCGTACTGCAGACAGCTACCGCGCCCAGCACGGGCGGCGAG
>JBBQIB010000339.1:0-4614 GCA_038324515.1 Burkholderiales bacterium
GCGCTTCGGCGTACAGGCCTTCAGTGGGCAGGAACAGGATCGCAAAGTCGGTGGTGTGCGGAGGCGCGACGTACTTGTCGCGGATGCTGCGGGCTTCGATCTTCAAGCGGGCTTCGATGGCCTTGGCCGAGGCCTCCATCACCGCCACCTCGCCACGCTCTTGGGCGTCCAGCAGCCGTTCGTAATCCTCACGCGGGAATTTGGCGTCAATCGGCAGCCACAGGGGCAAATCAGGCCCGCGCCCGGGCAAGCGGATCGCAAACTCCACGCGCTCGTTGCTGCCAGGCACGGTGGCCACGTTGCTGCCGTACTGTTCTGGCGTGAAGACCTGCTCCAGCAGGCCGGCCAGCTGCACCTCACCAAACACGCCGCGGCTCTTGACGTTGTTCAGCACCCGGTTGAGCGAGCCCACATCGCGGGCCAGCGTTTGCATTTCACCCAAGCCTTTGTGCACGGCTTCCAGACGGTCGGCGACTTGTTTGAAGCTCTCGCCCAGGCGTTGCTCCAAAGTGGCATGCAGCTTCTCATCGACCGTGGCACGCATTTGCTCGAGCTTTTTTTCGTTGCCTTCTTGCAGTTGGCTCAAACGTGCTTCGACGGCTTGGCGCACTTCGGCCATCTGGCGCGCATGGCCCTCGCCCAGTTGCAGCAGTTGCGCGTTCAGGTTGTCCGAGAAGCGGCGCAAGGCTGCGTCTTGCTGCTGCTGCACATTCAGGAGTTGCTGCCTGAAGGCATCGAGTTGTTCGTTTTGCGCCCGCGCAGATTCGCCGCCGTGGGCCATCAAGGCGCGCTGCAACGACGCCATGTCCTGCCGCGAGGCCAGGCTGAGGCGGCCCAGCTCGTCGCGCAGGTCACGCTCCAGGTGATCCAGCAGCGGACCCGTGGGTTCGGGCTGCGTTCGCATCAGCAGGGCCAAGCCGATCAGCACGACCACCAGCAACAAGCCCAGCGCCCCATACAACAACCAGGGCAGCAGCCCAGGCGTCAGGTAAGCGCTTGACCCGAGGGAAGCTGACTCAGGCAAGCGAGGCCCAGGCCTGCGGGTTGATCGGCGTGGGAGGTCTGGTGCCGCCGAGTGCTGCGATCAGGTTGTCGGCGGCCAGCTCGGCCATCGCGCGCCGGGTGGCCACACTGGCGCTGGCGATGTGCGGCGTCAGCACCACGTTGGGCAGCTCCAGCAATGCAGGATGAAGCTTGGGTTCGCCTTCAAAAACATCCAGGCCAGCGGCTGCAATGCGCCGCTCACGCAGCGCTTGGGCCAGCGCGGCATCGTCCACGATGCCGCCGCGTGCGATGTTGGTCAGCGTGGCACTGGGTTGCATCAGCGCCAGCTCGGCGGCACCGATGGCGTGATGGCTTTGGGCGCTGTAGGGCAGCACCAGCACCAGGTGGTCGGCTTGCTGCAGCAACGCCTCTTTGCTGACCCAGGTGGCTTGCAGCGGTTGCTCTTGGTCAGGCGGCAGCCGGCTGCGGTTGTGATAGATCACCCGCATGCCAAAACCCAGGGCGCCGCGCCGCGCAATGGCCTGGCCGATGCGCCCCATGCCCAGGATGCCCAGCGTGCTGCCGTGGATGTCCGAGCCGGTGAACATGTCATAAGCCCACTTTGTCCACCCGCCCTGGCGCAAGAAGCGCTCGCTCTCGGCCATGCGCCGGGCGGTGGCCATCATCAGCGCAAAGCCGAAGTCAGCGGTGGTTTCGGTCAGCACATCCGGGGTGTTGGTGCACAGCACACCCGCTGCGGTACAGGCTGCGACATCGATGTTGTTGAAGCCGACCGCCATGTTGGCCACCACCCGCAGCTGTGGGCAGGCCGCCAGCAAAGCCGCGTCGATGCGCTCAGACCCCGTCGCCAGCATCCCCGCCTGGCCTTGCAGCAAGGCTTGGAGCGTGGCGCCGTCATACACCGTGTCGTCGGGATTGGCCTGCACCTCAAAGTGCTGTTGCAGGCGCTGCAGAGTTTGTGGGAACACCGCGCGTGCCACCAGCACGGCAGGTTTGGATTCAGGCATGCAGATCCTCGTCAAAGCTTGGCCCTGATCATAAGAAGAACAGCCACGTCATCAGCAACAACAAAGGCACCAGCACGCAACAGCTCCAGGCCATGTAGCCAAAGAAGCTGGGCATGTTGACGCCGCCCTCTTCGGCGATCGCCTTGACCATGAAGTTGGGCGCGTTGCCGATGTAGGTGTTGGCACCCATGAAGACCGAGCCTGCGGAAATTGCAGCCAGCACTGGCGCCAGCGTCGTCATCAGCACCTGCGGGTCGCCCCCTGCCAGGTTGAAGAACACCAGGTAGGTGGGGGCGTTGTCCAGGAAGGAACTCAGCGAGCCGCTGAACCAGAAGTAGGCCCAAGGCAAAGGCTGCCCGTCGGCGCCAGTGACTGCATGCACCACCATGGCAAAAGGCCCGTCAACGCCTGCGCGCAACATGGCCAGCACCGGGATCATGGTCAGAAAAATGCCAATGAAGAGTTTGGCCACCTCTTGCATCGGTGCCCAGCTGAAGGCGTTTTTCTCGCGCACACCCTTGGGCGTGATCAGCAGCGAGACGATCGTCACCCCCACCAACAGCACGTCTCTCACCAGCGAAGGCAGCGCTACCGGGGTGCCGAAGACATCAAAACTGATGCCGGGCTTCCACAGCCCGCTCATCAGCACCAAGCCGACGACGGCCAGCAGCGGCAAGAAGTTGATCGCCCCTTCGAGGCCAAAGCTGTTGGCGCTGCGGCTGCCCAGGTGTGTGTCGGGTGAGGGATCCGCGGGCAGCGTGCCTTCGCGCTTGTAGAACCAGCTGTCGACGGCATAAAAAATCGCCAGCAGCGCGCCCAGCAAGAACAGCGTTTCAGGAAAGAGGTGCCGCAAAGTCCAGGTGAATTCAATGCCTTTGAGGAAACCCAGAAACAGTGGCGGGTCGCCCAAAGGCGTCAGTGATCCCCCTGCGTTGCTGACCGTGAAGATGAAGAAGACCACCACATGCGCCACATGCTTGCGGTTGTCGTTGGCGCGCAGCAGCGGCCGGATCATCAGCATCGACGCACCCGTGGTGCCCATGAAACTGGCCAACACCGAGCCCACCGCCATGATGGCCACGTTGGTGCCCGGGCTGCCGTGCAGGTTGCCGCGCACAAACACACCGCCAGCGGCAGTGAACAGCGCCACCAGCAGAATGATGAAGGGCAAGTATTCAGCCACCAGCGCATGCACCAGCGCCACACCCGTCTGGCCCGGGCCGAAGACGGCTGCAAAGGGCAGCAGAAAAGCCAGGATCCAGCCCGCCGTGATCTTGCCGAAGTGCTTGTGCCACACCCGCGGCGCCACCAGCGGCAGCAAAGCGATGGACAGCAGGACGCCTGCAAAAGGCAAACCCCACAAGGGCGACAACTTGGCGCCATCCAGCTCAGCAGCGCTGGCTTGGCCGGGCAGCAAGAAAAGCAGGCTGAGGAACGTCGGGACCCTACAAATCCAGTGAGAGCTTGGGCACTGAGCTTGTCTCATGCATATCCTTGTTTTGGGCAAGGATTCTAGGCAAGCGCGGGTCGATGCCGCCGGAGAGTTCGCAGCTTCGGGCCGAACATCCCTGCGACAGGCCGGCTGTCTCAGCCTCTCAGTCCAGAAAACGCACGAAGCCCGCGACCGGCTCACGCTCGGTGAGCAGTGTGTTTTCGATCGCCTCGGGATCGGCCCAGCCCAGCGACATCCCGCACACCACCATGTGACTGTCTGGCAAGGCCAGGTGGCGCGCGATGATGCGGTGAAACTGCATGAAGGCAGCCTGCGGGCAGGTGTCGAGGCCGCGGCCACGCGCTGCCACCATGATGTTTTGCAAGAACATGCCGTAGTCCAGCCAACTGCCCTGCTGCAGCACCCGCTCGATGCTGAACATCAAGCCCACCGGCGCGCCGAAGAACTGGTAGTTGCGGCGGTGCTGCGCGTGCATGCGCACTTTGTCGGCTTTGCCGATGCCCAGCAGGCTGTACAAGTCCCAGCCCACTTTGCGGCGGCGATCGATGTAGGGGCTGCGCCACTCGGTGGGGTAGTAGGCGTACTCCTCGCTGTGTTGTGTGCGCTCAAGCGGATCGTCGTAGGCAGCGCAAATCTCTTCAGACAGCGCCTGCTGGGGCGCGCCCATCAACACATGCACTTGCCAGGGCTGGGTATTGGTGCCCGAGGGTGCGCGCGCGGCAACCTGCAAGATGTCTTCAACCACCGATCTGGGCACGGACGTGGGCAGAAAGGCGCGGACGGAGCGCCGGCTGGAGATGGCAGCGTCAACCGCTGCGGTGGTTTCAGGGGTGGTTTTCAAGGGCATCCTGGGCGTGAAAGTGGACGAAAACGAGTGCCAGCCGGCGCGGAACGGGGTCGCCATATGCACTTGAGCCAGCCAGCGAATCAATCGGTCAGCGGGGGCTGTGGGCCAGCGGGCGGCGGGCCCAAGAGGTCCAAAGCATGCACCAGAGCAGCCGGCAAAGACACCGGGCGGCGTGTGGCACGGGCAACATAAACATGCTTGAAGCTGCCCAGAGCCGCGCACAACACCTGCTGATCAGCAAACAAACCGACTTCAAAGCGCACGCTGCTGTGCCCACGCTGTGCCACCCTCAAACCCGCATG
>JBBQIB010000340.1:0-4609 GCA_038324515.1 Burkholderiales bacterium
AGTGCTGTCGAGACCTTGCACTGCGACCTGAAGGCTGAAACCACCTCGCAGACCTTGCTCAAAGAAGCCGTGGCCCATTGCGAAAGCGTGCGCGACTACGTCAGCCGCGAACTGTTCGAAAAAATCCTGGAAGACACCGAAGAGCACATCGACTACCTGGAGACGCAGATCGAGCTGGTCGACAAAGTGGGTGAGCAGAATTTCTTGCAAACGCAGGTGGGCAGCGGCAGCTGAATCTGGTTTCGGTGAGTCTGCAAGACAGGCGTTTGAGGTCAGCGTGAACCTGATTCGGAACGGTTTTTTATTGGCGCTGGTGGGGCTCAGTGTGGGTGGGTCGGGCACCGCCCACAGCCAAGCGCTGGGCGCTGACCCTGAGCGGTCTTTTGCTCTGGCCCGTGGTCATGTGGCGATCGATGCCTTTCAAGCCGAGCGCCGCCTGGACACTGCCTTTGTAGGCTCGGCAGTGGCATCCCCGGTCGACAAGCTGATTGCTTTGCTGGATGCCAGCGAGGTGCCGCTGCAGCGTGCGCGCTACAAGATATCGTTTTTTCAACGCCCACTGCCGCTGCCCAATGGCGCGAACGAAACGGTGAGCTTCGTGCAGGTGCAACGCTTCAATCTGGGGCCAGCCGTGCGCCGAAGTCTGGTGGCCAGCCTGGGGGCCGCCCAGGTGGCACCGGCCAAGGAATTTGGCCTGGGCCCTCACATCAGCCTGCGTGCCACGCTGTCGTTCTTGCGCTCTGCGGACCCCGGGTTCAGAGAGATCGGCCGCAGCGTGATCAGTGAACAGGCTGCTGCGCGCGAGCCCTGTTTTGAGGTCTCGTGTGTCAGCTTGGAGTCGGCATTGGAAAGACAGGATTGGGCTGCTGGTCAGTGGGCTCGCCCACCTGCGATCCAGCCAAAACCCAAGCTTCACACAGTCACTACCGCGGACGCTGTGCGTTGGCTGTTGGCCGGCGCCGGTTTGATTGAAAGCGCGACCGGGCGATGGGCAGAGCCCGAGACCCCTGAAGGACTCAAGCCAGGTGAGCCTTCGCTGAGTTTCGTCATCGAGCGCGACCTCGGGCAGAACCATGGGCTGTCCGCAGCCCTCAGAGACGGTCCTCTGATGGACGATGAGATTCGCGAGCGCTGGTTCAAGCTTGAAACCGGCGTCGAAACGACTGAAACCTCAACGGCAACCTTGAAGTGGCGGTAGTTGCCGAGCGCCTGCTGCCGACAAAGACCCTCAGCCAGTTGAGTCAGCCTTCGTCATTGTGCTTGGGTAGTTTGGGCACTTTGAGCCGCGACTTCGGATCCAGGTGCAGCGCTGCTTTCATCAGCAAATGTGCAGCCACAGGCGCAGTGATGAACAAAAACACGATCACCAGCACCTCGTGCAGGCTGGCCTTGTCGCTGAAGGCCGCGATCAGCGCCGAGGCCGCCAGCACGCAGCCCACGCCCAATGTGGTGGCTTTGCTGGGCCCGTGCAGGCGCTTGTAGAAGTCACCCAGCTTGGCCAACCCATAAGAGCCGATCAGTGCAAAGATGGTGCCGATCACGAGCAGGGCAGCGGCGACGATTTCCGCCCACAAGGGCAGTTGCGACAAGGTGGCGTCACTCATTCGATGATGTCCCCACGCAAGATGTACTTGACCAATGCCACGGTGCCGATGAAGCCCAGCAGGCCGATCAGGATCACCACTTCGAAGTACAGCTTGGTGCCCATCCACAGGCCAAACATGGCGACCAATGCCAGCGCGTTGATGTACAGCGTATCGAGCGCCAGGAGGCGGTCGGGCAGGCCCGGGCCCTTGAACAGGCGCCAGGCGTTGAGCGCCAGCGCCAGCGCCAGGGCCGCCATCAGCCAGGGCAACAGCACGGGCAGGATCATTCGAAGATCTCCTTCAACGGGCTTTCGTAGCGGGACTTGATCTCGGCGATCAGGTCGGCTTCGGCCGCATCGTCGGGGCAGTGCAGGGCGTGCACCAGCAGGTGGCTGTGGCTGTCGCTCAGCTCGCTGGAGACCGTGCCCGGTGTCAAGGTGATGATGCCGGCCAGCGAGACGATGGCGTAGCGGTTGTGGATGTCCAGCGGCACCCACACCAGGCGCGGTTTCAGCGCCGATTCTCGCCCCAGCACCTGACGTGCCACGGTGATGTTGGAGACCACGATGTCGCGCAGCACCACTGCGGCCAGCTTGAACACGGTGGGCCACGAGCGCACCACCAGTCCTTCGTTGTGCAGGCCGCGGGTGTACAGAGGCACCAGGATGGCCAGGGTGGCGCCCAGCAGGACGTTGCCCACCGAAATCGATTCGTTCAGTGACAGCCAGCTCAAGCCCAGCAGCAGGCTGAGCAAGGGTGCAGGCAGGAAGCTGTGCCACCAGCGTCGTTTCATTTGAACTCCCCACGCTCGTGCATCTCTTTGCGCACGTCGTAAGCCGCAGGCACCGGGCGCGCGCCCAGCACGGCGTCGATGTAGGGTTGGCGCTGCACCATCTGCTGTGCAGCGGCCTCGGTGTAGCTGTTCACCGGGCCTGCCAGCAGTGCCAGCGCCACCACCGTGAGCAACAGTCCGATGATGGCGATGCCATGCGAGGGCCGGGTGGCTGATGTGTTGCGTGACGTGCTGGCTGACATGCCGCCGGACGTGGGGAGCGGTGGCTGTGCAGCCGTCTCAGCCGCCGGCTTCCAGAACAGCGACGAGCCGGCGCGGGCCAGCGCCACCATCGTTGCCAGGCTGGAGGCCAGCACCAGCGCCACCACCCAGACCGCCCAAGGGGTCAGCCCGGCGGCCTGCAGCAACAGTGCCTTGCCAAAGAAGCCTGCCAGCGGAGGCACGCCAGCCACTGCCACCGAAGCGACAAAGAAGGCCACCCCCAGAGGCGCCCAGGCACCTGCCATGGCGCGTGGCCGCAGCATGTCCACGTCCCCGCGGGCAGCGCCGATGCGGTCGGCCAACAAGAACCAGACCGCTGCCACCAGGGTGCTGTTGACCATGTAGAACAAGCCTGCGGCCAGGGTTTGCACGGTGCCCAGACCGATCGCCAGCAGCAGCGTGCCTGCCGAGCCCACCACCAGGTACGACACCAGCCCGCGCAGCCGCCTGGCCGCCATCACGCCAATGGCTGCCAGCACCAGCGTGGCGAGCGCCAGGGTGACGAGCACCGGCATCGCCATGCCTGCGATGCCAGCTGCCACGCTGCCTGCCTCCACCCCTGCCCCTGCGCCAAAAATCAGCGCGGTGGTGCGGGCGATGGCGTACACGCCCACCTTGGTCATGATCGCGAACAGCGCCGCCACCGGGCCACTGGCTGCTGCGTAGGTGTCAGGCAGCCAGAAGTACAGCGGCAGCAGGGCTGCCTTGACCGCAAACACCACCAGCAGCATCAGCGCTGCAGCCTGGGCCAGCCGCACATCCTGCGGGCCCAACTGCTGCAGCTTGACCGCCATGTCGGCCATGTTCAGCGTGCCGGTCAGCGCGTACAGCAGGCTCACGGCAAACAGGAACAGCGCCGAACCCACGAGGTTGAAGGTGACGTAGTGCAGGCTGGCGCGCAGCCGCGCGCGGCTGGCGCCGTGCAGCAACAAGCCGTAGCTGGCAGCCAGCAGCACTTCGAAGAACACGAAGAGGTTGAACAGGTCGGCGGTCAGGAAGGCACCTGCCAGCCCCATCAACTGGTACTGGAACAGCGAGTGAAAGTGCTCCCCTCGTTGGTGGTCACCGCCCAGTGCATACAACAGTGCCCCGCATGACACCACAGCCATCAGCACCAGCATCAGCGCGCTGAGCCTGTCCAGCACCAGCGAGATGCCAAAGGGTGCTTGCCAGTTGCCCAGCAAGTAGGCCTGGGTGTGGCCGCTGTGGGCCTGGGCCAGCAGCAGCATCGACAACACCAGCAGCGCCAGTGTGGCGCCCACCGACAGCGGCACGACCCAGCGCGACTTGAACTTTTCGAGCACCACCAGCACCGAGCCCATCACCAACGGCAGCACGATGGCCATCACGATGCCGTGGCCGCCCAGCACCAGTGAGCTCACGGCGCCCGCTGTAGTCGTGCTCACTGGCGCTCCTGCCCGTCGATGTGGTCGGTGCCGGTCTCAGACCGTGCGCGCAGCGCGATGGCCAGCAGCACCGCACTCATCGCAAAGCTGATGACGATGGCGGTCAGCACCAGCGCCTGTGGCACGGGGTCGGAGGTGTTGTCCAGCGTGAAGGGGCCAGCGCCTTCCAAAATGGGCAGCGCGTTGACTTTGACGCGGCCCATGGCAAAGATGAACAGGTTGACGGCATAGGTCAGCAGGGCCAGACCCAGGATGACGTCGAAGCTGCGGGCACGCAGCAACAGCCAGATGCCGCAACTGGTCAGCACGCCGATTCCGATGGCCAGCAGCAGCAGCATCAGCGGGCCCCCCCGGGTGCCGGACGCGACAGCCGGGCAATGCCCAGCAGCATCACCATCGTGGCCCCGACCACGACCAGAAACACACCTGCGTCGAACACAAACGCGCTGGCCATCGGCACCCCGCCCACTCCCGGCAGCCAAGGGTAGTCGTAGGTGCTGGTCAGGAAGGGTGCGCCGAAATAGAAGCTGCCTACTCCCGCTGCGCTGGCCACCAGCAGGCCA
>JBBQIB010000341.1:0-4597 GCA_038324515.1 Burkholderiales bacterium
CGGCTTCGTGCGCCCGCTGGACGGTGTGCTGATGCGCATCATGGACGGCTTGATGGCCATCCCCGCGATCCTGATTGCGATTGCCCTGGTGGCGATGTGGCGTGGCAGCCTGCTGACGGTGATCATCGCCATCGCGATCCCCGAGATACCGCGCGTCACCCGCTTGGTGCGCAGCCTGGTGCTGACGATCCGCGAAGAGCCTTATGTCGAAGCCGCCATCTCGCTGGGCACGCCCACCTGGCTGGTGATGCTGCGCCACATCCTGCCCAACTGCGTGGCGCCATTGGTGGTGCAAGGCACTTTCATCTGCGCTGCAGGCATCCTGACCGAAGCGATTTTGTCTTTCCTGGGTGTCGGCTTGCCCCCCGACATCCCGACCTGGGGCAACGTGATGGCCGAGGGCCGCGCGCAGTTCAACCAATACCCGCACAACATCTTCTTCCCCGGCATCTTTCTGGCCGTGACGGTGCTGGCCATCAACATCCTGGGTGACGGCCTGCGCGACACGCTCGACCCCAAGATGGCCAAGCGGGGCTGAAGGTGGCTGCTGAAAACGTCAACGGGGCCACCCGGACCCACCCCCCTGTGCTGGAAGTGCGTGGCCTGAAGATTGGCCTGCCCGCCAACGCCGACCGCGCCACAGCGGTGCGCGACGTCAACTTCAAGGTCGGCGCGGGCGAGATTCTCTGTTTGGTCGGCGAGTCTGGCTCGGGCAAAAGCGTCATTGCACAAAGCGTCATGGGCCTGCTGCCCAAAGCATTGCCGGTGCAAAAAGGGCAGATCCTGCTGCAGGGCGAAGACATCACTCACGCGCCACTGTCGCGGCTGCGTGAGCTGCGCGCGACGCGCATGAGCATGATCTTTCAAGAGCCGATGACGGCGCTGAACCCGGTCATGACCTGCGGCGACCAGATCGACGAAGTGCTGCGCGAGCACAGCCCGATGAGCGCCGAGCAGCGGCGCGAGAAAGTGCTGTCCATCATCAACGAGGTGCTGCTGCCAGACCCCGAACGCATGGTGGCGAGCTACCCGCACCAGCTCTCAGGCGGCCAGCGTCAGCGCATCATGATCGCCATGGCGCTGGTGCTCGACCCGGTGCTGCTGATCGCCGACGAACCGACCACGGCGCTGGACGTCACCACGCAGGCGCAGATCCTCAAGCTGGTGCTGGACCTGCAAGCCGGCCACGGCACCGGCGTGCTGTTCATCACACACGACTTTGGCGTGGTGGCCGAGATTGCGCAGCGCGTGGCCGTGCTGCGTTTGGGCGACATGGTCGAGATCGGCGACAAGGAGCAGGTGCTGCGGCGCCCGCAACACGCCTACACCCGCATGCTGATGGGCTCGGTGCCGACGCTGCGTACCGAAGAGCGGCCACAATCTGCGAGCAACGCTGCCGTGGTGCTGAAGGTCGATAGTCTGGCCAAAACCTACAAAGACAAGAGCTGGTTCGGCAAGACCCGCATCGTGCACGCGGCCAAAGAAGTGAACCTGGAAATCCGCCGCGGCCAAACCCTGGGCATCGTCGGCGAATCGGGCTCGGGCAAGAGCACGGTGGCACGCTGCATCGTGCGCCTGGTCGACCCCACCAGCGGCTCGATCAAGCTGGGCACCGATGAGATCGCGACCATCAAAACGCGCGCGCTGCGGCCTTTGCGGCAGCGCATGCAGATCATTTTTCAAGACCCCTACCGCTCGCTCAACCCGCGCATGAATGTGGGCCAGGCGATGATGGAAGGACCGATGAACTACGGCCTGTCGCGGGACGCAGCACGCAAAAAAGCGCTGGAGCTGCTGGGCCTGGTGCGCATGGACGCCAGCGCGATGGACCGCTACCCGCACCAGTTCAGCGGCGGCCAGCGCCAGCGCATCTGCATTGCGCGAGCCTTGATGATGGAGCCCGAGCTGTTGGTGGCCGACGAAGCGGTGTCGGCGCTGGATGTGTCGGTGCAGGCCCAGGTGCTGAAACTGTTTGAAGAGATCCGCGAGCGCTTGCAGATCGCCATGCTGTTCATCACGCACGACCTGCGCGTGGCCTCACAGGTGTGTGATTTGCTGGCCGTGATGAGCAAAGGCGAAGTCGTCGAGTACGGCCCTGCACATCAGATCTTCACCCACCCCCAGCACGAATACACCCAGGCGCTGTTTGCAGCTGCACCGGGCAAACACTACTCCTTCGGGGCTTGAGTTTGCAGGCTGGCGTTTGCGGGCTTGAACGCCGGGCAGCAAGCAGCTGAACACTTCCACACCGACAACATGCCCCATATCCTGATCGCTGGCTACCAGCACGAAACCAATACCTTTGCCCCCAGCCTGGCCGACTGGTCTGCCTTCACACGCGGGGACTCGTTTCCTGCCTACATGCGGGGCCGCTCGATGATCGATCAACTCCGTGGCATCAACATCCCGGTGGCGGGCTTCATCGATGCGTCCAAGCGCCACGGGTGGACGCTGCACCCTTCTTGCTGGGCCGGGGCGATTCCATCGTCGTACGTCACTGAAGAAGCCTTCGAGACCATTGCCGGCGCGATTTGCGAAGACACCCGCGCTGCGCTGGCACGCGGCCAGCTCGACGCCATTTACCTGGACCTGCATGGCGCTGCAGCAGCACAGCAAGCCGACGACAGCGAAGGCGAGTTGCTGGCCCGCTTGCGTGCCGTCGTCGGCCCCGATCTGCCGATCGTCGGCAGCCTGGACCTGCACGCCAACGTCACGCAGCGCATGCTCGACTTGGCCGACGCGCTGGTCTCGTACCGCACCTACCCGCATGTGGACATGGCGGCCACCGGCGAGCTGGCAGCCACGCTGCTGGCGCGGCGCCTGCACGCGGGCCGCAAAGAGCCGATGTACCTGCAGCGCTTCCCGTACCTGATCGCGTTGAATGCGCAGAGCACTTTTCTGGAGCCCGCGCGATCGATCTACGAAGAGCTCAAGGCGCTCGACCAGGAGTTCGGCGTGATGATGAGTTTTTGCCCCGGCTTCCCGGCCGCCGACTTTGCAGAATGCGGCCCCACGCTGTGGGCCCACGGCGAACGTGCCCAGGCCGCCGTGCAACGCCTGTACCACCGCGCCGGGCCACCCGAGCAGTGGCGGATGCAAGTGCTGCCAGCCCGCGAAACGGTGACCCGGGCCCTGGCTCTGGCTGCCACGGCCAGCGCGCCCGTGGTGGTGGCCGACACCCAGGACAACCCGGGCGCAGGCGGCGACAGCAACACCACCGGCATGCTGCATGCCTTGCTGGCGCAAGGCGCGGGCCAGCGCTTCCCGGGCCAGGTGGCGATGGGACTGATGTTCGACACCGCCGCAGCGCAGGCCGCGCACGGCGCCGGCCTGGGCGCCGAGATCGAACTGGCGCTGGGCTCTGCCGTCCCCACCTTCAGCGGCAGCAGCGATGCGCCGGTGCGCGGCCGCTTCAAGGTGCTGGCCTTGAGCGACGGTGCGTGCACGCTCAGGGGCCCGATGATGACCGGATTGCAAGTCAAGCTGGGCTTGAGCGCCTGCCTGGAGATCGAAGGCATCCGCATTGCCGTGGTCAGCGGCAAGAAGCAGTTGCTGGACCGTGAGCTGTTGCGCATGGTGGGCATCCAGGTCGAGCACATGCGGCTGATCGTGGTCAAGAGCTCGGTGCACTTCCGCGCCGATTTTCAGCCTCACGCCAGCCATGTGCTGGTGGCCAAGGCGCCCGGGCCGATGGCGGCCGACCCGGCCGATCTGCCCTGGAAAAAGCTGCCCGCCAGCACCCGTCGCAGCCCCTGAAGCCGTAGGCGCTGCATCGTGCCACAGCCTTTGACCCAGGCCCTGACGCCAGTCATCCTGGCGTTGGCCTGGGGCCTGAACTGGCCGGCGATCAAGGTCCTGCTCGCCACCGTGCCACCGTTCACCCTGCGTGCCCTGGGCCTGGGCGGCGGCGCACTGTTGCTGCTTCTGATTGCCATCGTGCGCCGCAAGCGGCTGGTGCCAGGCACCGGCGACTGGAAGGCGGTTCTGATCGGCGGCGGCTTGTCGGTGGTGGTCTTCAACTTCTGCACCGCATTCGCCCAGCTGTCGACCACCACCTCGCGCGCAGCGGTGCTGACCTACACGATGCCGATGATCGCCGCGCTGCTGGCCTGGTGGCTGCTGGGCGAAAAGCCGCAGCCACGCGCGCGCTGGGCATTGCTGTGGGGCAGCGTGGGCATCCTGGCACTGGCCTGGCCGGTGGTGCAACTGCTGCAAGCCGACCTGAGCGCAGCCGACTCGGGCCTCATCGCCAACCCTGCACACCCACGGGTGGGCAGCTACGCCGGCCTGGTCTTTCCGCTGCTGGCAGCCACAGCCTGGGCCGCCGGCACTGTGGCCACCAAACGATGGCCGCCCCGAGGCGACCGCATCGTGCTCACCGCCTGGCAGTTGGGTCTGGGGGCCTTGTGCGGCAGTCTGGCTGCAGCCATTGCCAACGAACCCTGGCCCACCCACTGGCCGGCACCGAGCCTGTGGGCGCTGGCCTTTCACACCATCATCGCGATGGCGATGGCCTATGTTCTTTGGTATGCACTGCTGGAGCGTGCCAGCGCCACGGTGTCGGCGTTGACTACCCTGGCCGTGCCTGTGGTCGGTG
>JBBQIB010000342.1:0-4583 GCA_038324515.1 Burkholderiales bacterium
TTGCTGTTCATCGGCATTGCCACTTTGCAGAGCAGTTTTGGGCTGCTGTCCACCCACTTTGCGTTGCCGGTGGGCACCACGGCTGTCGACACGCTGCTGCAAGTGCTGGGCGGAGCGGCTTTGACGGTGCTGATGCAATCCTCCAGCGCGGCGCTGGCCGTGGTGCTGACGGCCACCCAGGGCGGCCTGCTGAGCCTGGAAGGTGCTGCCGCCGCAGTCATCGGCAGCAACATCGGCACCACCGTGACAGCGCTGCTGGCCGCCATCGGCGCCACCCCCAATGCCCGCCGGGCAGCAGCGGCACATGTGCTGTTCAACGCCCTCACCGGCGCCGTGGCTTTGCTGCTGCTGCCCTGGCTGCTGACGGCCCTGCAAACGCTGCGCGACATGCTGAGCCTGCAGGGCGGCGAGACGGTGCTGCTGGCGCTGTTTCACACCACCTTCAACGTGCTGGGTGTGATCTTGATGTGGCCGCTGGCCGGGCGGCTGACGAAGCTGCTCGAGCGGCGCTTCAGAAGCCAGGAAGAAGACGAAGCGAGCCCGCGCTTTCTGGATGCCAACGTGATGGCGGTCCCCTCGCTGGCCATCGGCGCGCTCGAGCAAGAGCTGCGCCGGCTCGCCACGCTGGCCCAGCGCATGGTGGAAGGCGCGATTGACGACGCACCCTCCGCCGCGCTGCAACAAGACCGCCGTGTGGCCGACCGTTTGCAGCACAACATTGCCGACTTCATCGTGCAGGTCAACCGCAGCGGCATGCCGCAGGGCAGCGCATCACGCTTGCCCGAGCTGTTGCGGGTGGCGCGTTATCACGAGACGGCGGCCGAACAGGCTCTGCAGGCGGCCACCGCAGCGGCCCAGATCAGAAGCCTGCAGACCTCGAGTCTGGCGCATTTCAAAGAGCAGGCCCACCAGCTTTTGAGCGCGATGCGCCAGGCCGCGCCGCAACTGGCCCCCGCCGCTGCGCCCGCCGCCCACGCCAGCAGTGAGCCCGAAGCTCCTGCATCGTCAACGACAACGGCAATGTCAGCGACAACGGCAACAACGACGTCAACGTCAACGGCAGCCGAGCAGCTGACCCAGCTGAGTGCAGCCTCAGTCAGTTTCGAGTCTTCTTATCAACGGTTGAAACTGGAGCTGCTCGAAACCGGCGCCAGCGGCAGGCTCAGCGCACCGCAGGCCGACGCTGCCTTGCAGGCCATCAGTGCAATCCGGCGCGCCTTGCAGCAACTCGTCAAGGCCGAGCAGTTGCTGCACCGGCCGTGACAGCCATCACGGCAGGCGCCAAAAGCTCAACAAATCAGCCCTCAAGATTTCAACAAACGCCAAGCCCTGCCTTGCGCACTGCCACCGGCGGCCCCAGCATCAAGGCTGTGTCCGTGCCTGACGGATGAAGCTATTCATGTCACTACATGCAGATCCGCGTACTGGGTTGTTCTGGCTCTATCGCCGCCGGCAATCGCACCACTTCTTTCTTGTTGGGTGAACAAGTCCTGATCGACGCCGGCACCGGTGTCGGCGACCTGACGCTGGACGAGCTGACCCGCATCGATCACATCCTGGTGACGCACTCGCACCTGGACCATGTGCTGTCGATCGGCTTGCTGGCCGACAGCGTGAACCGCTGGCGCAGCGCCCGCCATTTGCCGCCGGTGCAGGTGCATGCGCTGCCCGCCACCATCGAGGTGCTGCGCACGCACATGTTCAACGGCCTGATCTGGCCCGACTTCACGCGCCTGCCCACCCCCGCCCAGCCGGTGCTGGCCTTCAGCCCGCTGCATCTGGGCCAGGTGCTGACAGTGGCCGGCCACCAGGTCGAAGTGCTGCCCGCCGCCCACACCGTGCCGGCCGTGGGCTTTGCGGTGCTGAACGCCACCGCCAACGGCGGCGCCTGGGTTTTCACCGGCGACACCGGCCCCAACCCGCTGCTGTGGCAACGTCTGGCCAGCCTGCACGTGGGCGCCCTGGTCATCGAAACCGCATTCGGCGACGACGAACAAGCGGTGGCCACCATCAGCCGCCACCTGTGCCCGGCGCAGTTGCGGCTGGAACTGGACAAGCTGTTGGCGCCCGCCGACGTTTACATCACGCACATCAAGCCCGGCGAAATGGACGCGGTGATGAGCGAGATCGGCGCCTTCAGCACCCACCACCGCATCAGCGCGCTGCACACCGGGCAGGTGATGGGGGCCTGAGGCCGGAACAGAAATCTCAGGCCAGCAACGCCACAGGCGGCGCCAGCCGAAAGACTTTTTGCCCGTTTCGCCAGTCGCGGGTCGAAGCTCAGAAATCCTGACGCACGCGAACTGCGCGCCAGATGAAGCGCAGCCGCGAAATCACCTCCCTTGTCGAACGCATCGAGCGCCACCAGCACGGCGTCGCGGTCTTCGAACGTGACATGCTCCAGGCTTGCGAGCGCCCGCAATACCTAGGTACCCGGGTACCCGGGCCTTCATCGCTTGCTGCGCTGCGATCGGGTCAGCAGCGACGCGGGGTCGAAGGAATGGGTGCAGCGCACGCGTGCGGTGGTCGAGGCTTCGTATCGGCTGCAGGGGGTTCACGCTGCCACCAGGGCGTCGCTGCGGGAGCTCGTGCGGGCGATGAACTCGTATTACTCCAACCTCATCGAGGGCCAGGGCACTCACCCGGCGAACATCGCGCGGGCGTTGAACAAAGACTTCTCGGATCAGCCCGACACTGCTCAAAGGCAGCGGATTGCGGTCGCGCACATCGACGCTGAGCGAGAGCTGGAAGCCGCACATGCGCCCGAAGCGCAAGCCCTGACCAGCGCATTCCTGCAGCGCGCACACGCAAGCCTCTACGGCCGACTCGCCTCAGCCGACCGAACGTCGCCCAACGGGCACGTTGTGCAGCCAGGCACCCTGCGGCAGCAGGACGTCACCGCGGGACGTCACCACGCGCCCGGGTATGCCTCGGTGCCGGCATTCCTGGCCAGGGCAGACGAGGTCTACGGGCAAGCAACTGGCCTCGACTCGCTGCTGTACACCATCGCTGCGGCCCACCATCGGTTCGCGTGGGTGCACCCGTTTGTCGACGGCAACGGCCGTGCGTGCCGGCTGCAGACCCACTGCGCGCTGCTTCCTTCAAGTGACGGGTTGTGGTTGGTGAACCGCGGGCTGGCCAGGCAACGGGCGCGCTACTACGAGTTGCTGGCCAATGCCGACATGCCTCGCCACGGCGACCTGGACGGCAGAGGCAACCTGAGCGAGAAGATGCTGCGGGCGTGGTGCGACTCTTTGTTGAGATCTGCGAAGACCAGGTGCAGTTCATGGGCCAGATGCTGGACCTCGACGACCTCAAGAAGCGAATGGCCGCCCTGGTGACAGTGCGTGGGGAGACGACGTCGCGACAGGTGTACCGCAAGGAAATCGTCCTGCCGCTGCACCACATCATCGTGGCAGGGCCCATCTCGCGGGCCGAGTTCACGCAGATGACCGGCCTGGGCGAGCGGACGGTCCGAGACGTCATGCGCGGTCTGCTCAAGGACGGGCTGCTGACCAGCAACAGCCACAAGGGCCCGCTCAGCATCGCCTTCCCGCTCGAGTCGCTCGACCTGCTGTTTCCTCGGCTCTACCCCGAGGCTGCTGGCGCGCCGCCAGAGGACTGACAAGCCATAACATCTGCCGCCCGGCTCACGCCACCGTGGCATCTCGCCCCTGGCTCCAGGCTCAACTGTCGCTGGCCAAGACCGACTCTGCCGTCCGGGATCAGCAGCTTGATGCGGACGCATCGGGTAGAAGCCCTGACGGACTTTATGCGCAAGAGCGGATTGCCATCGGCGACCTCACCGAGGCCGACGGGCTGAAAGATTTCAGCTCAGAGCGGGACTTCAATCGGGCGCGGAAGACACTCGAGGCGGTCGAGTTGGTCGACCCTGGCGTTTGTGGCAGGGCAGGTGCTGGTAGTCACGGGCTGAGCTTGCAGCGCCGCTGAAGGCGAATTGAGCGCGACCTGAAGCCATGTGGGCCCACTGAACCGGACCTGACCAGAAACGTCACATGTCTCTGTCGGTGGTCAGCCGTCGCTGGGGCCAGGCTGACACTTTGTGCCGATCCAGCCGGGTCAAACGTGCGAAATGACGCAATTTCGAGGCACAAATGGGTTGGCACGCCCGATGCATAAGAGAGTGGCAGGAGGCGCGGTGCGCTTCTGTACCCCCCCAGCCTCACCCCACTACCGGAGCCTATCCATGAAGAAAGTCCAACAAGGTTTTACGCTGATCGAACTGATGATCGTGGTTGCGATCATTGGTATTCTGGCTGCCGTTGCGCTGCCGGCCTATCAGGATTACACGGTCCGCGCCAAGATGTCAGAAGTCGTCCTGGCTGCTTCGGGCCCTAAAGTCGCCATTGCTGAATCGTTTCAATCAGCCAGCCTGATGCCGGTTGACCAGGCGGCCGCTGGCCTGCCTGTTGTTGCCGATACGGCTACCCGCCTCGTAACATCAGTAATCTATACGCGAACCAGCGACACCGTGGGAGTCGTGACCGCACTGGCAACACTCGCTGTTGGTGGCGGCGTGGCTATCACGCAAGGTATTGCGCTGACCGCCACGGGCAGTGCCA
>JBBQIB010000343.1:0-4579 GCA_038324515.1 Burkholderiales bacterium
GCCTCGTCGGCAGCGTTGTCGATGACCTCCTGCACGATGTGCAGCGGGTTGTCGGTGCGGGTGTACATGCCCGGGCGCTGCTTGACGGGCTCCAGACCCTTCAGGACCCGGATCGAGGCTTCGGCGTAGGCCGATGGGGCGGTAGAACTTTTGCTGCTTGGCATGGCAGCGGATTCTAGGGACAGGGGTGAGTGCGGGGCTTGGGGTGCGGAGCTTGGGACTCGACCTGGGCTCGACCTGGGCTCAACCGGTCTGCTGATCGGGCCAGCGAACTTGAGCGGCTATCGGATTGAAGACATCCGCTGCCTCGAAGCGGTCGTCTGAGGGTGTCTAGAGTTCCACCTTGCTTCATATGTGGTCTACCGAACTGAATCCCGTGGGCCTTCGTTTTAGTCTGCGAATGCATTTCTGTCGCTCTGGTGGGGTTTGACTTTGATGACATCCACCGCGAAAGGCGGGAGTGGAGAAGAATCCTGTGCATGAGTTCAATTCAGGAGTGAGGATGAAGGTCAACAGGTTCACGTGCTGCAGCGCCGGCCTGCATTCTGTCGCGGTCGTTGACCCAATCAGCCCCTACGCGAGACGGGAGAACTCCGTCAATCGCAGGAATGGAAGCATCGAGACCTTGATGTTGGTAGCAGGGGCTAGGGCAGGTCCAGAGGCCGCATGAGCCGCACCCGAGGCCAGTTCTGCCTGACCGCCCTGGCCGCCAGCACCGCACTCGTGGGCTGCTCCGGCGAAAACATCGACGACTCCATCCAGATCAGCGCCGTGCCCAGCGGGGTCACCCAGCAAAGCGTCATCACCTACGGCGCCACCGCGGTCGGAAGTGGCACCACTGCGGCCACGCAGGACTTGCTGACAGGCGGCCTGGGTCGCACCGGGTTGGCAATTGCCGGTCTGCCGGTCTATGCCGACCCGGCCAACCCTACAGCCGCTGAACTGCGCCGAAATGCGCTTTACTTCAACTACCGCGCCGTGCTGGACTACAGCGCCAACGGCGGCTACGGACGCCTGTACGGTCCCAATATCGACCTCGCCGGCGGTGACACCCTGGGTGAAGGGCTGATCCCGGGGCGCGAATACATCGCCACCCTGGACGATGGCAGCGGGCGCAAGAATGTCGTCATCGCGGTCCAGGTGCCGGCCAGCTTCAATGTCAATGCGCCTTGCATCGTCGCCGGGCCTTCGTCGGGTTCGCGCGGCGTCTACGGCGCCATCGGCACGGCTGGCGAATGGGGTCTGAAGCGCGGCTGCGCGGTGGCGCTCACCGATGCCGGCAAAGGCATGGGCCTGTACGACCCGATGGACGACACGGTCAACCGCATCGACGGCACCCGCGCTACGCGCAGCGCAGCCGGCCTGCTGTCGCACTTTGCTGCCAACATCAGCGATGCGGCCCGGGCCGCCTTCAATGCCGACTTCCCCAACCGCCTGTCGCTGAAGCACGTGCACTCGCAGATCAATCCCGAGAAAGACTGGGGCAGCGACACCCTGGTCTCGATCCGCTATGCCCTGCACGTGTTGAACCAGGAATACGGCGACCCCGTGGTCGGCGGCCACGAGGCACGTTTCAGCGCAGCCAACACCCTGGTGATCGCCGGCTCGGTGTCCAACGGCGGCGCGGCCGTGCTGCGCGCTGCCGAACTCGACACCGAAGCTTTGATCGACGGTGTGGTGGCCAGCCAGCCGAGTGCCCAGCCGTCGACCACGACGGGCTATGGCGTCAACTTTGCGGGCACGCCAGTGCCCAGCTATGGCAAGGCGCTCATCGACTACTTCACCACGGCCAACCTGTACCAGCCCTGCGCCGCGCTGGCGGCTTCGGCGACGCTTTCCGAACTCTCAGCCTACAACTACATGACCCTGACCGGCAAGAATGCCTTTGCCGCCAACCGCTGCGCCGGCCTGGCCAGCAAGGGCCTGCTGACAGGTGCCACCACGGCGACCCAGGCCGCCGACGCTCTGGCTCGACTGCATGCCGCAGGCTACACCGCTGACAACGACACCATGCACAACGCCCACTATGGCCTGGGCAATGCGCCGATCATCGCGGCGATGTACACCACGGGCTATGGCCGCTTCGGCCTGGTCGACAACGTGTGCGGCACCAGCTTCGCCCAGTTGGGCCGCACGGGCGATGTCGTGCCCGTCAATGCCAACGCCAAGGCCGCCAGCTTCGCGGTTGGCGATGGCACGGCCAATGGCGTGCCAGCCAGCCTCGTCTACAACGACTCACCGGGCGGCGCCAGAGCCTGGAACCTCGCCGCTTCACCTTCAACCGGCAAGGTCGATTTCGCACTTGACGCGGCGCTGTGCGAGCGGGCCCTGGTCACCGGCTTCGACCCGACGACCGATGCGGCGCTGACGGCCACCAGCAGGCCCACCCTGGCCCAGAGCCAGGCGGTGCAAACCGGCATTGCCGAGGTGCAACTCAGCGGCAATCTGCGCGGCAAGCCGGCCCTGATGTTGGCCGGCCGCAGTGATGCCCTGGTGGCCATCAACCATTCTGAACGCGCCTATGCGGCGTTCAACCGCGCGGTCGAAGGTGCGGCCAGCCAGCTCAGCTATGTCGAGGTGGTGAACGCCCAGCACTTCGACACCGCCCTGCCGCTGCCAGGGTGGGACACCCGCTTCGTGCCCCTTCACCCCTACTTTGTGCAGGCCATGAATGCGATGTATGCCAAGCTGAAGAACGGCACCCACCTGCCCGCCAGCCAGGTGGTGCGGACAACGGCGCGTGGGGGTAGCCCCGGTTTTGCGCCCGCCCTGACAGCGGCCCATGTGCCGCCGATGAGGGCCGTGCCGGCGACGGCAGATGCCATCACCTTCAGCGGCACCAGCATCAACATCCCGAACTGAAGGACCCTGCCGGCGCAACAGCGCGGTCTCGAACGCTTCCATCCATGCCGCGTGTGTGTATGGCATCTCGCTGCCACACCTGAACCAAATGGGCTCACGGTGGCGCGTCGGTCGAACGGGGAGGAGGTATTTTTCGGTCAGGGCGCAAGCGCCTCAGCCACAAAGATTTCAGGCG
Source organism: Burkholderiales bacterium (assembly GCA_038324515.1). GTDB lineage: Bacteria > Pseudomonadota > Gammaproteobacteria > Burkholderiales > Burkholderiaceae_C > Rubrivivax. The sequence goes on from JBBQIB010000343.1 coordinate 3,038, forward strand.
CGGCCAGCTGCACCAATTCACTGGCCTGGTCGGAGGTGCCAGCCAGCCAGAGCTGGGTGTCTGCCAGCGCGATCGGCACCACACTGCGTTTGTCCTGCATGTGCGGCGGCCGTTTGAGGTCGGGCTTGTGCATGCGCTGCATCAACGGATGCTGGTCGGCGTTGAGCGTCAGCATGGTGTAGGTCTCGATCTGCTCGCCGCTTTGCGGGTCGGTCCAGCGGTTCCACAGCCCGGCCAGGCCCCAGGGCCGGCCGTCGGCTCGCGTAAAGCGCCAGGGCACGTGTTTGCCGGTCTCCCAGCAGGGCTCGAAGAAGGCCAACGCCGGGATGATGCAGCGCTGCCCGCGGGCCCAGGGCTGTTTGTAGCTGGCTTTCTGGCTCAGCTCTTCGGCGCGGGCGTTGCAGGTCAGGTAGGGCAGCTTGGCGGTCTTGGCAAACCACGGCACCAAAGCCCATTGGCCGACGACCAACTCGGGCTCGAAGGTTGCAGCGTCTCGTTGGGCGCGTATGAAGGGGCCCTGGTAGCGGGGAAACACGTCGCGCACCCAGGGCGGCGGGTTGCGGGCGCCGATGTGCCAGTGTCTTTCGATGTCACCGACTTCGGGGGAGATGTAGCGTGTGCACATAGGTTGCTGAACGGTCAGGCTACAGCTTAGCTGGCCGCTGTCGTCGCGAGACTGTGGCGACGGCTACCCCTTTGCAGCGCATGTCCCCCGGCCCTGGCCTTCGGCTGGGGCCTCCTCCTTTATTGCGCTGCAAAGGGGTAACCATCGCCCCTGTCAGGCACTGCCTGCTGCGTCCACGGGCAGCCCTTCGCGCCATCACGCCCCAGTCACTATCCATACCTGGCCATCGATAGCGCCGAGACATCGATCGCCGGCTGGCGCCCAGCCACCATGTCGGCGATGACACGGCCGGTGCCGGCTGACATCGTCCAGCCCAGCGTGCCGTGGCCGGTGGCGAGCAGCAGATTCTTGATCGGGGTGGTGCCGATGATCGGTGTGCCGTCTGGCGTCATCGGGCGCAGGCCGCACCAGAAGTTGCACTCTTTCAAATCGCCGGCACCTGGGAAGAGGTCGGTCAGCACATGTTCCAGCGTGCCGCGCCGGGCCAGCCGCAGGTTCAGGTCGTAGCCAGCGATTTCTGCCGTGCCGCCGACGCGGATGCGGTTGCCCAGCCGAGTGACTGCGACCTTGTGGGTCTCATCCATCAGCGTCGATTCAGGCGCGCGCGTGGCGTCGGTGATCGGCACGGTGATCGAATAGCCCTTGATCGGGTAGACGGGGATGCGCAAGCCCACCGGGGCCAGCAGTTGCGGACTGTGGCTGCCCAGGGCCAGCACCACCTTGTCGGCTTTCAGCAGCCCGGCATCGGTGAAGACGCCAGTGACCGCAAAACCGCCCACCTGCAGGCCCTCGACGCGGGTGTTCCAGCGGAACTTCACGCCCAGCTCTTGGGCCATTTCGACCAGGCGGTTGCTGAACTTGAAACAGTCGCCGGTCTCATCCCCCGGCAAACGCAGCGCACCTACAAATTTGTGCTG
>JBBQIB010000344.1:0-4578 GCA_038324515.1 Burkholderiales bacterium
CACCGTGGTGCAAGACGGGCAGTTGCTGTGAAGCTGCCAGCGCTCACCCAGGCCGGGCACGGCAGCACTGCGGTGGTGTTGCTGCATGGCATTGGCGGCGGCCGGCAGCTCTGGGCTGAAGCGGGCTCCGACACCGTGCGCGCATTGGCGCAGGCAGACTACCGCGCGGTAGCGATGGACTTTCCGGGCTATGGCGATTCGCTGGCGCTCGGGCTGCCCGAGATGGACCGGATGGTCGAGGCGGTGCTGGCGCTCATCACCCACTTGCGCGCAGGCCGTGCTGGTGCGCTGCCGGTAGAAGCGGTCGTCTTGTTGGGCCACAGCATGGGTGGCATGGTGGCCCAAGAGGTGGTGGCGCGCCATCCCCAGGTGGTGCAGGGGCTGGTGCTGGCCTGCACGTCGGCGCTGTTTGGCAAAGCTGACGGCGCCTGGCAGAGGCAATTCGTCGCCGATCGGCTGGCGCCATTGGACGCGGGTCTGGGCATGGCCGGCATGGCACAAAAACTGGTGCCTGCGCTGATGGCCGCTTCAGCCACACCTGCAGCAGCAGCGCTGGCGCAACAGACCATGGCGGCCGTGCCGGAAGCCAGTTACCGGGTCGCGCTGGCGGCCATTGCCGGATTCGATCGGCGCGCCCAATTGGCCGAGATTGCCGTGCCCTGCCTGATGCTCGCTGCGGCTGAAGACCGCACCTCGCCGCCCGACATGATGCAGCGCATGGCAGGCCGGGTGAATGGCGCCAGTTATGTCTGTTTGCAGCACGCTGGCCATGTCGCCAATCTGGACAGCCCAGCGCAGTTCAACGCTGCGGTGCTGGATTTTTTGCACCGTCACTTTGCGCCGTCTGATGGCGTGACTCAGGAGTAAGCCCCATGCACATCGCCGGCAACACCGCCTGGCTGACACCGCTGCAAGTCGAGTTGATCGATTTGGCGGGCCGGCTGGGGCGCGACAAGTTCGCACCGCGGGCCTTCAAGCACGACCGCGAAGCGAGCTTTCCTTTCGACAACTACGACGACCTGTGCGAGTCCGGGCTGCTGGCCATCTGCATACCCAAAGAGATGGGCGGCTTTGGCGCCGACTTCAGCACCTACGTGATGGTGGCCGCAGAGATCGGCCGCCATTGCGGCGCCACCGCGCTGTCTTACAACATGCATGTGTGCAGCACCTTGTGGGCTGGCCTGATCGCCGACGCGCTCGACATGAGTGATGCGCAGCGCGCCGACCATGCAGCCAACCGCGCCATCCACTTCGGCCGCATCGTCAAAGAAGGCAAGGTCTATTCGCAGCCCTTCAGCGAAGGCGGCGCCGCCGCTGCCGGCAAGGCGCCCTGGGGCACGCTGGCGCTGGCGGTGGATGGCGGCTATGTGGTCAAGGGCAAGAAAATCTTTGCTTCGCTGGCCGGCGCGGCAGACTACTACGGCGTCTTGTGCACGCTGGACAAACCCGGCGCCAGCCAGCGTGATTCGCTGTATTTGGCGGTGCCCGCCAACGCCGAAGGTGTCAGCGTGGTCGGCGAGTGGGACCCGCTGGGCATGCGGGGCACCGTCAGCCGCACTTTGCTGCTGAAGGATGTGTTTGTGCCGCACACCGCGCGCTTGATGCCCGAAGGTTTGTACGCCCAGGCGGCCATGCGCTTCCCGCACATGTTCGCCACGCTGTCGCCCACCTACATGGGCATCGCGCAAGCGGCTTACGACTTCACGGTGGCTTATCTGCGGGCAGAAGTCCCTGGCATGCCGCCGGTCAAGCGCCGCATGTACCCGACCAAGCAGATTGCGGTGGCCGACATGCGCATCAAACTGGAGCAGACCCGTGCACTGTTCTTGCAAAACGCGCGTGATGTGACGGTGGACCCCGACAAAGACACCCGCATGCGTTTGCTGGCGGCGCACTACACGATCATGGAAAACGCCCAGGCGGTGACGGCGCTGGCGGTGCGCACCTGCGGTGGCCAGAGCATGCTCAAGACCCTGCCGCTGGAGCGCCTGTACCGCGACAGTCGCTGCGGCAGCCTGATGCTGCCTTGGACCGCAGAGCTGTGCGTCGACCGCCTGGGCCGCGAATGTCTGTATGAATCGGGTGAGCGCGACGAAGCCATCGAGTAGTGGTCAGAGGGGGTGGCCAGAGGGGTGGCCAGAGGGAGTGGCCAGAGGGCATGGCCAGAATCAGTTGCAAGAAGCCATCGCCAGCAAACTCTGAGCGCACCATGTTCGACCGTTTATTGCCTCAATCCCTGGTTGACGACACGCAGCAAGACCTGCGCTCGCGCGGCGTGGTGGCCGGCAGCATCGTCGCCTGGCTCAGCCACAACCGTTGGGAGATGGTGGCCACCTTGGTGGCCTGCAGGCAGCTGGGCGCGGTGCTGCTGCCGCTGAACTGGCGCTTGGCGGCGTCTGAACTGGCCGCCATCTGCAGCCACGCCGGCGCCACGCACCTGATCGCCAGCCCTGAGCTGACCGACGTTGAAAAACAGATGCTGGACCTGGCGCCGCTCGTCGCAAGGTCTGACGCGCCTGCCAGCGACGTACAGCCGGGCGACCTGCTGCTGGTCTACACCAGCGGCACCACCGGACAGCCCAAAGGCGCGATGCACAGCGCTGCAGGGCTGATCGCCAACGCGCAGGCGGCCATTGAGGCCCAAGGCCTTGATGCGCAGACCCGGGTCCTGACGGTGCTGCCGCTGTTTCACGTCGGTGGCCTGTGTATCCAGACCTTGCCCGCGCTGGCCGCAGGCGCGCAGGTGTTGCTGCACCCCCGCTTCGAGCCCGAGGCCTGGTTTGACGCGGTGGCCCAGTGGCGGCCGACCACCACGCTGCTGGTGCCGGCGGTGATGAAAGCCCTGGTCGAACACCCGCGCTGGGCGGCCGCTGATTTGTCGTCGCTGGCCTTTGTCAACAGCGGCTCGCAGATCGTGCCGCTGGCTTTGATCCAGCGCTTCCACGATCGTGGCATCCCTGTGGCGCAGGTTTACGGCGCCACCGAAACCGGGCCGTTGTCGATCGTGCTCAAGCCCGGGCAAGCGCTGGCCCACGCCGGCAAGGCCGGGTTGCCGGCCCTGGGCGTGCAAGTGAAACTGGGGCCAGACGGTGAGGTCTGCCTGAAGGCGCCACAGCTGATGCGCGGCTACCACCGCAGCAGCGAAGCCTCTTTTGATGCCGCTGGCTGGTTCCGCACCGGCGACCTGGCGCTGCAGCACGCCGACGGCATGTTCGAGATCTGTGGCCGCAGCAAAGAGCTGATCATCTCGGGCGGCGAAAACATCCACCCTGCAGAGGTCGAACACTGGGTTGCGCAAGTGCATGGCGTTCTGGAATGCGCGGTGGTTGGCCTGCCTGATGCGCAATGGGGCGAAGTGCCGGTACTGGCCGTGGTGCTGCGTCCAGGCGCAAAGCTGGACCGGGCGGCCCTGCAGGCCGTGCTGGACAAACAACTGGCTCGTTTCAAGCACCCCAAGCGCATCGAATTCGTCCAGCAGCTGCCCAAGACCGCGCTGGGCAAAGTGCAAAGGACAGCCTTGGTCCGCGTGTTGTCTGAAGCGCAATTGACGTAGATCAACTCGCAGTCACGGCAAGGCAGCCCAATGCTTGAATCGCCGCGCGCCGGCCCCACGTGTTGCAGCAATTGGAGGATCGAGCTATGCGTGCAGACAAACTGACCACCGCGTTCCAGCAAGCCTTGGGCGACGCCCAAAGTCTGGCTGTGGCGCGCGACAACCCCTACATCGAACCAGCGCATGTGCTGGCCGCGATGTTGCAACAACCCGATGGCCCCAAGGCGTTGCTGGACCGCGCAGGGGCCAACACCGCCGCGCTGTTGACGGCGATGGAAACCGCCATCCGCAACCTGCCGCAAGTGCAAGGCGGCGGCCAGCCGGTGCAGCCCGGGCGTGATCTGCTGCAACTGCTGCAGGCGGCGGACAAGGAAGCCACACAACGGGGTGACCAGTTCATCGCCAACGAGATGTTCTTGCTGGCTTTGGCCGACGCCAAGAGCGATCTGGGTGGCGTGGCGCGCGGCCACGGCCTGACGCGCAAGTCGTTGCAGGCGGCGATCGAGGCCGTGCGCGGTGGCAACAAGGTCGACAGCGCAGACGCCGAAGGCCAGCGCGAGGCTTTGAAAAAGTACACGCTGGATCTGACCGAACGCGCGCGCCAGAACAAGCTCGACCCGGTGATCGGCCGCGACGACGAGATCCGTCGCGCCATCCAGGTGCTGCAGCGGCGCAGCAAGAACAACCCCGTGCTGATCGGCGAGCCCGGTGTCGGCAAGACCGCGATCGTCGAAGGCCTGGCGCAGCGCATCGTCAACGGTGAGGTGCCCGAATCGCTGAAGGACAAACGTGTGCTGGTGCTCGACATGGCCGGCCTGTTGGCCGGTGCCAAGTACCGCGGTGAGTTTGAAGAGCGGCTGAAGTCGGTGCTGAAAGAAGTCGCGGCCGATGAAGGCCGCATCATCCTGTTCATCGACGAGTTGCACACGATGGTGGGCGCCGGCAAGGCCGAAGGCGCGATCGACGCCGGCAACATGCTCAAGCCTGCCTTGGCGCGCGGCGAGTTGCATTGCATTGGCGCCACC
>JBBQIB010000345.1:0-4572 GCA_038324515.1 Burkholderiales bacterium
GGTAGGCGTCGACTGCGGCGCAGGTGCGGCACGACGTGAAGAAGAGCGGCCGACTCCGTCCGTTGACAGCAACTTCGGCGCGCATCTCTGAACGCTCGCGGATGGACCCCTCGGGGTTCAGGTAGTCGCGCACTTCCAGCCGCGCGAGCTCGATCGGCTTGGCGCCGGTGCAGAACAGCACGTAGATCAGCGCGACATCACGCTGGGCGTTGTCGCTGCGCAATCGCACCCGGTTGGCGCCGGCTGCAATCTCCTCAGGTTCGAGCATCGAGATGCGCTTGCGCTGCTGCTGAACCGGCGTGTACGCGGCCACGGCGCGCAGCACGGGTTCCCGGAACTGCCTCAGGCGCGGCAGGCACGACAGGCCGTCTTCATCCAGTTCAGGGATGCCGTGCTCGCGCGCCACCTCCAGCACCAGGCCTTTGATCGACCGCTCCACCGTCGAGCGGCCCAGCCCGAAGGGTGCGCCGGCCTCGCGGTAGCTCAGCCCGTCCCGCAGGACGCTGGCAAGCATCGTCCTGGCCTTGGCAATCGTCTCGGGTTTCATTGCATGGATCCTCGGTTAGGTCAGCGACAAGCCGGTTAGGCGCCCCGGCTTTCGTTCGGGCCAGTGTTCTCCCGAGAACAACGATGCGCCAGCGGAAATCCCAGCGCAAATGGCCAAGGTACCGGTGCCACGATCCACTTCGCTGCGACCACTTGGCCCACACCGGCCGGCGACGAAGGGCGAGCGAGCCGCGCGCAACGCGGCTGGTGGCTGGCGGCTGGCGCAAGTCCAAAAGACCTCGCTGGTCGACTCGATGCACTGCTGTTACGTTATCCCTGGCTTTGGCGCAGTCGCGCGATCACTTTGCAGGTGAAAGTCCGATGATCTGCATCGCTTGACTACCGCCCGCGGCGCCGATTAAATGCGATCGACCGTTGCAGCGCGCCTGCCGTCAACGGCGAGCCTTTGAAGCAGGCCGGTGCTGCCACCGCTACCCGTTCCGGGGCCAGGCAGCCGTTCGAGGTCGTGACCCTCCCTCAGATCTAACCGACCACGTCGGTCCATGCCGTCCAGAACGGCAGAGTCTGCAACTGATCGCAATCCGATCTCCGGCTCCCCAATCAAAGAGTGGCGCAAGCGCCAGCTGAGCAGGGTTCTGTTTCACAGCCTGGCCAGACGCCACACCACTCGAGTGATACGAGGGCTTCGTTCGTTGGCTATCAACATGTGCCGAAAACAGAATCGGTGCGCCAGGAAGCGTCTTAACAAACACTGAAGGAGCAGATCGTGCTGAAACTCCGATCCGGACCCTGATCGCACTCGCTCACACAAAGAAAAAATCAGCCCACACGCGCGGAAGTCAGCGTGACGGCAAAAGGAATGACCTCCACTGGTTGCAGCGATCAGGGCGCGCTGCGGCTCAAGCTTCGACGCCCAAATGAGCATCTAGCCATGTACGCCAAGCCATCCACCCAACCCCCCCCGCCAACGTTCTCTAGCCAACAGGCCACACCAGAGGTGCTTGGCAAGAAAGTCCAATCTTCCGCCAGCCAAGTGGCGACCGGGCACCAACCGCAGACCGTAGCTGGACCTACTGCGATCGTGGACTTACAACCCATTTTGCTTCGCCTGCCGGTGGTCATGCGGATCACCGGCCTAGCCAGGTCAACGATCTACAGGCTCGTTTCGCAAAATCAGTTCCCCGTGCCAATCAAGCTGTCTGCGCGCGCCGTCGCATGGCTGCACTCCGAGATCGAGGGATGGATCGCGTCACGAGGCCGCACGCACTAACCCAGCTTAGACGCGGTGGCCAGGGACTCGTGCGAGTCGCCACAGCGCCGTGGCGCAGGGCATTGCTCGCGTGTGTCGGAACTTCTGGAAACCAACCGCGCGTGCGGCGGTGTCCAGGGCCCGAACGTGTTGGATGCCACGCTCGGTCTTGAGCGATTTGGCAAGGCGTTTGATGCCGTCCAGGGAGGACGCCTGAATGGCTTCACTCGACTTGACAGTTCTCCCGGTTGATGACGAAACGTCACCCGTCTGCCGCTTCTCGAACCTGAACGTGGCATGTGCAGGCGGTGGAGCAGTGTCGGCAGTACTGTCAACAGCTTTGCTATGACGGGTGGTAAGGTTCTGCCCGAAGCCTTGCAAAAATTCTTGCATCGCCGCGTCGCGGCTGTGGTCACTAGGGTCGGTCGGAACAAGGGTGATCGCATCCGCTGAGGATGAGCGCACGGCGACCCGTAGCAGCATTCCAGAATCGGAAAAACGATCCCATAAAGAGCCATCCCTTCACTCGTCCCACGGTCGCCGCCGCCGTCGAACTGCTCGCTTCCAAGCTCTCCCAGGCAAAGTTCGATCAGGTGCTGGTGCGCCTGGAACTCGATCACAAGATTCCGCTTGGCCCGGGGAAAAGCGTGACACCCAAGAGCGCCTTACTCGCCGGCGCCGTGATGCGGCGCCCGGCGTAAGTGATCAACACGCTGGTCGGCCCGATGACGGTCGCCGAAGCGGCCGTGCGCTTCGCGGTTCAGGCGACGCTGCCAGACCACGAGCAAGCGGAGCAGCTTCGTCTGCTCCGAGGGCTCGCACTTGACGGGTACGTCGCGTCCTGGAACGAGGGCGCACCAGAGCCGATGCTGCGTGCGGCCTTGCCCGGCATGGTCGACCTGCCAGCGTGCGACGACGAGGTTCACCAGTTGCTCAAACAATTTGGATTCGCGGTGCCACTGGGACATCTGGATCAGGCGATCGACGCCCATGCCCGTGGTGACTGGGCCACCGCAAACAGCGAGATCCGCAGCTTACTTGAGATGCGTGTAGCTCGGTGCGATCACGCAATGAAATCGGAGGGAGACTCCCATACACGTCAAGTTGCCCGCCATCCTCGGCGTTCATGCCAAGTCGCGTTTGGGTCGGGTTCCCCGGAGGCAATACCCGTCCGATGGCCGGTACTACTGGCCGGCGGATTTCTCGTAAGCCACCAGACGAAGCTCACGGCTCAGGATGTCGAGCGCTAGACGCTTCTCAGGCATGTAGTCATGCCCGTCGTAGTGGCGGGCCTGCACGCCGGTCAGGCCGTGCGACTGCAGATGGCCCCGCACCTCCCGACTGACGCCGTTGGCTGCCAGCAGTGTCTCGACACCAGATCGAATCCGCTTCAGCTGAAAGCCGTCGATTGCCTCGCCGACCAAAGCGTGAGCCCAGCCGGCCAGCGTCCGCACGCTGATGGGCTTCTTGCCGGCGGTAGTAGAGATCGCAAACTCGCCGACGCGCTTCAGCGTTGCGAGGTCGGCGCGCGCGTCGGGCAGCAGCGGAATCTGATGCGGACGCGGCCCCTGACCAGGCCGGCCCTTGCCGTCGAATATCGTCAGCGCGTCGTCCGCAACATCCACCCACCGCAGCCTGACGAACTGCTCGATGCGCTGGCCACCGGTCAGCAGGTGCAGTCGCAACGCCGCTGCTTCGCAGCCAGCGTGTTCAGCAATCAACTTCCAGTAAGCCCGCAACTCTGCCTTCGAGAACGGCCGTTTGTCGGCTCGGTCGAACTGCGGCGAGCGCCGGGTCTGGGCTGCAGGATTGAAGACGATGCCGAAGGCTTTGAAGACCACCGGAATCGAGGCGGTGGTCCGAACATCGAGCGCGCACTGGTACGCGGCACGAAGGTACGAGCGCAGCTTGTTGGCGGTTCGGCCTTTGCCCGACTCAATCAACCGCCGCAGCATGTCCAGCACCTGGTCAGGTGTCAGGTCGACAGCCGGCGCTTCCGCTACGGCAGGCCATGCAGTTGTGATGTGTGATTTGAAGATTTGATTGGCGTCGACATGACTGCGACGGCCTTGGGTCTTCAGGTGTGCCACGTAGGCATCGAGAAGCTTCTGCAGCGTCCGTGTGGACTTCTCGGCCTCGACCACTTTCTGGGCAAGGAAGGTCTTGCGCTTCTCGGCCTTGACCTCCTGCAGGCCACCGGTGTCGGCGCGCTCGACATGCACATCGGCGAGCGTCCTGCACTTCTCCAGCGCCGCCGCTATCCCGTAGCCACGTTGCGTGGGTTGCAGTTTCTTCGGCGGCGCTGCCGGGTCGTAGACGCCGATCGGCTCGCGGCTGGTCTTGCCCGCGTGCGAGTAGCGCCAGTAGAGCTGGACCGCACCGTTTGCGAGCTTGCGGGCCTGCAATGCGCCGCCCCGATCGAGCCTGCTGTGAAGGGTCACGAAAGCGCTGCCGTCGAGCGATTTGATCGCCGCCGCGGTGCTTGAAAGTTGATCTTTTGCCATAGTCCGTAGCTGTGCTGGTGCCAGTCTGGTGCCAGTTTCGGCGAAGATGGCCTGAGAAGTCTTGGAACAACTTTGGACGTAAGTGTTTGATTTGTAAAGGCGATTTTGAAGAGAACTTGTATCAGGAAATCCCAGGAAATCCCATCCCCAGGGACTGTTAATCCGTAGGTCCCTGGTTCGAGCCCAGGTCGAGGAGCCATAAGAATCAACGACTTAGCCCAGCCCACAAGGTTGGGCTTCGTTTTTCCGGGGCTCTTACAGACTTTTTACAGACTGCGGTACGGAGTTTCGGGCGATGTAGGCCCGTGTGAC
>JBBQIB010000346.1:0-4527 GCA_038324515.1 Burkholderiales bacterium
GCGCCTGGGTGAGGGTGGCTGGAAGGGTGTGTATTCGGTGCTCTCGCTGCTGGGGCTGGTGCTGATCATCTGGGGCTACGGCATCGCGCGTCAGCAGCCGCTGGTGCTGTGGCCTTCGCCGGCCTGGGCTCGCCACCTGGCATCGCCGCTGACTTTGCTGGCCTTTGTGCTGTTGGTGGCGGCCTATGTGCCGGGCAACTGGATCAAGGCCAAGGTACACCACCCGATGGTGGTGGGGGTCAAGGTGTGGGCTTTTTCGCATCTGCTGGCCAACAACACGGCGGCCGACGTGGTGCTGTTTGGCAGTTTTTTGCTGTGGGCAGTGCTGAACTTCAGAGCTGCACGCGCCCGCGACCGCGCCGCAGGCACCGTCTACGCAGCGGGCCGCTGGGGCCCCACTCTCGTGACGGTGCTTGTCGGCATCGTGGCCTGGCTGGCTTTTGCACTGTGGGCGCACCAGGCGCTGTTCGGTGTGCGGCCTTTCGGCTGAGACAGCGGAGGGGCTGGTTGTAAGGGCGCCCCCGGTTGGGGGGCGCCCCTACAACCACCGTCGGGGTGATGGCCAGCGCACGCGTGCTTGCACACCATAGGCACCTTGTCAGCAACGCAGGGGCCTTTGATGATTGCCTGGTTTCAACTTTCGGGTTTGAGCCGTTGGTGGGTTCGCTCTGCGCCTGCGCGCCAGCGGCCCGCTTCGCAGAGCCTTTACGCTGCCGCCAATGACCTGCCAGCGGTGGCAGCCGAATCGTCACAGCCTGTCGGCTGTGGCTGGTTCGATTCGAGCCGCGAACTGCATCAAGGTTTACAGGTGCTGGAGCATCAGGGCGCGCAAGACCTGAGCGAGCAAATGCCACTGGCGCCGTGGTTGGAGCTCTATCTGCTCAGCTCTGTGCCAGACGCCCGTTCTGAGAATCCTCCCCCGCCTGCACGGCCTGCGCCGTCTGCACCAGTTCTTGCCGGGTGGTCATCACAGAAGACCACCACTGGGCCATTGGCTCGCGCAGCGCTCGGCCGGCCGAAACCAGTAGATGGCAAGTCTGTGGCACTGCCTGCGGCGGCAGCGCGCTGACGGCAACCTGCCGGTGGTAATCTGCTGATCCGCCACAGCGCAGGAGCAGCAAACATGAGAGCGATCTGGAAAGGTACCGTCGTTGCCCAGAGTGACGACACCGTGGTCGTCGAAGGCAACCATTACTTCCCGGCTGAGTCGTTGAAGGCCGAGTTCACTTTGCCCAGCAACACCAAGACCATGTGTTCCTGGAAAGGCGAAGCCCAGTACAAGACTTTGTTTGTAGACGGCGAAGCCAACCCCGACGCCGTCTGGACCTACCTCGACCCCAAACCCGCAGCGGCTGAGATCAAGGGCCGCGTTGCTTTCTGGAAAGGCGTACAGGTCCGCGAGTGAAGGCTTGGTCATGGAGCCGTTGGCCCCGGAGAGTTTGACGGGCGTCGCGGGCATCGCGGGCCTGGCGAGCTTGACGAGCTTGACGAGCTTTCGGCCAGCCCTCAGCCCGGCCCATCTGAAAAGGCTGCAGGATGTCTGGCGCTCGGCAGGCTGGCCTTGTGGTGATGCGCTGGAGCTGGAATTGCTTGCGGGCGGCTGGTTGACCCGCCACTGGGACGATGCCGGTCGCCCCAGCCTGCGGGCCAGTGATGGCGCGCTGCAGCAACTGGCGGCCAAACGCCGCCGCCACCAGCAGGCCTTGAGCGCGCACGAATCACTGGTGGCTCGGGTGGCGCTGGAAATGCAGCGCGCCGGGCGTGTGGTGTGGCGCGGTTTGAGCCTGCGAGCGCCATTGCCAGGTTTTGCCGCTGCGCCAAAACAGCCGGCTCCGGGCGAGACGCAGCACAGCGATGAGCCGCCGCCAACCCCCACGCGCTGGGTGACAGCGATGCCCGATGTCTTCTCGATCCGCAACACCACGGTGGAGGACTATGTAGAGCCGGTGGTGCACGAGATCAAGGTCAGTCGCAGCGACTTGCGCGCCGACCTGATGCGCGCCGACAAGGGCCTGGCTTATCTGGCACTGTCCGGACAATGCTGGTACGTGCTGCAACGAGGTATCGCGCAAGTGGAGGAAGTGCCTGCTCACTTCGGCGTGATCTGGGCCGATCCGCAAGGCCTGGAGGTAGCGCGCTCAGCCCCGCGCCGAGCGATGCGGCTGGGTTTTGCGGTCTGGATGGCCTTGGCCAAAGCGCGCGCCGAGCAGCGCCCCGATGAAGACGGGCAAACCTTGTTGGGCGCAGATCAGGGGCCTTAAGACCCGTTTTCACAGGCCTTCGCGTTGGCGGGGTTTGCCTACGATGCGCAACCAAGGAGGTGGCCCGTTGGCTGCCCTGTGGGTGCGGCTGACCCCGAACGAACAGCCTTTGGCTGCCGATGCTTGCCACGATTGCTGCCTCACTGCTGGCCATCCCAGGCCAGAGTTTGCCTGCCGCTGAAAGGGACCTTGCACATGTCTGGATGGCTTTCTCGTTTGCTGGGGCGCTCGGCCGCACCCGCCGCACCCGCAAGCCCCGCCAAAGTGGGGCAGACCAGCCCCTCGGCCATGCCGTCGGCCTCGCCTGTCGCCGTGGCAAGTCGGCCGCCGGCGGCCGCTGCCCAAGCTGCATCAGCGGCATCAGCCGCATCAGCCGCAGCCACCCAGTTTGGCCTGCGCCGGCCACTGGTGGGCAACAAAGGCAATGTGGCGGGCTTTGAAGTGCGTTTGCCGACCGCCCTGGAGCAGCGCTTGCTGACCCGCGCCGACCCGGCCGCCTGGGCCGCCAACCAGGCCTTGTTGTTGGCCGCTGCAGCGCCGGTGTGCAAAGCCGGCCGCATGGCGCTGATGCAGGTCGGTGTCGCGGCGCTGATGCGCCCGGGCGTGGCCCAGCATGCGCAACCAGGCGCCTTGCTGTGCGTGGATGACTTGGCGCAATTGCCGCCCGACATGGCCACCGAGTTGCGCGCGCGGGGTGTGCGATTGGGCGTCAATGACGGCCCGGCGCAGGCCAGCCCGGCGGCTGACTTCATCTGGCTGCAGGCGGCTGCTGGCGGCCTGGATACGCTGTTGCTGTCGGCCCAGCAATGGCGTGCAGCGCAACCCAAGGTGCCTTTGGTGGCGAGCGGCTTGCAGCATCTGGATGATGTGGAGCGGCTGCTGCGCAGTGGCTTCACGCTGGCTGGCGGCGTGCTGGATCGCGCTTCGGTAGTGCCTTCTTCAAAGCCCGTCAGTGCTGCTGCCCAGCGCATTTGTGAATTGCTGAACCACCTGTCGCTTGACCGCGATACCGCCGTGGTGGCCGATGCGGTGCGTGCCGACGTGGCCTTGTCGTACCGTTTGCTGCGTTACGTCAACAGCCCTGCCGTGGGCCTGCGACGCAATGTCGAGACGATCGACGCCGCCGTCATGCTGCTGGGCCGCCAGGAGCTGTACCGCTGGTTGTCGGTGTTGCTGTTGACCGTGGCCGAGTCGCGCCAGGCCAGCCAGGCGCTGCAGGAAACCGCCTTGGCCCGTGGCCGCTTGTTGGAGATGCTGGCTCGCGCGCGCAACGACCCAGCACCGCAAACCTTGTTCACGGTGGGCATGTTGTCGTTGGTCGAGGTGTTGTTGCAAATGCCGATGGCCGATGCGCTGAAACCATTGCGCCTGGGCGACGCCTTGTTGCAAGCCTTGCTGCAAGGCCAGGGCCCTTACGCCGAATACCTGGCTCTGGCGAAAGCGCTGGACGGGGGAGACATCGCGTCTGTCGACGGCCTGGCGCAACCCTGGGGCGGTGCAGATGCGGTGCAAGTGATGGCGGATGCTGCCTGGGCCTGGGCCGAAGCCGTGGCGAGCGGAGCGGCTGCGCCGGCGCCGTAGTTCGGGCCGGGATCGGCCTTGGGGCTTGGGCCTGGACCTCGGCCTGGCCAGCAACGGGTGTGACTCTGGCCGAGAATCGCCGCTCCCACCCACTCCAAGACGCCAAGTCACGCACAATGGTCGTCTCGTTTTGCAGGAGGTCCGGTCCATGAACGCGCAACCCAATCGGCATGGCATCGGGGTGCCAAACAGAGCCCTGTCGATGAGCCAGCCACTGATCGCCCACTGGCGCCCAGGAGTGGCTGCGTTGGCTTGTGTGTCTTTGTTGCTGCTGGGTGCTGCTGCAGGGCCTGCCGCAAACGCAGCACCTGGCCTGCCTTCAACGCAGGTGGCGTGGCTCCCAGCCTCGGCCGATGCCGACATCGAGCGCGCATTTGCGCAGGCCCGGGCCGAGAAAAAGCCACTGCTGCTGTACTGGGGTGCCACCTGGTGCCCGCCTTGCAATCAGCTCAAGGCGACCTTGTTCAACCGGCAAGACTTTGCCGCCATGTCGCGCTCTTTTGTCGCTGTGCACGTGGACGGTGATCGACCCGGCGCGCAGCGGCTGGGCCGCCGCTTCAAGGTCAGCGGCTACCCGACCATCGTTGTGATGAGCGCCGAGGGCGTCGAAATCACCCGATTGCCGGGCGAGGTCGAGGCCGAGCAGGTCATGGCGGTGTTGCAGCTCGGTCTGGCCGGGGGTCGC
>JBBQIB010000347.1:0-4518 GCA_038324515.1 Burkholderiales bacterium
GAGCTGCCGCGGATGCGCAGCACCAGCACGCCAATCACGTTGCCCAGAATGTCGCGCACCGGCTCGGCCAAAAAGAGACCCGAAGCACCTGCCACCGAGCCGACGATGATGCCGGTGACGTGGCTGCGCCCGCCAACTGCCTGCTGAAAGTAGTCCCTGAACTTGAAGTTGCGGCCCATCACCTGCGGGTCGCTGGAGACCACGGCCTTGCCCTCCAGATCCATCAGCATCACCAGCTGCACATCGGGGTCGGCCTTGACCAGACGCTGCAGCTTGTCGCGCAACTCATCGCGGGCTTCGTCGTCAGGCTGCAGCAGGTAACTGATGAACGCACGGTCGCCGGACATCGCCAACGCCACGTGGCGCCCGTCCTGCACGAACTGCGAGACCCGGCCCGCCGTGCTTTGCGCCATCTGACGCACGCTTTGCAGCTCGCCGCGGGTCACGGCCTTGACGCTGCTGTCCAGGTTGTAAGCACCCACCAGCGTCATCGGCAGCAAAGCCGTGGCGAGCATCGCGCCGGTCATCTTGACGGTCAATGGCCAATCGCGGGGTGCACGCCAACGCCAGGCACTGATGCCAGCCCGTTGGCGCAGCGCCTGGGGCCAGCTGCGCTTGCGCTTGTGCTTGGCTGCAGTGGCGGCGGCTTTGCCTGCGCCTGCATGGCTGCCAGCATGACCGCCAAGCAGACTGTCGCCTTGGCTGTCCAGCGCCGAGTCGCCCTGCTGCAGCGCCTGCTGCAGGTTCATGCTCGAGACATGGTCGGCGCACAGGGCTTGCCTGAAGGCGGCCACCGTGCGTGGTCGGCGGCTGGCGTCGGTGTCGAGCGCCGCATCGATGGCGCCCAGAAAGGCCTGGCCGTAGCGCCCGCGCGCCAATTGCTGAGCCGGCACCAGCGCTGCCGGGTCGCGGGCCCGGGATTCGGCATCGGGGGGCTTCCTGCCGCACACCGCCCAATACAGCGTGGCCGCCAAAGCGTAGAGATCGGTCCACGGGCCTTGCTGGCCCAACCCGTATTGCTCGATCGGCGCGTAGCCCGGTGTCACCACCACCGTTTGCTCGCCACTCAGCGCCAGGGTCTGGCTGGCGCTGCCAAAGTCCAGCAGCACCAAAGAGCCGTCGCTGCGCCGCACCTGGATGTTGTCGGGCTTGATGTCTCTGTGCAGGTAACCCGCTTCGTGCACGGTGGCCAGCCCGTCCAGCAGCGGCAGCAGCAACTCGATCAAACGTGCCTCCAGCGCTGCCGGCTCGCGCACCTGCTTGGCGATCCGCGGCCACCACAGCCTGAAAGGGCTGCCCTGCTCGTACTCCAGCACCATGTACGCCGTCTGGTGGGCTTCAAAGAAACGCGCCACCCGCACGATCGCCGGGTGCCTGAAACTGGCCAGCGTGCGCGCCTCGACCAGGAAGCTCTCCAACCCGCGCCGGTAGCGCGCCTGGTGCGCGCTGGCGTTGGCACTGACCGCACCGTTTTGCGTGCGAAAGGCAATCTCTTCGGGCAGGTATTCCTTGATCGCCACCTTGGCATCCAGATGCACATCGGTGGCCAGGTAGGTGATGCCGAAGCCGCCCTGGCCCAGCACATCGTCGATGCGGTATTCGTGCAGCTGAAAGCCCGCCTGCAGCGCCAGCAGTTGGGCCAGTGGAGCATGCAGCCCCGCGATGCCCGCCAGTGCGTCGTCATCAGAGCCATCCGGGGCCAGGGAGCGGCTCATATCAGGCGCCTGGCGCAACACCTCACCGTCAGGAGGTTGCTCCGCCAGGCCTGTCTTGGCGGTGGTCAACTGCGACCATGTCACCTGGCTGCGCACAACGGTCATGTCATTGACGGCCGCCGGCGCAGCGCCGCTCAACACCCGGGTGGCATCGTCATCGGGTGGTGCTGGCTGTTGCGCCTTGCCATGCGCACCCGCAGTGCGCGCCGACCAGGCAGGCAGCACCACGGTGGCATCGGGATCAGACGGGGCAGACATGGGCAGGCGCAGCCGGTGGAGGGCACGGGGCAGTGTCGACCGAAAGCTGGCTGACGATGCACCAAACAGCGCGCCATTGAAGCCGCAATTCTTTGCATTCATATCGCCCGTGACTGCGGTCTGGCGGCGGATGGCGGCGGAGTTGGTGCCAGCGTTGATGTGTGGCCATCAAAATCGCCGCAGAGTCTCGAAGACGCCAGGCCAGCAGTGCGGCGCGCGCTCAGCCAACTGTCGATTTGGGGATGCGCCCGCCACATGGTGCGATGATCGTCAACCTCCAAGCGGCGCGCTGAGCCAGGCGCTGAGCCAAACGCTGAGCCAAGCTCTGAGCCAAGCGCTGAGCCAGTGAAACCGATTCGACAAGGTGCTCACTCTGTGCAGATGATCTCCCACGCTCAACGCAGACGCTTCTGACCCATGCCCATCCAATGGTTCCCCGGCCACATGCACGCGACGCAAAAGGCGCTCGCTGCGCGGCTGCCGCAGATCGATGTGGTGATCGAGTTGCTGGATGCGCGTCTGCCCGGCTCCAGCAGCAACCCGCTGCTGGCTGAGCTGACGCGTGGCAAGCCGGCGCTGAAGATCCTGAACAAGCAGGATCTGGCCGACCCCGAATGCACGGCGCTTTGGCTGCAGCACTTCAATGCCCTGCCGGACACCGCAGCCCTGGCTTTGGACGCCAGCGACACCGCGCCCGCACGCCAATTGGTCGACGCGTCGCGCGCGCTGGCGCCGCTGCGCGGAGGCATGGTCAAGCCGCTGCGCATCATGATCTGCGGTGTGCCCAACGTCGGCAAGTCCACGCTGATCAACACGCTGGTCGGCAAGCGTGCAGCCAAAGCAGCGGATGAGCCCGGCATCACCAAGACCGAGCAGCGCATCACGCTGGAAAGCGATGTCTACCTGTTTGACACGCCGGGCCTGCTTTGGCCGCGCATCAGTGTTGAGCAAAGCGGCTACCACCTGGCTGCAGCCGGCAGCGTGGGGCGCAACGCCTATGACGAAGAAGAAGTGGCGCTGGAGTTGCTGGCGCAGCTGAAAGCCCGTTACGCCGAGAGCTTGCAAGCCCGCTACGGGCTGGACAACAAGGCGGCCCCAATCGATCCGCCTGCAAACACCGCCCACCCGCAGCCCATCATGCAAGCAGAGCAGCCCGATGCCGCGATGGCCTGGGCGCAGCAGCTGCTGGCTGCCGTGGGCCGCCGCCGCGGGGGCTTGCGAGCCGGGGGACAGGTCGATCTGCAAAAGGCCGGTGAGCTGACGCTGAAGGACTTTCGCAGCGGCGCCTGGGGGCGTGTGAGCCTGGAGACGCCGCAAGAGTTCTTGCACTGGCAAACGCAGGGCGAGGCCCATGAGGCCAGACGCGCGGCCAAACTGGCCGCCAGGAAGGCCGCCAGACGCACACCGCGTGGCCCCAACAGCCGCACCAGGAGTGGCCCGCCCACGCCTGCTTGAGACTGCGCTTCTTGGACTATTGACGTCGAAATACCTGCTCAAAGTGCCTTTCACGAGCTGGTGGCTCTTTCCGCAACGACTGCAAAGGCCTGAAAATCATTGCGCCTCCAACTGATCGGGTGCCTGCCGGATTGCTCGCAAGATGGCCTGCTTCACGACCTGCCGGAGTACCCGTCTGATCACAGCACGTCAAGATGGCCCGCAGCCTGACAATGCATGGATGCCACGCCTCTGACACCCCACGCACCCGGTTCATCGAGGCCACACCCTTCTTCGCCCACCCCATTCAACTTTCGAAACGACGAGACCACTTCATGAAGCACCCCTTTGCCTCCTCCCTGAAGACCTTCACCACTGCCGCTGGCAAATCCGGCCAGTTTTATTCGCTGCCGGCACTGTCGCGCCGCTTCCCCGGCGTCAAGCGCTTGCCGCTGAGCCTGCGTGTGGTGCTGGAAAGCGTGGTGCGCAACTGCGACGGCCGGAAGGTAGGCAAAGAAAACGTCGAAGCGCTGGCGCAGTGGAAGCCGAACGAGCCGCGCACGGCAGAGATCCCTTTTGTCGTGGCGCGGGTGGTGCTGCAGGACTTCACCGGCGTGCCCTTGCTGGCCGACCTGGCGGCGATGCGCAACGTGGCCGAACGCATGGGCAAAGACCCCAAGCGCATCGAACCGATGGTGCCGGTGGATCTGGTGGTCGACCACAGCATCATGATCGACCATTTCGGCACCAAGAAGGCGCTGGACCTGAACATGAAGCTGGAGTTCCAGCGCAACCAGGAGCGCTACCAGTTCATGAAGTGGGGCATGGGCGCCTTTGACACCTTTGGCGTGGTGCCCCCGGGTTTTGGCATCGTGCACCAGGTCAACCTGGAATACCTGGCACGTGGTGTGCACAAGACCCAGGGCATCAAGGCCGCAGACGGCAGCAAGGCGCCGCCTCTGTACTACCCCGACAGCCTGGTCGGCACCGACAGCCACACGACGATGATCAACGGCATCGGCGTGGTCGGCTGGGGTGTCGGTGGCATCGAGGCCGAGGCCGGCATGCTGGGCCAGCCGGTGTACTTCCTGACACCCGACGTGGTGGGCTT
>JBBQIB010000348.1:0-4491 GCA_038324515.1 Burkholderiales bacterium
CGAAGGCATGCAGACACGCAAGGCGCGCCAGGAGCGCACGCAGATGCTGGGCCACAGCGCGCCGGGATCCGATGCCGTGCCGCCGGGCTTTGCCACGCCGTTCGAAATCCCCGGCGGCGGCGGCGCCGCGGCACACGATCATCGCCTGTGCCAGGCCGGCGCGCTGGCCGCCGAGCAACTGGGCTACGCGCTGGACGTGCTCGAGGCCAGCGGCGAGATCGAACCCGACAGCCCGATCGCGCAGCAGTTCGTGCTCGACTACGTCAAGCAGGTCATCATGCACGAGGTCGGCCACGCCCTGGGCCTGCGTCACAACTTCCGCGCCTCGCGCGCCTACACCGAGGCGCAACTGTCCGACCCGGAGTTCACACGCGCCAACGGCATCACAGGTTCGGTGATGGAGTACACCGCCGTCAACCTGCCGCGGCCAGGCGAAAGCGGCGGCGTGCCGTTTCAAACGGCGCTGGGGCCCTATGACTACTGGGCCATCGAATACGCGTACCGGCCAGCGCCGGGCGGCGCTGACACCCCGGCCCGCGCGGCGGCCGAGCGCCAGATGCTGCAAGCCATTGCCGGGCGCAGCGCAGAGCCGCAACTGGCTTTCGGCACCGACGAAGACAACTTCTTTGGCCTGGACCCGGAAACCCTGCAGCTCGACCTGGGCGCCGACCCGATCGTCTTTGCCTCCAAGCGCCTGGCCATTGCGCGCGATCTGTTCGAGCGCCAGGAAACCCGTGTGCTGGCGCCGGAGCAGGACTATGCGGTGCTGCGCCGCTCGATCGCCTATGCCATCAGTGACGTGACACGCGCCATCAGCGTGCTGGTGCGCCAGATCGGCGGCGTGCGCACGCTGCGCGATTTTCCGGGCAGTGGTCGTGAGCCGCTGCTGCCGGTGCCAGCGGCGGATCAACACAATGCCCTGCGGCTGATCAGCGGCGCCGTGCTGGCTCCCGAAGGCCTGAGCCTGTCACCAGCGCTGCAGCGTCGCCTGGCGCCCGACTACCTGGACCGGGCCGAGTTCATTGGCGATGGCACCGACTTCGCGTTGCAGCAACGGCTGCTGAGCCTGCAGCGCGCCGTGCTGGGCTACCTGATGAGTGACGTGATCGCCAGCCGCATCCTGGACAGCGTGGCCAAGACCGACCTCGCTGAGCAGGCGTTCTCGCTTGACGAACTGTACAACCACTTGCTGGAGACCACCTGGGCAGAACTGGCGCTGGGTCAAAATGTCAACGCGGCCCGCCGCGATCTGCAGCGCGACCACCTCAACCGGCTGGCGATGGCCGTGGTGATGCCCACAGCAAGCGGCCGCGCCGACATCCGCGGGCTGTTGCGGGTACAAGCCAAGTCGCTGCTGGTGCAGCTGGAACAAGCCACCAAAACCCCGCGCCGCGACCAAGCGGCGCTGAACGCCGCCACGCTGGCCCACCTGAGCGACAGCGCAGACACCTTGCGCCAAGCCCTGACAGCGCCGATTCTGCGTATGGCGCTGTAGTCACAGCCCTGGCCGCCTCCTCTGCTTCCTTCAGAGCTTCCTTTCAGGCTTCGATCCCAGCCGCCGTCTCAGCAGCACCTTTCCGCCGAGTCCTTCCGCCGAGCCCTTCCGCCGATTCCTTCGGCTGCTTGCCTTAAGCTGCGGCTTTGCCCGCTCAGCGGGACCCCTCAGCCCAGAACAGGAGAAGCCACATGCATGCTTGGCTATGTGAATCACTCGACGGCGTCGAAGCCTTGAGTTGGAAAGAACTTCCTACACCCGAACCCAAAGCTGGCGAGGTGCGCATCGCCATCCGAGCCGCCAGCCTGAACTTCCCCGATCTGTTGATCGTGCAGGGCAAGTATCAAGTCAAGCCGCCCTTGCCTTTTGTGCCTGGCGCCGAATACGCCGGACGGGTGGACGCTGTCGGCGAGGGCGTCACGCACCTGAAGGTGGGTGTCCCGGTAGCAGCCATCGCCGGTACCGGCGGCTTTGGCACCCATGCGTGCGTGCCTGCCAGTCAGGTGCTGCCGCTGCCCGTGGGTTTTGCGTTGGAGCATGGCGCGGCATTTGCCTTCACCTACGGCACCTCGCACCACGCGCTGATCGACCGGGCCAACCTGCGCAGCGGCGAAAGCGTGTTGGTGCTGGGTGCCGCCGGTGGCGTGGGTACGGCCGCCGTACAAATTGCCAAGGCCGCCGGCGCGCGGGTGATTGCTGCTGCTTCAACGCCAGAAAAGTGCGCCTTGTGCACGTCGCTGGGTGCCGACGCCACCGTGCTGACCGGGAAGGATGACCTGCGCGAGCAGATCAAGCTGTTCACAGGCGGCAAGGGTGTCGACGTGGTCTACGATCCTGTGGGCGGCGAACTGGCAGAGCCAGCGTTCCGCTCGATTGCCTGGCGCGGGCGCTATCTGGTGATCGGCTTTGCTGCCGGCAGCATTCCGGCGCTGCCATGGAACCTGGCCCTGCTCAAGGGCGCTTCGTTGGTCGGCGTTTTTTGGGGCGACTTCGTGCGCCGCGAACCCAAGGCCAGCGCCGCAGCATTGGCACAATTGGCACAGTGGTACGAACAGGGCTTGGTGCGCCCGGTGATCGACAGCCAAATGCCCATGGCCGATATCCGACAGGCCTATGCACGTATGGGTTCACGCCAAGTCAAGGGCAAACTGCTGTTGGTCAATGACTGAAGCACTCTGGCGCCGAGTCGAGGCTGGGCTTGCTCGATGCGGATTGCGACTTTGGCGCAGAACAAGCTAGGATCGAATCCTATTTGAAGTAGCGGCCATTGCGCCGCTGTCGCCATGCCTGTCAAGGTCCTGATTCTCGAAGACAACCCGGTAGCCCGCAGCTTTCTGGTGCGCGTCGTGCGCGAGAGTTTCAGCGACGACATCGCGATCACCGAGGCAGGTGATCTGCAGCAAGCCAGGCAAGCGATCAACCTCACCGGTGGCGCGCAGGGTTTGCATGGCGCAGACCCCTTCAAACTGGTCTTTGTCGATCTGGAGCTGCCAGACGGGACAGGGCTGGAGCTGCTGGCAGAGCTCGGCAGCTATCCGGCCATCAAGATCGTCACCACCTTGTACTCGGATGACGATCATCTCTTTCCGGCGCTGCAGCGGGGTGCCGACGGCTACCTGCTCAAAGAGGATCGCTTTGAAGTCCTGGTCGAAGAGCTGCAAAAGATCGTGCGCGGGCAGCCGCCACTGTCACCAGCAATCGCCAGGCGGTTGCTGACGCACTTCAGGGATCAACCCGCTTCGCCGCTTTCATCACAGCCCCTGCCGAGTCTGGCGGCAGCGCAGGCCAGCAAGAACATTGTTGGCGGATTGACTGCCAACCCGGCAGCAACTGCACGCAGCGCCGTGACCCAGCCGATTGCACTTGAGCAAGCGCCCGTCCACGACCGCCTGACACCGCGCGAGACCGAGGTGCTGACCTACCTGAGCAAAGGTTTCACGATCAAGGAAATCGCCAGCCTGATGGGCATCAAGTGGTTCACGGTCAATGACCACATCAAGGCCATCTACAAGAAGCTCGACGTCTCCAGCCGCGCCGAAGCCGCTGTGCTGGCCACCAAACA
This sequence comes from Burkholderiales bacterium, assembly GCA_038324515.1. Classification (GTDB taxonomy): domain Bacteria; phylum Pseudomonadota; class Gammaproteobacteria; order Burkholderiales; family Burkholderiaceae_C; genus Rubrivivax. The sequence goes on from JBBQIB010000348.1 coordinate 3,558, forward strand.
AGGGTTGGTGTAGCGCCGCAGGCGCCGCAGTCCGTGCTGCAACGCCTGCGTCAGATGCTGCACCGCCTGCGAGAGCCGCAGGGTCTGAGCGGCGAAAACAGCTTCGAGTTGCTGTACCGGGCAGCCCGGGCGGTGCAGTTGCAGCCAGCGCGCTTTCCACAATTGCTGGGTGAGGTACTGCAACAGTTGTTCGAGCCCAGCGCCCTGACGATCTTGAAGCACAACGCTCGGCAGTCCGAGGTTCAGGGCCGGGGTTTGCGCTTGGTCGTACCCGTCACAGCCAGCGTCGCCCTTGAGCTGCAGGATGCCCAAAACGGCAGACGCCGCTTCCGGCCAGATGATGCCCAGCTGGCCGATCGGGTGGTGGAGCAACTCAGGCGCGCTGTGGCTTACGACCAGGCGGTGGAGCGCGGCCGCATCGAAGAGCGCTTGCGCATCGCTCAAGACCTGCACGACGACATCGGCGCCCGCCTGCTGACGCTGATCTACCAGGCCCAGAGTCGCGAAATGGAAGAGTACCTGCGCCACACGCTGCAGGACCTGAAGACGCTGACCCGAGGCTTGGCTGCAGGCGAGTACAGCCTGTCTGAAGCCGCAGCAGAGTGGAAAAACGATCTGACGCAGCGCTTGGCTGCGGCCAGAGCCCACTTGCAATGGACGCTGGAGATCGACCACGACCCCCACCTCAGCGTGGCGCAATGGTCGGCATTGACCCGAATCCTGCGTGAACTGGTCAGCAACGCCCTGCAACATGGCCAGGCCACTGAAGTGCAAGTGACGATTCAACTGGTTCAAGGCCAACTGCTGCTGCGGGTGGCCGACAACGGCCGGGGTCAAGCGCCCGACAACTGGGCGCACGGGCTCGGTCTGGGCGGTGTTCGCAAAAGGGTGCGCGGACTGAGCGGACAAGTACAGTGGCGCGAAGGTGCCGACG
>JBBQIB010000349.1:0-4490 GCA_038324515.1 Burkholderiales bacterium
GTAGACCCACGCTACTTTCGCCCCACCGAGGTGGAAACCCTGCTGGGCGACCCGAGCAAGGCCAAGCAGAAGCTGGGCTGGACGCCCACCACCACCCTGCGTGAGCTGGTGAAAGAAATGGTGGAAGCCGACTACACGGCAGCCCGCCGAGACAGCCTGGTGAAGCTGGCGGGCTTTCAGGCCTACGACTACAACGAGTAGGCCGGGCGGCAAGTGGCACCCACCTGAGATCAAACAATGCATCCGATCGTCGAATCCAAGCGCGCGCAAGTGGCCGACCTGTGCCGCAGCAGCGGTGTGCGGCGGCTGGAGGTGTTCGGGTCTGCAGCGCGGGACGACTTCGACGAAGCGCGCAGCGACATCGACCTGCTGGTTGAATTCTTGCCCGGGCCGGACAACCGTGGCCTGGCGCCCTATTTCAACCTGAAGCACGCCTTGGAGCGGCTGTTTGCCCGCGATGTTGACCTGGTGGAAGCAGGGTCGGTGCGCAACCCCTACGTACGCGCTGACATCGACCGCCACCGGCAGGTGCTGTATGGCGCGTGACCTTTTTGCGCCAACCTCTGGGATTGAAGACAACGACACAGCAACCCACCGAGACAGCCTGGTGAAGCTGGCAAGCTTTCAGGCTGACGACTACAACGAGTAGGCGCAGGTTCAACACCGGAGAATCCGCATGGAAGCAATCAGGCAAACCGTCAACGTTGTCGGCAACACCATTACTTTGCAGATCCCCGACAGCTTCACCGCGCGGCGGGTGGAAGTGATCGTGCTGCCAGCGCACGAGCAGACACCTACCCCAGCAACAGGCAAGCGCACACCGTCGCCCGGGCTGGCGGGCACCGTTATCCACGACGACCTGATCGCTCCAGCAGTCAATGCTGAGGACTGGGACGCGTTGAAGTAATCCTGCTGGACACGCATCTTTGGGTGCGATGGCTGGTGCCTGGCGCCAGGCCTTTGCCGCGAGCCGCTATAGAGGCCATTGAGAATGCTGAAGCCTTGGCGGTGTCGGCAATTTCATGCTGGGAAGTCGTCTATCTGCACAAGCGTGCCCGCATTGACCTGGCTGTTTCTGTTGACCGCTGGCTCGACATGGCGCTGGGTGGCTCAGCAGTGACATGCCTCCCGATCACCGGCGCGGTTGCGGCTGCTGCCGGCGCACTGACTGACATTCATCGAGATCCCGCTGACCGCCTCATCATCGCAACCGCATTGGTCAACGGCGTTGCACTGCTGACACTGGATACCGATATCCATGCTTACCCTGAAATCCAACACTTGTTGCCATGAACCAGAACGCCCGCATCCACATTGCCGGCCACCGCGGCCTGGTGGGCAGCGCCATCGTGCGCAGGCTGCAAAGGGCCGGGCACAAACAACTGATCACACGCACGCACGCAGAGCTGGATCTGACCGACGGCCACGCCACACAGGTTTTTTTTGAAGCCGAGCGGCCTGACTATGTGTATCTAGCCGCAGCCAAGGTGGGCGGCATCGTCGCCAACAACAGCTTTCCGGCCGAGTTCATCCGCGACAACCTGGCGATACAAACCAACGTCATTCACAGCGCGTGGCAGACCGGTGTCCAACGGCTGTTGTTCCTGGGCAGCAGCTGCATCTACCCCAAGCTGGCGCCGCAGCCGATGCGCGAGCAAGACTTGTTGACCGGCCCGCTGGAGCCCACCAACCGCCCCTACGCGCTGGCCAAGATCGCAGGCATCGAGATGTGCTGGTCCTACAACCGCCAGTACGGCACGCGCTACCTGGCCGCCATGCCCACCAACCTGTACGGGCCCGGCGACAACTATCACCCCACTCACAGCCACGTGATCCCGGCACTGCTGCGCAAGTTTCACGAGGCCAAGATGCGGGGTGACGACACGGTCACCGTGTGGGGCACCGGCACGCCGCGCCGCGAATTCTTGTACAGCGACGACATGGCCGACGCGTGCGTCTTCTTGATGGACCTGCCTGAAGACCGCTACGGCGCGCTGCTGGGCAGTGACGAATCCGTCAGTGGCCGCTTCGAGCCGCCTTTGGTCAACATCGGGGTGGGCGAAGACGTCACCATCGCCGAGTTGGCGGCGACGGTGGCGCAGGTGGTGGGCTTCGAAGGCAAGATCGTCTACGACACCAGCAAACCCGACGGCACGCCGCGCAAGCTGATGGATGTTGGGCTGTTGCGCCGTGCCGGCTGGCAGGCCGGCACGGGGCTGCAAGAGGGCTTGAAGGTTGCTTACGCAGAGTTCGCAGCCCAGAGGTCATCTGAGGCAACGCTGAAGAATTCCCTCGCGGCGCCCTGAAGGAACGTGAGATGTCGGGCGCGCTGAAATCAGCTCAGCCCCACCCCGCCGTAGACCTCTTCCCAATCCAGCGCGATTTCTAAAGACGGCAACTGCAGGGTCGAGCCCTTGGTCCAGGGCTCCAGCGGTGACCAAAGGCCATCGGGGCCCCGTTGGCAAGCCCAGGCTTCTTGCCGCATCCCAGACAACAGCAAGATGTGCATCAACCCAGGCAGCTGCTGGTAAGACTGCAGCTTGGCGCCGCGGTCAAAGTGTTGGGTGGTGGGCGACAGTACCTCGAGCACCAGCTTGGCATCGGTCAGTTCGGTGACTGCGACTGGCGCCAGCGATGAGTCGCAATGCACCAACACATCCGGGTAGAAGACGGCGTCATCGGAGATGCGCAGGCGCATGTCGGAGGCCAAAGCCTCACAGCCGCTGCCCTGCAACTTGCTGTGCAGCGCTATCGTCGCATTCCTGATCAGCCGCACGTGGGCCTGGCTGCCCCCCGCCATGCCGCGCATCGGCTCGCCCTGGATCGCGTAGATCACACCATCCAGATACTCATGCTTGTACTGGCTGGCTTCCTCCAGCACCAGATAGTCTTCGATCTCGATGTAAGCCACGGCTTTTTGCGGATTGCCCATATTCAGCTCCTTGGTGCCAACTTGAATGCACACCGCGATTTTGGCGCGTTCTGGCGCGCAGCACACACAAAACCACATGGGCCAAGGCCATCAGGGCAAATCTGCTTGCCCCCCAAGTCAAGGCACCATCACATCAACCCCAGGATGCGCCTTGCGCAACAACCCAGCCAGCGTCTGCTTGGCACCGTCATCGCCGTGGATCAGCCGCACCTGGCGCGGTTTGCTGCGCATGCGGCCGATGAAGTTCAGCAAGTCTCTCTGGCCGGCGTGGGCTGAGTAGCCACCCAGCGTGTGGATGCCGGCGCGGATGTCGAAGCGTTGGCCATCCAGCTCGACATAGCCGCCACGCGGCCCATGGGTCTGGATCGCCCGCCCCGGCGTGCCGGCCGCCTGAAACCCGCTGAACAGCACATCGTGGCGCGCATCACCCAGCATCGCCTTCAGGTAGTTGACGACCCGCCCGCCGCTGCACATGCCACTGGCCGCGATCACGATCGCCGGTTTGCCGCTGCGGGCCAGCGCATCCACCATGCGCAGATGCGCCGCGTGGCCGTCCACCGTGACCACTTGCGCAAAGTCCAGCGGGTGGCGCCCGGCCGCCACCTTGCGCCGCGCTTCTGCATCCCAGTGCGGCTTCAGCCGTGCATAGCCTGCGGTGAAGTCGGCTGCCAGCGGCGAATCGACAACGATGCGCAGATCCTTCCAGGCCAGGCCAGGCGCAGCCGCACGCTCTTGATGGCGGTGGATGATTTCTTCCAGCTCATACAAAAGCTCTTGCGTGCGCCCGATGCTGAAAGCCGGGATCAGCACCGTGCCGCCGTTGCCAAAGGCGTGCTCACACAGGGCCTGCAGCCGCTGGCGCCGTGTCTTGCGGTCTTCGTGGTTGCGGTCGCCGTAGGTGCTCTCCATCACCACCACATCCGCCGACACAGGCGACTTCGGCGAAGGCAGCAGCGGCGTGTAAGGCGCCCCCAGATCGCCCGAGAAAACCACCCGCTGGCGCTGCTTGCCGTGCACGGCGTCCATTTCCACATACGCCGAGCCCAGAATGTGGCCGGCCGGCTGCAGCCGGATCTTCAAACCAGAGGCCGTCGCGCTGGTGGCTTGGCCCAGGCCTTTACCCTCATCCGCCGCAATCACCGGGTGCCACAGCTTGTAAGGCACCGCCACGATCTGCTTGCGCAGCTGGGCCAAGAACCCGCTGATGATCTGTGCATCGCGCGTCACGCCCACCTTGATGGCGTCTTCCAGCACCATCGGCAACAACTGCGCAGAAGCCTCGCTGCACACGATCGGCCCCCTGAACCCGGCGGCCAGCAAGAACGGCACGCGGCCGACATGGTCGATGTGCACATGCGTGACGATCAGCGCCCGCACGTCCTGCAGATCAAAAGTGATCAGCAGCTTCTCGGGCCCAGCGCCGTCATTGGAGGTCTCGGCGCCTTGAAACAGCCCGCAGTCCACCAGCACCGATTGCCCGTCAGGCAATGTCAGCCGGTGACACGAGCCCGTGACGCCGTTGACGGCACCGTGGTGGGTGAAGCGCAGATCAAAGGGC
>JBBQIB010000350.1:0-4473 GCA_038324515.1 Burkholderiales bacterium
ACACGCTTTGCGCGACTTCGTGCTGGGCGGCGCTGAACTGCAAGGCCAGGCACGCGATCGCTACGCACAGATCCAGGACCGCACCAGCTTGCTGTCGCAGCAGTTTGGTGACCACGTGTTGGACGCCACCGAAGCTTTCACACTGGACGTGGACACCACGGACCTGACAGGTGTGCCGGACGACGTGGTTGAGGCTGCACAAGAGCTGTTTGCCTCAGCAACCAGCGCACCTGAGTCTGTGGATGGGGCTGAGCTTGCGCCTGAGGTCGCGAGTGTGGAGTCTGAGGTCGCGTTCAATGTCGCGTTTGAGGCCGCGTCAGAGGCCGCGTCTGAGGTCCTGTCCGCACGCTGCCGCCTGACCCTCAAAGCGCCGTGTTATGTCCCAGTGATGCAATACGCCGCTTCCCGCGACATCAGAGAAAGATTGTTCAGGGCCTATCACACCCGGGCCAGCGAGCTTGGCCCTGCCACCTGGGACAACAGCCCGCTGATGCGGGAGTTGCTGGCCCTGAGGCAAGAAGAAGCTGCACTGCTGGGCTACCCCAGCTTTGCCGATGCTGCGCTGGTGCCCAAGATGGCGCGCTCGCCGGCGGAAGTGATGGACTTCGCGCGCGATCTGGCCAGGCGAGCGCGGCCGCGAGCCGAGAAAGATCTGGCCGAGCTGCAAGCCTTCGCTGCTGATGAACTGGGCCTGCAGCCGCTGGCGTACTGGGACCGAGCCTATGCCAGCGAAAAGCTCAAGCAGAAGCGCTATGCCTTCAGCAGCCAGGAGCTGAAGCTCTACTTCACCGAGCCCCGCGTGCTGGAAGGTTTGTTTGGCCTGGTTGAAACCCTGTTTGGCGTTGCCATCCGCCAAGAACAGGCGCCCGTCTGGCACCCCAGCGTGCGCTACTACCGTGTCTGGCGCGGCGAGCGCCCGTTGGCCGCTTTTTACCTCGACCCGCATGCCAGAACAGGCAAGCAAGGCGGCGCCTGGATGTCGGATCTGCGCAGCCGCTGGCAACGGCCAGAGGGTCATCTGCAGTTGCCCGTGGCCCACCTGGTGTGCAACTTTGCGCCGCCAGTGGGCAAGCGTCCGGCGCTGTTGACCCACGATGAGTTGATCACGCTGTTCCACGAATTCGGCCATGGTCTGCACCACATGCTGACCCAGGTCGACGAACTGGCGGTGGCGGGCATTGCGGGTGTGGAGCACGACGCGGTGGAGTTGCCCAGCCAGTTCATGGAGAATTTTTGCTGGGAATGGGAAGTGCTGCAACGGCTGAGCGGACATGTGGATACGGGAGAAAAGCTGCCACGAACGCTGTTCGATCGGATGGTGGCCGCGCGCCACTTCCAAAGCAGTCTGGGCTTGCTGCGCCAGTGTGAATTTGCACTCTTTGACATGCGCTTGCACAGCGAGCCAGATGCCGCCCAGCGTTTGATGGAGGTCATGCGCGAGGTTTGCGCAGAGATCCAACCCAGCCAGCCCCCCGATTTCTACCGCTACGCCCACACCTTCGGTCATCTGTTCGATGGGGGCTACAGCGCTGGCTACTACGGATACGCCTGGGCCGAGGTGCTTTCTGCTGACGCCTACGCTGCCTTTGAAGAAGACGGTGTCTTCGACCCGGCCACCGGCCAGCGCTTCCTGCAGAACATTCTCGAAGTCGGCGGCAGCCGAGCGGCACTGGAGAATTTCAAGGCTTTTCGCGGGCGCGAGCCGAAGATCGACGCGCTGCTCAGGCACCAGGGCTTGAGTTGAGCGTGGACGCAGTCTGGGCCACACGAACATGGACAATTGAGCGGTGACGCTGACTGCGTCAGCCTGCAGCTTTGGCTGCGGGACACCGGCGCTGGGCAGTCTTGAGGCTTGCAACACGTGGTGGTTTCGATTCGATGAAGACCTTCAATGCTTCTACACAGGCGCCTGCTGACAGCGACAACGATGGTGACAGCGACAACGACAGTGTTGGCGGTGGCGTCAACGGCACTGCCATCGGCGGCACTGCCCTAGGCATGCACACTTCAAGCTTGCCGGGCCCGCCGCGTTGGCATCAGGCTTTGGGCTTGGGATGGGCAGCGTTGTCAGCAGAGGTGCTTTTGATGATGCTCTTGCTGGTGCTTTTGCTGGTGCTGCCGGCTGCTGCGCTGGCGCAGTTCAAGATCGTGCAGCCGGATGGCAGCATCACCTACACCGACAGACCGCCGCTGGCCTCTGAGGCTCGCGTGACCGATCTGCGCAGTGGCCGCGCAGTCATCGCACCCGGCCAGTCTGCACAGACTGAACTGCCCGCCACGCTGCGGGGGGTGGCCCAGCGTTACCCGGTGACCTTGTACGTATCAGCCGACTGCGCCCCTTGCGCGCAGGCCAGGACATTGCTGCAAAGGCGGGGGGTGCCTTACGCAGAGAAGACCATCACGACCGACCTGGACACCCTGGCTCTGGAACGTCTGGTCGGCACTCGGCTGGTGCCTTCCTTGACCATCGGCCCGCAACCGCTGCGCGGTTTTGCGGAGCAGGACTGGACGACCTACCTGGACGCCGCCGGCTACCCCCGTGAGTCGATGTTGCCGCGCGGCTGGAAGCTTTCGTCACCTACGCCGCTGACCTCACCCAGCGCGACGGATGCGCAGCCTGCGACGACCGCCGGCCCCTTGGTACGGCCCGCCACATTGCCGCCGCCCAGCAGCACACCATCGCCTGCCGACCTACCGGCTTCACCGACCGGCATCCGTTTTTGAGGCTTTTGAGGCTTCTGAGGCTTCTGAGGCCTTTGAAGCTTCTGAACTCAACCAGCGTGCCAGCCCAGGCACCTGCACCGAACCCGCGCCGACTGCGGCCCCCACCACCCAGAACAACGCCCCAGCGCCCACCAAGGCACCGGTGACGCCAAACAACAAAGGCATGGCGGTGCTGGAGCCGTTCATCAGCATCGATCGCAACGCCAGCGTTTCGCCATGCCGTCCTGCCGGTGTGATCTGGTGCAAGGTGGACAACAACATCGGCTGCACGCTGCCCAGGCTGACACCCAGGCACAAGGCACACAAACCCATCCACCCGGGGTTGGGCGCCAGCGGATAGACGGCAAAGATCGCCGCTGTGGCCAGCATCGCCCAGCGCATCACCGTCAGCTCTTTCATCCGGTGGGCCAGCATCGGGATCACCAGACGCACCAAGGTCACCGAAAGCGTGAAGGCACCCAGGATCAGCCCGATGGTGCCGGCACTGAAGCCGCGTTCGTGCCCCAGCAGCGGCACGGCAAAGATGTGCACGTCCCAACACGAAGAGAGCAGCCAGTTGACCACCAGCAGGCGGCGTAAACCCGGCGAGGCCAATAGATCCCAAGAACGCCGATTGCGATGCTCTGCGCGGGGTGGCGTCGGCGCGCGGTGCGGTACCACCCGGGCCGACCACAGGGTCAACAACGGCAACAAAAGCAAAAAGAGATAAGCAGCCCTGAAGCCGGCAGCGTCGATCACAAAGCCCGCAGCCACCGGCCCCACGACATTGGAAAACGAGGGCGCGACGCCCAGCCAGCTGAAGACTCGCACCCGGTCGGTGTTGCTGACAGCCGCCAATCCAGCCGTGCGCTGGATCGTCAACATCCCGGTGTTGGCGCCTGTGCCGGTGGCCATGGCCGCCACACACAACATCGCGAAATGGCCGTGGCCTTGCACCCAGGTCGAGCCCACAGCCAGCAAAGCGCCCACGATGGTGCAACAGGTCGCCAGGTAGACCGGCCGGTGATAGCCCCAATGGTCGGCGTAGCGGCCAGCCTGCATGGCCGTCATCACCGGCGCCGCTGCAAACAACGCCAGCAACAGGCCCACCGCCAGCGGGCTGTAGCCCTCGCGCAAGGCCTGCAAGCTGGCCGCCATGCGCAAACCCGCCATCACCGAATGCAGGCCCAGTTGGCCCAGCACCAGAGCCAGCAGCGTGCGCGCCGCGGTCTGGCTCGGGGTGGGTGGCGATGGCGCTTCTTCAGCCACCCTGCTGATCCTCTTCGGCGCTGTTCAGGGCATCCGGCAACAGTTGTGCGGCCCGCTGCTCGGGCAAAGCCTCCACGCCCCTGAGCTGGCGCTGCATCGCGCGCGTTCGAACAGCAGCGTCGTCGATGGTGTGGCTGGCTTCCTGCAGCTTCTTGCGGGTCTTGTCCAGCACCGCGCCGAACTTGCCGAATTCGGTCTTCACCGCGCCCAGGACCTCCCAGACCTCGGCCGAGCGTTGCTCCAGCGCCAAGGTTCTGAAGCCCATCTGCAGGCTGTTCAAGGTGGCCAGCAGGGTTGTCGGGCCGGCCAGCATGACCTTGTGCTCGCGTTGCAGACTTTCCAGCAAGCCCGGGCGGCGCAGCGCTTCGGCGTACAGGCCTTCAGTGGGCAGGAACAGGATCGCAAAGTCGGTGGTGTGCGGAGGCGCGACGTACTTGTCGCGGATGCTGCGGGCTTCGATCTTCAAGCGGGCTTCGATGGCCTTGGCCGAGGCCTCCATCA
>JBBQIB010000351.1:0-4464 GCA_038324515.1 Burkholderiales bacterium
CCAGATCGTTGAGCACCCAGGTCTCGTGGCCTTTTTCTTCGAACATGTGCTCGTACAGAAAGTGCCGGATCGGTTGCAGCGCTTCTTCTGTCGGCGTGCCCATGCGGCTGGCCGCCACGGCGCAGACCGGGTTGAAGTGCCAGACCACGTGATACAGCTCCAGCAGCAAGGCTCGGTAGCGCTCGGCCGACATGCCCTGGGCCACTGCGTCCATCACTTTGGGGTGGGTTTCGAAGCCACGCCGGTCTTCATCGGTGTGGGTGATCAGTTCGGCGAAAAACGGGGTCATGCAAGGTCCTGGCATCGATTTCTGGGCCTGAGTGGCCACTCACACGCGGCTGGCAACCGCTTACATCGCCCTAAGCGTGACTTTTGGCTCGATAGTATTAGCAAAAGCTGTGCCAGTACCATTCTGAAGTGTGGTGTGGCTTTCTTGTGCAATTCGCATCCCACCAGGTTTGACAGGGTGACTTTTACAATCCGCCTCATGACTTTTGCGCCCATGCCACCCGAATCCACGCTTTTGGGTGCGCCAACTGGGCGCCGCATCCGCGAGTTGCCCGATGAATTGATCAGCCAGATCGCCGCCGGTGAGGTCATCGACAGGCCAGCCGCTGCCGTGCGCGAGCTGGTGGACAACGCGCTGGATGCCGGCGCGCGGCAGATCAACGTGCGCTTGCAGGCTGGCGGCGTGCGCAGCCTGGTGGTGGAGGACGACGGCAGCGGGATTGCGCTTGAAGACCTGCCGCTGGCCTTGAAGCGCCACGCCACCAGCAAGATCCACAGCCTGCAAGAGCTCGAATCGGTGCAGACCATGGGTTTCAGGGGCGAGGCGCTGGCGGCCTTGAATTCAGTCGCCGAGTTCAGCCTGACCAGCCGTACCACTGCGGCCACCCACGCCTGGCGCTTGCAGGGCCGCAGCGGTGAGCTGGCGCCAGCAGCGCGTGCAGTGGGCACGACGGTGGAAGTGCAGGAGTTGTTTTTCAGCACGCCAGCACGACGCAAGTTTCTGAAAAAGGATGCCACCGAGCTGACCCATGCGGTGGAGGCCGTGCGCCGCCACGCGCTGGCGCGGCCGGATGTGGCTTTTGCGGTCTGGCACGAGGGCCGCCTGGTGGCGCAGTGGCGTACCCAACCCAGTGCACAGGCACGTTGGGCCGATGTGCTGGGCGCCGATTTCATGGCCCACAGCCGGCCGTTGCAGGCTGACAGTGGCCCGCTGCACTTGCAAGGCCTGGTGGGCCAGCCCGAAGCTGCGCGTGCAAGAGCCGACCAGCAATACCTGTTCGTCAACGGCCGTTTTGTGCGCGACCGTCTGCTGGCGCACGCCGTGCGGGCGGCCTTTGAAGACCAGCTGCACGGCAGCCGCCAGCCGGCCTATGCGCTGTTTGTGGGTTTGGCGCCAGAGCTGGTGGATGTCAACGTGCACCCGACCAAGGTGGAGGTGCGCTTTCGCGACGGCCGCGCCGTGCACCAAGCCCTGCGGCATGCGGTCGAGGACTGTCTGGCGCCCAGCCGCGTGGGCTTGGGCACTGAGATGGGTGGCGTGGGTATCGGCATGAGTGTCGGTGTGCGTCTTGGCCAGACGCCTGACCCGGCGATCGCCGGGTTGGCGCCGTCGGCTCCGCTGCCGGCATCGTCTGTTGCTGCTGCAGGTGTTGCAGGGGTTGCAGGTGTTGCAGGTGTTGCAGGTGTTGCAGGTGTTGCAGGTGCCGCCGCTGGCGGCGTCAGCCCACCATGGCAAAGCCATTTGGCACTGGGCCAGACGACGCCCATGGTGCGCGAAGCCGAGCCGGCGACCTGGCCACAGACCCGACCCGACCCGTGGCGCACACCCCAGGGCAGCGGTGGCCTGGCGGTTTGGGCCAGCCTGCTTCAAGGAGGTGGGCAGCGGCGGGAGGCAGCCCCTGCTGGTGCAGCGCCATCTTCAGCTGAATCCGGCACCTGGCCGCTGGGGCGCGCCTTGGGGCAAATCGGCGGTGCCTACGTGTTGGCGGAAAACCGTCAAGGGCTGGTGGTGGTGGACATGCACGCAGCCCATGAACGCATCGTCTACGAGCGACTGAAACGCGCCGACCCCCTCAGCGCAGATGCTGCACAGGCTTCGGCCTCTTCGCGGGCCTCGGCCACTCCGCAGGCCTCGGCCACAACAGAGTCACTTGCAACCACCCCCGCTGTCCGAAGGCCCGCGCTGGCCATGCAGCCCTTGCTGTTGCCGCTGAGTTTTGCCGCCACGGCCGCAGAAGTGGCCTGTGCTGAAGCCGAGCGCGAGACCTTGCTGGCTTTGGGCCTGGACATCAGCCCCTTGAGTGCCAGCACGCTGGTGGTGCGCGGCCGCCCGGCAGCACTGCCCGACGCTGACCTGGCGGAACTGGCGCGATCGGTGCTCAGTGAGCTCATGGCATCTGCCGAGAGCCAGGGCCAGGCATCGGCCAACATCGTGCAGCGCGCCCGCGACGACATGCTTGCCACCATGGCTTGCCATGGCGCGGTGCGCGCCAACCGCCGCCTGACACTGGAAGAGATGAATGCCTTGCTGCGCGAGATGGAAAACACCGAACGTGCCGACACCTGCAACCACGGCCGGCCCACCTGGCGGCAGATCAGCATCAAGGAGCTCGACACCCTGTTCCTGCGTGGGCGTTGAGACCTCGGCCGCAGCTCAACGTCGCTTGACCTGGCCCTCTTCCTTCGCTTCCTTCGCCCGTTCGGCCGCGGCACGCAATCGCCGTCGCCGTTTCAACCGCACCTTCATATGCCAGATGCCGTTGATCAGGAAGTAGCTGCCTGCGGCCAGCCCCACCGCCATCACCCCTGCGCCAAGAAGCAATGGCTTGCCGACATCACGCAAGCCCGCCGTGGTGCGTTGCAACCAGGTGCGGTTGTCCGAGGTGGCCTGAGCCTGGATCTGTGCAGTGTCTGATGTCGAGGCTGGCGCCGCCCCCGGCACCGGCGAACCAACGGGCGCACCGGACTCGAAAGCAAAAGTGTCCACCCCCGGCAGTGGTGGCACCCTGCTGCCGTGTGCATCTTCGCCCAGCAGCAGGCTGCCCACTTTCCAGGCCGCGTAGTACACCGGCCCGAAGGTCGCCGGCGTGTTGAGCAGCGTGCCGGCAATGGCCCACGGCACATTGGCCCGCAGCACCATCGCCACACCTGCCGACAGCGGGATCTGCGCGATCGGGGTGATGATCGAAAAGAAGGCGCCAATCGCCACGCCCAAAGCCACGCCCCGCCTGCTGGCATGCCACAAGCGTGGGTGCAGCAGCGAAGGCCCCAGCCAGCGCAACCAACGGTTGCCTGCCAGGGATTCACGTGTAGGCAACAGGCGGCGCAGCCGCTCCTTGAACCTCACCTGCGCTTAGCCTGTCCGGTCTTTCTGCTGCGGGCTGCCGTGGGCGGGCTCAGGCGGCCAGCAACTGGCGCAGCACGAAGGGCAGGATGCCGCCATGCTTGTAGTAGTCCACTTCGATCGGGGTGTCGATGCGCAGCGTGACCTTCAGCTTCTTCTGGCTGCCGTCGGCGGAGGTGATGATCACTTCCGCGTCCGACAGCGGCTTGACTTCTGCAGCCAGATGGACGTCAACCGTCTCGTCGCCCTTCAGGCCCAGGCTCTCCCAAGAGTCGCCGGCCTTGAACTGCAGCGGCAGCACGCCCATGCCGATCAGATTGCTGCGGTGGATGCGCTCGTAGCTGCGTGCCACCACGGCCTTGATACCCAACAAGGCGGTGCCTTTGGCGGCCCAGTCGCGGCTGCTGCCGGTGCCGTACTCTTCGCCGGCAAAGACCACGGTGGGCGTGCCGGCGTCGATGTACTTCATCGCGGCGTCATAGATCGCCATCTTCTCGCCGCCAGGTTGGTACAGCGTGTAGCCGCCTTCTTCGCGGCTGCCGTCTTCACGCGCGGGCAGCATCAGGTTCTTGATGCGCACGTTGGCAAAGGTGCCGCGCATCATCACGTCGTGGTTGCCGCGGCGTGAGCCGTAGCTGTTGAAGTCGGCCTTGAGCACACCGTTGTCGAGCAGGTACTTGCCCGCAGGCGTGGTGTCCTTGAAGCTGCCGGCCGGGCTGATGTGGTCGGTGGTGATGCTGTCGCCGAACAGGCCCATGATGCGCGCGCCCTTGACGCCGGTCTCCATCGCCGGCGGCTGCATCTCGAAGCCTTTGAAAAACGGTGGCTCGGCGATGTAGGTGCTCTTGGGCCAGGCATAGACCTTGTTGTCCTGGCCCTTGGCGGTGCTGGCGGTCTTGATCTTCTCCCACAGCTTGCCAGGCTCGGTCTGGACCTTGTCGTAGTTCTTGCGGAAGGCCTTGCCGTTCATTGCAAACTTCATCAGTTGGTAGATTTCGTCGCTGCTCGGCCAGATGTCGCCCAGGTACACCGGCTTGCCACCTTTGCCCAGGCCCACCGGCTCGGTCATCAGATCGCGCTTGACGGTGCCGGCGATCGCATAGGCCACCACC
>JBBQIB010000352.1:0-4445 GCA_038324515.1 Burkholderiales bacterium
ACCGTGCGCGCGCGTGCCAGCCTGGCAGGCGGCATTGGCGCCACCATGCAGGTGCTGGTGGACGGCGTGCTGGTGGGCAGCACCGAGGTGCGCAACACCGGCTTTGCCGACTTCACCTTTCCCAGCCTGCCCATGCAGCCTGGGCGCAAGGTGGATGTGGCCTTCACCAACGATGCACTCATCAACGGCGAAGACCGCAACCTCTTCATCGACCACCTGATTTCCGGCAGCACCTTCATGCGACCCAACGCCCCGGGCGCAGTGATCGACCGCGGTGCCAGCGCCGCCGCCTTCGACGGCCTGGATGTCATCGCCGGCCAAGGCAACCTGGCGTGGAATGGCGCATGGCGCGCCACCTGGCCCCAACCCAACATCACCGCCCGCGTGACGGTACGTGCCAGCGGCACCCTGGCCGGCAATGCGGGGCCCATCCTGCAACTGCGTGTGGACGGCGTGGCCGTGAGCAGCGTGGAGGTGCGCTCACCCACGCTGGCCGACTACAGCATGCCCACGCCACCGCTGAAGGTGGGCAGCAAGGTCGACGTGGTCTACACCAACGACGCGGTGGTCAACGGCATCGACCGCAACCTGACGGTGGCCTACGTCCATGCCGGCAGCACTGTTGTGCAGGCCACTGCGGCCAACGTGGTGTACGACCTGGGCAGCAGCAACGCCGCCTTCGATGGAGCCAACACCCTGCCCGGCCAGAGCATGTTGGGGCTGAATGGTGCCCTGCGCTTTGGCTGGCCCGCATCCAACATCACCGACAGCCTGACAGTACGCGCCAGTGCCCGCCTGGCCGGCGGCGTAGGCGCATTGATGCAAGTACGGGTGAACGGCGTGATCGTGGGCACAACGGAGGTGCTCTCCACAACGATGACCGACTACGTGTTCACGACCCCACGTTTGCTGCCGGGCAGCACTGTGGATGTGGCCTTTCTGAATGACACGTTCATCAATGGGGAGGACCGCAACCTGTATGTGCAGTACCTGCGCCTGCCGACTGGCACCCTGATGTCGGTGGGGCCCAATGTGCTGCTGGATGCAGGCAGTGGCGAGGCAGCCTTTGACGGTGTGGGCACAACGCTTTCAGCCGGCAGCTTGACCGGCAACGGCGCCCTGCGTTTCACCGTGCCAGCACCGCCTGCAGCAGATGCCACTTTGGCAGCAAAGTACGCCGCCTCGCGCCTGCTGCAGCAGGCCAGCTTCGGCCCCACGCTGGCTGAAATTAACCGCGTCGCTGGCATGCAACCCGCTGCTTGGCTGATCGAACAGATGGCCCTGCCCGCCACAGCCGAATTCGTGCAGGCCGTGCAGGCCAGTTACAACCTGGGTGAGGCCTACCGGCCAAGAGGCAGCCTCTTCATTGCCACAACGCCAGCGCAGCGCTTCTGGGCCAATGCGGGCACCAGCCCTGACCAGTTACGCAAGCGTATGGCCTTTGCGCTGCACCAGATCTTCATGGTGTCGCAGGCCGATTCGAATCTGCACGACCACACGCGCGCCTATGCGCAATATCTGGACACGCTGAATCAGCATGCCTTTGGCAACTTCCGCACCTTGCTGGAAGAGATGGCGCTGAGCCCCATCATGGGCATGTACCTGTCACACATCCGCAACCGGCCTGAGGACTTGGCCATCGGCCGCCAGCCCGACGAGAACTTCGCCCGTGAGGTGATGCAGCTTTTCACAATCGGCCTGCACGAGCTCAATGTCGACGGCAGACCCAAGCTGGGCGCCGACGGCCAGCCCATCGAGACCTACACCAACAATGATGTGATGGCGATGGCCAAGGTGTTCACTGGTTGGAGCTGGGCCTTCCCGGACAACCAGCTCACCGAAGCCAACTTCCGCTGGGGAGTGCCCGACACCAGCGCCGCCAACGACACCCGCATTGACCTGCTGCGCATGAAGGCCTACCCCGGCCAGCACTCCACAGCAGAAAAGCGACTGTTTGCCGGCAAACCATGGGCAGCGGTGGTGCCTGCTGGCAGCAGCGCGACTGAAAGCCTGCGCATTGCGCTGAACACGTTATTCAACCACCCCAACGTGGGCCCGTTCATCGGCAGGCAACTGATCCAGCGCCTGGTCACCAGCCACCCCAGCCCTGCCTATGTGGCGCGTGTGACCAGTGCGTTCAACAACAACGGCCAAGGCGTGCGCGGCGACCTGGCCGCAGTGGTGCGTGCAGTGTTGCTCGACGCCGAAGCACGCACTCCCACTGCGGACGCGGTGGGCAAACTGCGCGAGCCGGTGCTGCGCGTGGGGCATTGGATGCGCAGCCTAGACGCGACCTCGGTCACAGGCAACTTCATGATGGCTTGGGAGCTTGAATCGCAGTCACAACGGGTGCTGTACGCGCCGTCGGTCTTCGGCTACTTCCGCCCTGGCTTCGTTCCACCGAACACCGCCTTCTCGGCCAACAACATCACCGTGCCCGAATTGCAGATCGTGAATGAGTCGACCAGCGCGGCCTGGGTCAACATGGCTCTTGCGATGACCAGCAACGGTCTGGGCTGGACAGGAACTGGTACCGACGTGACTGCCAACCTGGCCCCGCTCACAGACCTGGTGGCGGTTGGCAACGTGGACGGCCTGATAGAGCGGCTGAACCTGCTGCTGTACGCCGGCCGCATGGGCGCACCGCTGAAGCAAGACATCCTGGACGCCGTGACCAGCGTGCCCGGCAACACCGCCGCCAGCCACCTGAGCCGCGCCCGCGTGGCCCTGTTCCTGGCACTGGCATCACCCGACTACCTGGTGCAACGCTGATGACCAACACAACCTCTCGCCGCCAGTTTCTAAAGGCCTCAGCCGGGCTGGGCGCCGTGCTAGGCAGCCGCGCCCCACTGGCTACCAGCCTGGCGGGGCTTGCCGCACTGTCTGCGCAGGGCGCCCAAGCTGCGGACCTTAGCGGCGGCTACAAGGCCCTGGTGTGCGTGTTCTTGAATGGCGGCAACGACAGTCACAACTGGGTGGTGCCCACAGACGCCGCCGGCTATGCCACCTATTCGGCTGCGCGGCGTGAATTGGCCTGGCCGCTGGCCAAACTGCTGCCGATTGCAGCCACCAACCAAGCCGCAGGCCGAAGCTTCGGCATGCCCGAAGAGCTGGCACCGCTGCACAAGTGGTATGCCAGCGGCAAGGCTGCGGTGGTGGCCAACGTGGGCCCGCTGAAGCGGCCAGTGACGCGGGCCGAGTTTCAGGCTGGCCTGGCGCTGCCAAGCAAGCTGTTCTCGCACAACGACCAGGCATCCACTTGGCAGAGCCTGTCACCCGAGGGCGCACGCTCTGGCTGGGGCGGGCGCATGGGCGACATCCTGATGGCGGCCAATGCCTACCCGGTGTTCACCGCAGTGTCGGCCACCGGCAATGCAGTGTTTCTCTCGGGTAGCAGCGTCACGCAGTACCAGGTGGGCGTGGACGGGCCTGTGCCCGTCAGAGGGCTCGACACGAGCAGCATCCACGGCAGCAATGCCGCGCCGGCGGCACTGGCCCGCAGCCTGGCGCGCAGCAGCGGCACAGACGCGCTGCAAGCAGAGTACGTGCGGGTGCTGCAGCGCGGCATCAGCAGCAACAGCCTGCTGCAAACTGCACTGCCTGGCGCAAATGTGCAGGCCATTCCAGCCACGCCCATTGTGCTTGGCACCGGCACCAGCATCACGCTCAACAACGACGGCCTGGCGCGCCAACTGCGCATGGTGGCGCAGATGATCGCCGCCGGACAGACGCTGGGCATGCGGCGCCAAGTGTTCATGGTGAGCATGGGCGGCTTTGACACCCACGCCAACCAGATGCGCGACCAGCCAAGCCTGATGGCCCGGGTGGCACAGTCGATCGACTACTTTCTCAGCGCCATGGCCGGCATGGGCATGCTGAACAACGTGGCGCTGTTCACCGCATCCGACTTTGGCCGCACGCTGCAAAGCAATGGCGCGGGCTGCGACCACGGCTGGGGCAGCCACCACATGGTGGCTGGCGGCATGGTGGCGGGTGGCGCCATCCATGGCCGCTTTCCTGACCTGGCACTTGGCAGCGCTGACGAGGTGGGATCCGGGCGCCTGCTTCCTGCAATCTCGGTCAGCCAGTTAGCTGCGCCGATGGGGCGTTGGCTGGGCCTGTCTGCAACCGAGCTGGCAACCGTGCTGCCAGGCCTCGGCAACTTTGACGCCCAGGCGCTGCGTTTTTTGTAGGCGTGGCGCACCACCGCCCGCAGCGGCAGCCCGTCGGTCACTCAAATGTGACGACGTGAAGCCACGTGAGCACCAAACTCGGGTAGACCCGTATCCACACGGTATCCTCAGAGCATTGTCAATAAGCAACCCCTTGCCACCTCAATGAAAACCGCACTGATCACCGGCGTGACCGGCCAAGACGGGGCCTATCTGGCCGAACTGCTGCTTGAAAAAGGCTATGAGGTGCACGGCATCAAGCGCCGGGCCAGC
>JBBQIB010000353.1:0-4433 GCA_038324515.1 Burkholderiales bacterium
GCGTATTTGTTGAAGGAAGAGTTCCAGCTGTTCTGGGAATACGACTCACCGGCCTGGGCCGCCAAGTTCCTGGACGCTTGGTGCAAGCGGGCGATGCGCTCACGAATCGATCCGGTGAAGAAGTTTGCCCGCACGGTGCGCGCGCCCCGGGATCTCTTGCTCAACTACTTCAGAGCCAAAAAGCAGTTCTCCAGCGGCGTCATCGAGGGTCTGAACAACAAAGCCAAAGTCACACTGAGAAAATCGTATGGCTACCGGACGTTCAGGATCGCCGAACTCTCTCTGTATCACGTGCTCGGCAAGCTCCTAGAGCCAAAACTCGCCCACAGATTCTTCTGACGAAGCAAATTTTCTATCCTCCGCTGCGTTTCCACCCTACATGCTGGGAGCCAGTGCGGATCAGCATCGCTACGGGCCCTACCCGCCCTTGGCCGAAAAGCAGCGCGAGATGAGGAAGAAGCAACTGGCCGACCTGGCTGCGAGCAAGGCCCGTGCGGTCGAAGCGCCAGCCAGCGCAGCAACGAAGCGATAGACACCCTCATACGGCTTTGGCCTTCCCGTGTGACGCGGGCAAGGCCCCGAGTGTCCGGGTGGATGCGTTCTGCGGCGTGGTTTCGTGCCGTGCCGTGAGCAAACGCCGTGGCCATGACGGTGGCAACGATCAAGACGAGTCGCACGACTGATTGAGCCACATCAAGGCTGGGCGGCTGGCCCAGCCACACACTTAGCTGAGCTATCGGCCGACCATGTTTTTATCCAGCCTCACCATCGCGCAACTTCTCGCCTGGATCTTGACCGCCTTGTTCCTGCAGGCGTTGGTTGCGATCGGCGTTGCGATCTGGCGGCGGCCCCGGTTGATGGCCGATGCAGAGTCGGCGGCGATGGCGCCGGCCAGGGCAGGCAGCACTGCGGCGTGGCCAGGCACGCGCGAGTTCCGGGTGACTTCACGCACCCACGAGGACGTCGCCCTGTCGCAGTGCTCATTCCGCCTGCAGCCCGTCGACGGCCTGCCCTTGCCAGAATTCCGACCGGGCCAGTTCCTGACCTTCGTGTTGCAGATTCCGGGCGCTACGAGCGCCGCCGAAAGCGGGCCGGTGACACGCTGCTACTCACTCTCGGACGCACCGGCTGCGGATCACTACCGGGTCAGCATCAAGCGTGTACCGCCACCTGCGGGCCGGCCCGATCTGGCGCCAGGCCTGTCTTCGAGTCACTTTCACGACCGTGTGCAGGTGGGTGATGTCCTACAAGTGAGAGCACCTTCAGGGCATTTCTTCATCGACCGCGACGCGGCCATGCCGGCGGTGCTGGTGGCCGGGGGCATCGGCATCACGCCGATGATGAGCATGCTGCGCTGGTGCCTGGACAAACAGCCCGAGCGCAGCGTGCAGCTGTACTACGGCCTGCGCCAGGGCAACGAACACGCGTTCAAGGCGCAGCTCGAAGATCTGGCCAGAACCAACCCGCACTTCAAGCTGAACGTGGTCTACAGCCGCCCAGCCGCTACTGACATGCAGGGCCGCGACTTCCAGCATACCGGCCATGTCGACATCGCGCTGCTGCAGCGCACCCTGCCGGATGGGCGGCAGCAGTTCTACATCTGCGGCCCGGCGGCGATGATGGAAAGCCTGGTGCCGGCACTCGCTGAATGGGGCGTGCCCGACACCGATGTGCACTTCGAGGCCTTCGGTCCGGCTTCGGTGCGCAGGGCTGCGACAGCACCCGCAGCTGCGCCTTTCGAGGTGGCGCTGGAGGTGCAGTTCAGCCGATCGGGGCGCACGCTGACCTGGGACGGGCGCGACGCGAACCTGCTGGACTTTGCCGAGCGTCACGGCGTGGCAGTCGATTCCGGCTGTCGCGCGGGCAGTTGCGGCAGTTGCGAGACCCGGCTGCTTGCAGGCTCGGTGGTGTATGCCGAGCGCCCGGATCACGACGTGGCTCTGGGCCACTGTCTGCCCTGCGTGGGCCGACCGACGACGGCCCTGGTGTTGGAGGCCTGATGCCGCTGCAAGCCCGACTGCTTCGACACGAAGTGCTGCCCTTCGTGCTTTACATGGTGGCGCTGATCGCCTCCGCCCTGGTTATCGATGCCGCCCTGCACCTGCTGAACCTGGTCTGGATCGGCCGCTGGCTGGGCATTCCGGGCGTGTTGCTGATCATCGCGTCGTTCGGCTACTCGATGCGCAAGCGCAAGTTGATTCGTTCCGGTCAACCCGCCACGCTGCTGCGCTGGCATGAAGGCCTCGCCTGGGCGGGATCGTTGCTGGTGCTGGTGCACGCGGGCATCCACTTCAACGCCATCCTGGCCTGGCTGGCCGTGGGTGCGATGCTCATCAACGTCGCCAGCGGCCTGACCGGCAAATTCCTGCTCGCCCGCAGCAAGCGCCGCCTCGACGAGGCACGCCAACGCATGCGCGACCAGGATCTGCCGGCGGACGAACTGGCCGAACGCACCTACTGGGACACCATGACCTACGACGCCGTCAAAAAGTGGCGCGTCATCCACATGCCCATCACCCTGGCATTCGGGGTTCTGGGCGTGGCGCACATCATCGCCACGTTTTTGTTCTGGGGCTGGAAGTGAAAGGGCGCTGGCTGTTCTGGGCCATTGCGGCCAACGTGCTGGTAATAGTGGGGCTGGCGTTTGCCTACCCGCATCTGATGGTCAGCCCTGGGCCGGTGGTCACGGCGCATGCCCAGATCGGCACTGACTGCTTCGCGTGCCACCAGCCCTGGCGCGGTGCAGCCGCCACGCTGTGCATCGAGTGCCATGCGGTGCCCGACATCGGTCTGCGCACGACGAAGGGCGTCGTGATTGCCGTGGCATCGACACAGCCTGCCCTGAAGACCTCGTTCCACCAGGAACTGATCGAGCAGGACTGCATGGCCTGCCACACCGACCACCGCAGTCCGCGGCTTGCGCTGCAAAGCCGCAAGGCGTTCTCGCATGCGCTGCTGCGCCCTGGTTTGCAGAAGCAATGCGAGGGCTGCCATCAGAAGCCCGTGGGCCGGCTGCACCAGAAAATTGCCGGCAATTGCCAGGCTTGCCACAGCCAAGACGCCTGGAAGCCTGCCACCTTCGACCACGCCAAGTCGTTTGTTCTCGACCGTGACCACAACGCAGAGTGCCTCACCTGTCACAAGGGCAACGACTACAGCGCTTACACCTGCTACGGGTGCCACGAGCACACGCCCGCCAACATCCGGGCCGAACACGAAGAGGAGGGGATCCGGGACTTCGAGAACTGTGTCGAATGCCACCGCGATCCAGGGGTTGAACCAGAGAAATCCGGGAGATCAAGGGAAAGGGGCAAGGCGAAGAAAGATTGAGCAGAGTCAAACCGCGCTCAGCCGCTATGCAGGTTTGCCAAGCCCCCAAACCGTGAACTCGTCGCCCCGAAGCAGCCGGTCGGATAGGCACCGAGGCCCCCGAAGGTGTTCCCGCAGCAATGGGCATCCACAGGTAGTTGGCACACAGGGCGACCAGTTCACAGCAGCGTATGTCGCTGGTGGGTTGCTAGCGGCCGGCCGCTTCGCCGAAGGAGCTACCGGACTGCGGTCGTTCGAACTGGACTGCCAGGCAGCCGACACTCGAGAATACACAGAATCGGCCAGGAGCGGCCGTTAGCGCGGAAGCTTAGGCGATGCTAATCCAATTCTTTGGACGAGTGCTGGCCCGTGATGTCGGGGGATGAAGTTCCGGTCCCGCCCACTCCGCCAAGTACACCTACGCGGGGACTGTCTGTGAAGACAGCTGTCCATCACTCGATCACATCGGGCTAGGGGTGAAGCTTCTGGCGGCATTTGCCGCCGGCTTGCGATTGACCTGATGCAGACGGCTCGTTCCGAGGCGTCGCACCGATTGCTGAAGCGGGTCTTCGAGATCCACCTGAAGCACTGCCCGAACTGCAGCGGCTAGTTGAAGATATTCGCGGCGGTCCTGGAACAGCCGGTGATCGAGAAGATCCTCACGCACCTCGGTCTGCAGGCCAGGGCGCCGCCACGCGCGCCAGCTTGTCGGTCGCAACTGCAAGCGGCCTGAGACACTCCAGCCAACACGCTTCAGGCGGCCAAGTCCCCAGGGCCGCGGGGACTAGCTGCGCCAGAGCTTCTCAGAGCCGGGGTTTGGTGGCAGATTGCGAGGGCAAACCCTAAGGTGACTGCTTCGAGAGATGCACTTCGGCGCTGCGGTCGGCCTTCAACGTGCGGAGGCTAGACCCAAGGACCGGGTCAGTCGGTGATTGCGCGCCTCGCCGGCGGCACTCGGGACGGAAAAAGAGTGTTTGAAAAACCTATCCTCCGAGGGCATCCGCAAGCGCTTCGGCACGAACGAGGTGCTGAAGGGCCTGGGGGTGCGGGCACATGCCGGCGACGTGATCTCGATGATCGGCAGCAGCGGCAGCGACAAGAGCACCTTTCTGCGCTGCTTTAAC
>JBBQIB010000354.1:0-4431 GCA_038324515.1 Burkholderiales bacterium
CACCGCCTGCTGGCGCAGTTTGTCCATGCCCACCAGCTTGGCGTTCTCGAGGATGTACAGGTTGGCACTCTTCCAGCGTGGGTCGAAGTGGCGCTTCAGGCTGTAGACGTAGTCTTCGGCCACCAGCTCGCGCTTCTTGCCTTTGAAGGCCGGGTCGTCGGCAAAGAAGATGCCCGGCTGGATGCGCACCGTGAAGGTCTTGAAATCCTCCGAGATCTCCGGCATCGCCGCAGCCGTGTTGGTGCGCAGCCGCGCGGGCTCGGCCATGTAGGCAAATTCGAAAGGTGCATCAAAAAAGCCAGCCACCACGGTGCGTGAATAGAGGTCGCTGATCTGCGCCGGATCGAAGGTGGTCTCGGCAATCGGAAAAGCGTAGCGCAGCACCTTCAGCGCAGTGGACTTGTCTGGCGCTGATTGCGCTTGCAGCGTCCCGGCACTGAGGCACAGGCCGGCTGCCAAGAGCAACGGCACCAAGTGACGCACAGCATGGCGCACTACCTGTGGGGCAAGAGATCTCATCACGCACCTGCTGCTGGCTGAAAATAGTTGCAAGTCTAGGGCAAGGCCGGGCCGGTTGCTCAGCTGAGTACCATGCGCGGCAACCCCCAAAAACCTGCCAGGAGACCGCCGATGAACTTAACACCACAGAAGCACGCCAAGCAACCCCAAGACCTGCGCAGCGCGCGCTGGTTTGCCCCCGACGACTTCCGCTCCTTCGGCCACCGATCGCGCGTGCTGCAGATGGGCTACGCGCCTGCCGATTGGGTCGGCAAGCCGATCATTGCGGTCGTCAACACCTGGAGCGACGCCAACCAGTGCCACACGCACTTCAAGCAGCGGGTCGAGGACGTCAAGCGCGGTGTGCTGCAAGCGGGCGGATTTCCGCTGGAGTTGCCGGCCATCAGCCTGAGCGAGAGCATGGTCAAGCCCACCACCATGCTGTACCGCAATTTCTTGGCGATGGAAACCGAAGAGCTGCTGCGCAGCCACCCGGTAGACGGCGCGGTGCTGATGGGTGGTTGCGACAAGACCACGCCGGGCCTGACGATGGGCGCGATGAGCGCCGGCCTGCCCTTCATCTACCTGCCCGCCGGCCCGATGCTGCGTGGCAACTGGCGCGGCCAGGTGCTGGGCTCGGGCAGCGATGCTTTCAAGTATTGGGACGAGCGCCGCGCCGGCCGCCTGAGTGACCAGGCCTGGCAAGAGATGGAAGCCGGCATCGCCCGCAGCCATGGCACCTGCATGACGATGGGCACCGCATCCACCATGACCGGCATTGCAGAAGCGCTGGGGCTGACGCTGCCGGGTGCCTCCAGCATCCCCGCGCCTGATGCCAACCACCCGCGCATGGCTTCAGGCTGCGGCAGGCGCATCGTCGAGATGGTGTGGGAAGACCTGCACCCGGCACGTTTGCTCAGCCGCGCCAGCTTCGACAACGCCGTGGTCTGCGCCATGGCCATGGGCTGCAGCACGAATGCGATCATTCATCTGATCGCCATGTCGCGCCGCGCCGGCCATGCCCTGACTTTGGACGACTTCGACGCAGCCAGCCGCAAAGTGCCCGTGCTGGCCAACATCCGGCCCAGCGGCGACAAGTACCTGATGGAAGACTTCTATTACGCCGGCGGCCTGCCGGCGATGCTGCAACAAGTGCGCAGCCACTTGCACACCGAAGCACTCACCGTCAACGGCCACACCTTGGGCGACAACATCGCCGGCGCCGAGGTCTTCAACGCCGACGTCATCCGAGCGCTGGACAACCCCATCTATGCAGAAGGCGCGCTGGCCGTATTGCGTGGCAATTTGGCGCCCGACGGCGTGATCGTCAAACCCAGCGCCTGCGCGCCGCATCTGTTGCAACACACCGGCCGCGCTTTGGTGTTTGACAACTACCCGGCGCTGAAAGCAGCGGTAGACGACCCCGATCTCGACGTGACGGGTGATGACATCCTGGTGCTGCGTTATGCCGGCCCGCTGGGCGCCGGCATGCCCGAGTGGGGCATGTTGCCGATCCCGACCAAGTTGCTGAAGGCGGGTGTGAAAGACATGCTGCGCTTGTCAGACGCCCGCATGTCAGGCACCAGCTACGGCGGCTGCCTGCTGCACTGCGCGCCGGAAGCGGCCGTAGGCGGGCCGCTGGCGCTGCTGCAGACGGGCGACCAGATCACCGTGGACGTGCCGGCACGCAGCATCCACCTGCACGTCGATGACGCCACATTGCAAGCCCGCCGCGCCGCCTGGAAACCCCCTGCGCCGCGCTATGAACGCGGCTACGGCTGGCTGTTCGGCAAGCATGTGCTGCAGGCCAACGAGGGCTGTGACTTCGACTTCTTGCAGACCGGGTTTGGGGCTGCGGTGGCTGAGCCGGACATTTTTTGAGGACTCTGCCAGCCGGGCACAGCTTGGAGCGGACCTTTCAAGCAGGCCTCTCAAGCGGGCAGATCGAGGAAACGTTCCACCAAACGCGTCCAGTAGGCCGCGCCGATGGTGAGGTTGCGGTCGTCGAAGTCGTACTTGGCGCTGTGCAGCATCGGGCAATCCTCGCCATTGCCCACACGCAGAAAGCAGCCCGGCTTGTGCTGGAGGTAGTAGGCGAAATCTTCGCTGCCGGTGACCGGGCCGAAGGGGGAGATGACTTGTTCTGCCCCCACCAGTTCTTCGGCCACCTGGCGCGCCAGCTCGGTTTCTGCAGCGGTGTTGACCACCACCGGGTAGCCGCGCTGGTAGTCGATGTCGACGCTGCCGCCGTAAGCCTGCACGTGGCCCGTGACGAGTTCGGTGATGCGCCGCTCCAGAAGTTGGCGCACACCTGCGTCGAAGGATCGGACGCTCAACTCCAGCGTGGCCGATTCTGGTATCACGTTGGCGGCAATGCCGGCGTGAACGGTGCCGATGGTCACGACGGCGGTCTGGGTCGGGTCGATGTTGCGCGACACCACGGTCTGCAGTGCCATGATCAGGCTGCCGACGATCATGACCGGATCGACCGTCAAGTGGGGTCGTGCGGCATGGCCGCCACGCCCGCGCACCACGATGCGAACGGTATCCGAGGCCGACATGAAAGGGCCGGCACCGAACATGAAGGTGCCGACGGGGTAACCCGGGTGGTTGTGCAAGCCGAAGATGGCATCGCATGGAAAACGCTCGAACAGGCCGTCGGCAATCATGCGTTGCGCACCACTGTTTTTGCCGGCTTCTTCAGCGGGCTGAAAGACCAGATGGACAGTGCCAGAAAACTGCTTGGTGCGGGCCAGTTGTTGCGCTGCGCCCAGCAGCATGGTGGTGTGGCCATCGTGACCGCAGGCGTGCATCGCGCCTGGCGCCTGGCTGGCGTAGGGCTTGCCGGTGGCTTCGGTGATCGGCAAGGCATCCATGTCGGCCCGCACCGCCACGCTGCGGCTGCCTGGCCCCACTTTCAGCGTGCCCACCACGCCGTGGCCGCCCACGTTGCGGGTGACGTCAAAGCCCCACTCGGCCAGTCGCGTGGCCACCACCCCAGAAGTGGCGACTTCTTCGAATGACAACTCGGGGTGCTGGTGCAACTGGTGGCGCGTCCGGCGCAAGAACTCACCGGCGCCGAGCAGGTCGCCAAGCTGGCAGAAGCAGGCGTAGCGCGCACTCTGCGAACCCTGGGTAGCCTGTGGATTCAGGGCGCTCATGGCGTACCCCCAGCGCCCAGGTCCCAGTACAGGCCAGTCATCAGTTCCAGTCCTTCCCGCAGCACTGCGGGCGGCAGGTGCTCGTTGGGGGCGTGTTGAGAGCAGCCGGGGTACGAGTGCGGCACCCACACGGTGCGCAGGCCCAGCACGTCGGTGAAGATGTCATTGGGCAGCGAGCCGCCCAGGTTGGGCAGGATGGCTGGTTTCTTGCCGCTGGTTTTGGTGAGTGATGCAGCGGTCCACCGCACCCACGGGTCTTCGGGGTCGATGCGGGTGGCGTGGAACATCTCTTCGCGGGTGCTGCTCAGCTGGACCATCGGGAAGCCCTGGCGGTCGAGGTGGCGACGCAGCGCAGGCAGGATTTGGCTATCGTCGATGCCCACCACAAAGCGCAGTTGGCAGCGTGCCCAGGCGCGGGGCGGAATGGCATTGACGGGGGTGTCGGGATTGCCAGTCCGGGAAGCCAGCACCTCGAACGAGCACCAGCCGAACACGCGCTCTGCAGGTGACAAGCCGGGCTCGCCCCACCCGGGTTCGATGGTCGGGCCGTCGGCGCCGCCGTCCACCTCGCAATCGGCCAGTGCACGGCGCACCGAGTCAGGCAGTTCGGCCGGCACCCATTCGGGAATCCGGATCTGGCCGGTGGGCGAGACGATGCTGGCAATGGCGTGGGCCAGCTGGATGCCGGGGTTGGAGATCAACCCACCCCAGTTGCCCGAGTGGTGGCCACCGGCGCGGGCCTCGATGTTGAGGTCGAAGTTGAAGCTGCCGC
>JBBQIB010000355.1:0-4405 GCA_038324515.1 Burkholderiales bacterium
GCCTCGCGGTCGGCGGCCAGTTGCTCAAGTCGATCTTTGTCGTGCTCTAGCCTGGCAATCGCCTGCTCGGCCTGCCGCACCTGCGCTTCGAGGGCGGCGGCTTCCTTTTTGGCGTCGGCGCGGATTTGGTCGACCTGAAGCGCCGCACGCTCTTCAAGAAGTACCCAAAAGTCGCGGCCCAGACCCATCAGCCGTTCTACGGCCGCGTCGGGAAGGTCAACCTGTGCTCGACGCTGGCGGCCAGCTTCCTTCCAGAGGTCCAGGTAGCGCTTGACAGTGGAATAGCTGCCTCCGCCAATGGCAGCCTGAACGGACAAGATGCTCGGTTCCTCGCCACGTGCTGTGAGCACGTCGGCGACCTCGAACACGCGATCTTGCGTGACCATCGCTTTTGCCATTCGGACCTCCCAAGGCTTTAAGATTACGATAATTATCGTATTACATATTACGGTAGAAGGCCAGACAATGTTGTTGAAGCCCCCCTGGCAACGGACAGAGCGCCCATCAAAGCTTTAACGAGTCGGCTGTAATAGTGGCCGCAATCAAGTCTGATCTGCTCTCGGCATGCCGCTGGGCCAAGGCGCCGCCACGGTCCGTTTTTTGCCGACGTGCGTGCCGATGACAGCGAGATCGTCATGACGTTTGCGGACGCGAGTAACCCCCTGGATCCCTGGACAGACGAAGCTCGTGGTGGTGTGGTCTTGAACACCAGCCTTGGCGTTCGCCGCGGTTTGATCCCTCGAGGCTTGTACGACAACTATCCTGACGCGCGTGGGGGAGTGCAGCACGCTGGCGGTTTATGCGTTCAAACCCCTGGGAACTCTGCCAAAGCACCACTCGAAGGCTCGGGCATGCACCGATAGCCGGGATCACACGGTATCTGGCCAAATTGGCGACAAGATTGTCAGTTTGTCGGCTTCGCTCTGCAGGACAGACAGGTCGTCCAGGAACCCTGGGAGGGGCGGCAGCTTGCGTTGGCTTTGGTTGTTATCCGCTGGCGTCAGCGACGTGCAATTGCCCGCATGGACAAGCGGGCCTTCTGGCCCATGGTCTTCCGAGCGGCGGCATGAACCGGCTGAGCGAGACGCCAGAGCTTTCCACGAGGCGTTGCTGATGCTGCTGCGGGCGGACCTGTTGGCCTTCCCACTGGGCCGACTGCCCCCGCGTGACCGCGAGATGCCTGCCGAAGCCAGGCTCCCCAGGGACTTGATGCTGGAGGTCGTCGCCGATGCAGACGGCAGCTACCTTGCTGCCTACTCTAGCCCTGATGTGAGGCTGCTGCCGCAGGCCGAGAGCTTGCCGCAGCCGGCGGCCCCGCAGTTGCCGGTACTGTTCCCGAAGCTGCAAGGACTGCTGCCGTTCGTCAAGGAATTGTTTGGCGCCGGAGCTGTGACCGTGGTGGTGTTGAACACGCACAGGCATGCCGACAAGAACGCTGGCGAGCCGATTGGGGCAGGGCCCTTGGTGTCGCGGTTTCTGGCCGAGCACCTGGGGGTGAAGTGGCGCGACAGCGGTGGCGCACCGGCTCCAGACCTGCTGGGGCGGGCGGGCAGCACCTGGATCGACGTGCTACGCGAGAACGATACGGCGGAGGACGCAGACAGCCAGAGCCGCTTTCTGGCACGGCTGAACCACGTGCTTTCGGCCTGGGACGCAAGCCCGGGCCCGGGCCGAGTGGCGCTCACCACCACGGGCGGTTTGCCCCAACTCAAGGAGGTGACCGAACGCCTTGTGGCCACGCGGGTAGGTGAGGAGCGGGTTTGGCTTGTCCAGCAACCCGAGCGTGGAAATGGCGGCGAGGCCGTGCTGGCATTGCGCTACGGCGACAAGTGGAGCGAACGTGAGGCGCTGCGCTTTCATTGCGCCGAGGCGCTGCGCAAGCAGGACTTCATCAGCGCCTACGGTCTTGCGCGGCGATGCGGCGCAGCACCATGGGCGCTTCGGGTGCTGGATACGCTGGGGCCATTGCTGGAACTTCCCACAGCTGGAGGAACTGATGCGCTGCAACTACTGCCACTGGAGCGGTTCGCAGCTCAGCTCGAGACGGCAGCGACCGTGGGGGATGTATGCGGTGTGGTTCGCAAGCTGGGTCAATTCTTCGAGTGCGCGACCATGGAGATGATGGCCGCAAGCGCAGCGCTCGCGGCCATGGGTCTGGAGGTCGATCGCGCCGGAACGTTGCTGTGGGGCACCAAGTCAGCGGCCAGCAAACTGCCGAAGCATCAGATTGCACTC
The DNA here is from genome assembly GCA_038324515.1 of Burkholderiales bacterium. Taxonomy (GTDB): domain Bacteria; phylum Pseudomonadota; class Gammaproteobacteria; order Burkholderiales; family Burkholderiaceae_C; genus Rubrivivax. Next base: position 2,236 of record JBBQIB010000355.1, read on the forward strand.
GATCGCCAGATGAAGAACTCCACAAGGTTTGCTTTCAGGCCCGAACTGTTGCTTGACAGTTGGCCAAGCTGGCTAGCCCAGAATGGGCGCGGTCGGCGGCAGGCCGCATCAACAGCACTGGCTGACTTGGTAAAACGGTATACAGGTGGTGGCGATGAAGGCGTTCGAGGTTGGCGCAATCGTCTGGCCCACGGTAAGGGGTTGCAGCCAGACATTCAGCACCTGGCTGCCTTGTTGCTCGACAGGGGTATGTGCGCTTGCCTCGGCCAGCCCTACGGTGGCAACTTTGTCTCTCAGCTTGATGTGGCCGCGCTGATGGCAGGGCTTCTGCCACCCAACCAGGATCTGCTGCCTCGGCGCGTGCAGCAGGCCTTACGAGGGTTGACCGAGACCGTATCCGGTGGAGTGGGTGTGTGAAGCAAGTTTCTAACGGGTGTCAAAGATGACGGTTTCCCGCGTTCGGCTGGAGTTCAAGCGCATCCAGACTTATCTCTTTGCCATTCCCCGCCTGCGCACCATCCTTGGTGCGAACGCGCTGGTGGGAGAGGTGCTGCGCTTGCGCTTGCCCGAGTTGGCCGCCCAGTGGCAACAGCACGTCTTGCCAAGCGGGCTGCAGGCGCCGGCGCCGACAGACTGGCCACGCGCATCAGAAGGCGCAGCAGCCCTGCGAACTGAAAGCGACACGGGTCAGCCCTGGGTGGCGGATGACCCGGACGCTGCGTATCGCGCCGGTGTACTGACGCGTGACGGTGGGCACTTCCAGGCCTTGTTTCCGAACCTTGACAGCGCATCAGGCTTCGCCCACGAAGCAGCAGCCCTGTTGGCGGCAGACCTTCCGGGGTTGTTGACAGAACTGCACTTGGAATCGTGGGCGCCATCACCTGGAGATGCGAAGCTGGTACAGGGCTGGAAGGCTCAGGTCGCCCGGACGCCCCCCCCGCCCGTGGCAGACCCCGACCTATTTGTCGACCAGGTGTGCGCGCTTTCCGGGCAAGGAGCTGCCACGCACACGCTCGAGGTTGTGCAAAAAGGAAGACGCCAGCAGATGCGTGTTTCGTGGCAAGCCGTGGTGCAGTGGGGAGCCGGCGACCGTTTCCGCAGCGGAAGGACTCAAGACATCGTTGGGCGCCTGCAGAACATGCTTGGCGATGACCGACAGCCCTTGCTGCCCTGCCGGGGTGGGCTGTGGCGTGAGCCCCGCGACCTCGAAGACCTGGCGGGCGGTGGCGGCCGCTATCTGGCGCTGGTGCATGCCGACGGCAATGGCGTAGGCTCTCGCGGCCCGGTCAAGCTCGTGACCGAATCGCCGACTTTGCCTGACGAGCCCGCCGCAGCGGGTTTGCAGCGTTGGCTAGACCTTGAAGCCGGAGTCGAGGCCTTTTACGCGTCCATGCGTCAAACCGTGCGCGCCGCGCTGGTCGAAGCCTTGTGGGTAGTCTTCGGCAAGATGGACCCCGGGTCGGGGCAGTACAGGCCGTATCAGCTTCTGATGCTGGGCGGTGACGACCTGCTGCTGACCTGCCGTGCCGAGTGCGCGCTACCTTTCGTGCGAGCCTACGCAGAAGCGCTGGCGGATCGCAATCTTTCAGACCAGAAGCCGCTGGACATCGGCGTGGGTGTGGCCATCGCCCGGTCCAGCTATCCTTTCGTCGGGCTGCACGCCAAGTGCGAGGAACTGGCTGACTCGGCCAAGCGTCTGGCGCGCGGCCTGCCCGAAGGTGGACCGGGTCGATCGGTGGTCGACTGGGCCGTGATCACGGCTTCCACCATGGACGAATTGTCGGCACATCGGCGCCGACATGATCGGTTGGCCTACAGCGTGAACCAGAACGGAGCCGAGGTCACCGAAGTACTGGCGCTGAGTGCACGCCCGTACTTTGTGCTGGAGCCGCCTGTGGGCAGCACGCGCACCCTGGCCAAGCTGCTGGACACGGCAAACGCATTGCGCGCCAACCGCAGCCAGGTGGCCCGCTCTCAGCTCAAAAGTCTGCCCGCCAGCCTGCGGCTTGGCCGAATTGCGGGCGAATTTGCAGTGCAAGACCTGCCAGAACCGATCCTCGAACTTCTGGGTGAGCACAAGCTGGAAAAGGCTTGGTGGCCAGTAGCTGCAACACCGTCGCCCGATGCCGCGTCGTCGGCGGTGCACCGTTACCTGACCCCGCTGGTCGAC
>JBBQIB010000356.1:0-4395 GCA_038324515.1 Burkholderiales bacterium
GCAGCCCACTGCCAGGGTTGCGCAGCACACGTTGGCCAGCGCTCAGGCCCTCCAACACTGGCAACACGCCAGTGCGCGCATCCCGCTCACCCAGTCGCACCGGGACTCGGGTGATGGTCTTGGCATCGACGCGCCAGACGAAGGTGTTTTCGCCTTCGCGCTGCACCGCGCCCTCGGGCAACACCAGCACCTGGGCGCCACCGGTCTGCACACGGCCTTCGGCAAACAGGCCCGTGGTGCGCGGCACGGTCTGGGTGCCGTCAAAGACCACCTGCACAGCGACTTGTCGCGTGGCTGCGTTGGCCGCACTGTCGATGCGGTTCAAGGTGCCGGTGTACTGGCCGGCTTCGGCGCCAATGACACGAAAACTCACCGTCTGCCCCAGCTTCAACTCGGCCATGCGGTCGGCTGCCACCAGCCCTTCAAAACGCATGCTGCGCGGGTCGATCACTTTCAGCAACTCGCGGCCCATCTGCACCGTGTCGCCGGGCGAGACCAGGCGGCCGCTGATGACGCCGTCAAAAGGCGCCCTGACTTCCGTGCGGCGCAACTGCTGGCGCGCTGACACGGCGCGTGATTGGGCTGCTGCCAGGTCGCTGCGGGCGTTGTTGCGGCGTGCTTCGCTGTCTTCCAGCGCCTGCAGCGTGGTCATGCCCTGGGCCTGCAGCGTTTTCAGGCGCTGCACCTGGCGCTCGGTCTGCTCCATCGCCTGCGTGGCAGCGCGCACGGTCGCATCGGCAGAGGCCAGACTTTCGCGCAGGCTGGTGTCATCCAGCCGCACCAGCAAATCGCCGGTACGCACCGGTTGGCCGTTGTCTTTGGGGACCTGGATCACCACCGCACCCAACTCAGCACGCAAATCGGCCATCCGCTGGGGTTGCAGCGAGCCGCTGACCACCGGGCCAGTGGCCAGCAGGCGGGGCGTGGCGCTGATGATGTCTTCGGCACCCAGCAACAACACGGTCGGGCTCACCGTCTTGGCCGCAGCGCCAACGCCTTCGGCCCCGTCTTTGTTGGAGCAGCCCACCAACGACGTCAAAACCAAGGCAGAACACAGGACTACAGCAAAAAAAACACGCATGAAAGAGGAATGACGCTCAGAAAAGAGGGCGCCCAAGATTGAGAGTCCCTGAGGTTAACGCTTTGACATCCCAACCCACCTCCTGGGGCGACGAATCGACCATAGAAGGCCGCGAATCGCTGATTCACTGGCTGGCGGGTTTGTTCGGCATGTTTGGGCCCATCCATCTCGTCATGTCGGCGCGAGCTTGCAAGGCCAGCCCACGGCAGGCCGACCTGCAGGCAAGTTCAGGCAGTCCATGCTATGTTCCTGCCGCATTGCTCAGGCCGTTTCGATGTCTTCCCTACCTTCAACTCCCAATGTCCAAGCGGCGGCCGTCGGCACTGCTTCGTCCATGCCCGGCAACGGCCCCGGCCCCGGCCTGCCAGGCAACCAGCTGGCCGGATCAGCCAGCGAATCAGAAGCCGCTGTGCGCGCCGCATCGATTGTCAAATACAGACGGCATGCGCCAGCCTACGACGGCACTTGCGGCCCGACCTGGCCGATCCGCGAACAAACCGTCGCAGCCTTGCAATTGCAGCCAGGCCAGCGGGTGCTGGATGTGGGCTGCGGCACGGGCCTGAGCTTGGCTCTGCTGCGCGAAGCAGTGGGGCCTGAGGGCTGTGTCTACGGCATCGACCAGAGCCCTGACATGTTGGCGCTGGCGCAACAACGTGTGCAAGCGCAGGGCTGGCGCAAAGTGCATCTGCTGCAACTGGCGGCGCAAGACGTTGAACTGCCCGAGCCGGTGGATGCACTCTTCTTTCACTACACCCACGACGTGCTGCGCTCGCGGGCTGCCGTCGCGAGGTTGCTGGGCTGCGCGCGGCCGGGTGCGCGGGTGGCCATCGCCGGGATCAAGTTCTTCCCGCGCTGGGCGGCGCCCCTGAACCTGTGGGTCTACTTCAAGAACCACGGCTACAACGGTGCCCCTGAAGAACTGCGCTCACCCTGGGACCGGATCGCACCGCAACTGCAGGGCTGGCAGATGCGCGCCACCCAGTTGGGCATGGCCTACATCGGAACGGGGCAAGTGCCTGTGCCTGTGCCTGTGTCTGGCTCTGCGCCTGGGCCCGGCTGATCTGGCAAGACTCAGCAGCAGCCCAGCCAAGCCCGGCCACGGTAGAACGGGCCCAGGTCTTCTGCCACCAACTCCAGCTGCTGGCGCCAGGCCAGAAACTCGGGCGCCGCAGCCAGCCTTTAGCGCACCTGTTGCAACAGTTCTGCGCGCAAGGCGGCTTCATCCAGGCCCACCAACTGGCCAGCGCGCACCACGCAGCGGCCGCCGATGATCACCTCATCGATGAAGCTGCCCCGGCCGCGCGCCAGCAACAGCGACAACGGGTCGATGTCGTCAAACAGTGGGTCGTCGTCCAACGCGTCCCAGTCCAGCACTACGAGGTCGGCGCTGGCGCCTGGGGTGATGCTGCCGCCGGGTGCAACGCCGCTATTGCCGTTGCCGTTGCCGTTGCTGTTGTTGTTGCTGTTGCTGTTGCCGTTGCTGTCGCTGTTGTCAGCGCCACCACTTTCGCCAAAGGTGCTGCCAGTCACGCTGTGGCGCCCGGTGCAGGCCGCAAACTGCCACAACTGAGCCGGCGTCATCTCGGTCTCGAAGCCCCAGCCTCGGTGCAGCGCAAAAGCCAAGCGCATCTCACGCAAGGCGTCGTCGTCGTCGTCCAGCGCCATGCCATCCAGCCCCATCGCCACCTTGCAACCTTGCCTCAACATCTCTGCCAGCGGCGCGATGCCTGACTTCAAGCCCAGGTTGGAGCTGGTATTGACAGCAATAGTCACACCCCGCTCGGCCAACAGCGCCAGCTCTTCAGGCCGGGCCCAGGTGCAATGGGCCAGCGTCAAGCGCGGGCTCAGCAGGCCCATCTGGTCCAGGTAGGGCAGCACACCGCCTGGGTGGACTTGGTCGCACCAGTCGCGTTGATAACGCGTTTCAAGCAGGTGCATGTGGACTGGCCGCTGGTGCTGCGCCGAGGCCTGTGCAATGCCTTCCAACAGCGCCGTGCTGCACCACTGCACGCCGCTGGGGCCGTACTGCAGTGTGGTGTGCGATGCCAGATCAGGCGCGGCTTGTAAAGCCTGGGCCAGGTCCTCGACGATGGCAAGCTGCGTCGCAGGGCTGTGTGCTGGCGCTGTCAAGCGCTGCGCCACCGGCGCACGCAACTCGCTGCGCAAAGCCGCCAGCATCGCTGCATCTTCTGCCAAACCGATGCCGCGACGGTCGCGCATGGACACCGCAAAGCCGATGTGCACACCGACATCGCGCGCGGCTCTGGCTACCGCCAGCGCTTCTTCTACATAAGGCATGCCGCCCTGCACCCGCGTGTAGTGCACCATCAAGCGCGCCACGCCTTGGCGCACCGAGCGCGCAAATGAAGTGGCGGCGCACAGGTAGGGGTCAGCACCCGGCAAGACGCCCAGAAACGGCAACCAGCTCTCCAGCGGCTGGCCAAAGGCGCCCAGCGTGGCGCTTCTGAAAGTGCGTGCGTGATCGTGCGCGTTGCACAGTGCAGGCATCGCCAGGCGCCGAGGCCCTGCAGGAGCCGTGGCCAAAGGCTGCACCGACTCGATGACCGAGCCCTGCAGGCAGATACGCTGGTTGGCCAACGCGGGCGATTGCCCCGGCTGCGCCAGCAGCCAGGCGACATCCACAGACGGCATGACCCGCCCTTACTTCATGGCCAGCATGCGCTCGGCCACCGGCGGCAAGAAGCGGCGGTCAAAGATTTCTGAAGGCGCCGGCTGTCGGGGCAACTCGACTACACCCGAGAGCTGAGCGATCGAGCGCGTGAGCCGCTCTTCGTCCAGGTCGCCAACGCCTTGCTTGGCGACCTCTGGCGTCATCATCACCGTGCGCAGCGCGTAGATCATGCGGCGCTTTTCCAGCTCGGCATTCAGTAACGGCTCACGCTTGACCAGCGCGGCCATCGCTGCATCAGGGTCGGCAATGGCGTCGCGCACGCCCTTGTGCACGGCGCGCACCAGACCGGCCACGACCTCGGGCTTTTCCTTCACGAGCGCCGGCGAGACCAATAGCCCGTTGCTGTAGAGATCGATGCCGTGGTCTGCGTAATGGAACCAGCGGATGTCGGTGTCGGGGTTTTGCCCTTGGGCGACCAGATTGATGTAGCTGGTGACGTTGAAAACCGCAGAAGCATCGACCTGGCCGCGCAGCATCAATTGCTCTTGCAGGTTGGGCGCCACGTTGGTCCAGTTGACCTTTTTTGCATCGATGCCGTTCTTGTCGGCCAACACACTGAACATGCGAAAGGCCGAGCCCCCGGCCGGTGTGCCCAGGTTCTTGCCTTCCAGGTCTTTCAGCG
>JBBQIB010000357.1:0-4393 GCA_038324515.1 Burkholderiales bacterium
CAAAAGGGCGGGCAAGGTCCGCGAGGTCGTCTACCGCCTCGAAGCCGGCCAAGACACCACCGTCTCGTCGCTGATGGCCGTGCTCGGCGCACTGGGTCTGACGATGCAGCTGCAGCGCGCCGGCCTGCCTTCAGCTCTGGACGTCGCCCGTCGCTTCCAGGATGAAGACGATGCTCCCTGAGAAGATCCGCTCGCTCACGGTATCCATTGGCGACTCGGAGCACGCAGGCCAGCTGCTCAAAACTTCGACCTACGAGTTTCGCTACCTCGACCCGGACCCCAAGCAGGCGGCAGTCGCTTTGCTCATGTCGCCCAGTGAGCGTCTGACCTGGCAGGACGGCGACCTGTTTCCGCCAATGGATCAGAACATGCCCGAAGGCGATCTGTTCATGCGCATCCGCGATCTGTTTCCTAAGCAGGCGATGACGCCGATGCACCTTCTGGCACTCGTTGGGCGCAACGGCATCGGACGGCTCGGGTATCAGCTGACAGACCTGCCGGCCGCAACGGCGCCTCGGCCCATCAGCAAAGCCGAACTGGTCAAGACCCGCTACACGCCGCAGGTCTTCGACGAGCTGGTGGCTGCCTACCTGAGTACGGGCGCGGGCATCGCGGGCATGCAACCGAAGATCATGGTGCCTGAGCGAGCCACCGTGCCGATCCCCTCACTGATCGTCAAGGCCGCCAGCCCCGCCTACCCGGGCCTGGCGGCCAATGAGTATCTGTGCCTGAGGGCGGCACGCAGCGCCGGCATCGACGTGGCCGAAGCCACGTTGTCCGACGATGGCCAGATGCTGATCCTCGACCGCTTCGACATGGTGATCGACACCGTGAATCAGGGCCACCGCGTCGAGCGGCTCGGCTTCGAGGACATTGCCGCCTTGGCTGGCCTGCGGGTGCGCGACGTGCTGTCAGACCGCAAGTACCAGGGCAGCTACCAGCGTGTGGCCGAGTTGCTGCGGCAATTGCAACTGCACAGCGACAACCTGCACCGCTTCTTCCATCAGGTCGCGTTTTCTGTGATGGTGCGCAATGGCGACGCGCATCTGAAGAACTTCGGCGTGCTGTACCGCAGCCCTGCCGAGGTCTGGCTGGCACCCATGTTCGACGTCGTGACGACATCCATCTACAAGTACACGCGCTACCTGGGTGGCCCCGAGCTTGAAGACCGCACGCTGGCACTCAAGCTGTTCGCTGGCAAGCACCACTCGCGGGCCTATCCGACAAGGCAGGAGCTGCACGACTTCGGCCGCCGGGTGTGCGGTGTCAGCCAACCGGCCCGGGTGCTGGAAGCCATTGCGCAGAGCATGAGCCAGACGCTGGAGGCCGCAGAAGGAGACCCCCGCGTGCCTGCGCCTTTGCTGGCGCAAATGCGCACGGCCTGGGAAGGCGGCCCGAGCGATGTCTGACAGACCAGCACGTTGGGTGCCGGCCCCGGTTGGCCAACCCGATTGCAGGTCGTCAATGGGCCGTCTTGATTTCGGAGGCCCAACATGACCCGGTTCACCGGGCACGGGCTATCGCAGCAATTGCTTCCCCAAGGACGTCGCGGGGTGGTGGCCGAGCTGCTGCAGCGCGGCCCCACCCTCGGCGACTACGCATGCTCAAAGGCTACTGGGTCTATGGGTCTAAGGGTCGAGGGGCACCTCTGTTCTCCCCTTCCACGAGCGCCTGGCGCACAGTACTGATGGTCTGGCTCACAACAGTTCCAAGTATTCGCGCCCATCGGCAACCACCTCGGTGGCCAGCTTGGCGTCCAGTGTGGCTAGGCGGCCCTGGTGGGCCCGGGCAAGCGCCAGAAGGTAGCTGTCGGTCACGCGCGCATGGGTAGACAGCAGAGCGGGCGCCACGAAATCGCTGTCGACCAGGCTGATGCTGTCGGTCCAGAATGCATGGCCTGGCATTGCCCGCAGTGCGGCCAGGGTGCCGACCACAGCGCTGGGTGGGCCGGGCGAATTCGGGTACTTGGGGTGCCCCACAATGCGAAGCAGCCCGTTTTCGGTGATGGGACAGGTCGCAAAGGCTTGCCGACCCACACTGCCGAACCAATCGTGAACAGTGTCGTGATGCACGTGGGCGGGGTCAACCAGTGCGATCAAGATGTTCACATCCAGCAGGTAGCGCATCAGGGCTGTTCGTCGCGCAGCTGATTGACCAGTTCCAGTGTGACGGCTTGGCCGCTGCCACCTTCGCCAAGCGTGCTCCTCGCCAACAGGGGGATGCCATTGCGCACGGCAGTGGGCCCAACCGTGCTCAGAGCCAGCCCGTGCCGTGCCAGCGAAGAGACGACCTCACCCGTGCTGCGCCCCTGGCGCTGTGCCAAGTGTTTGGCCGCGGCCAGCACGTCGTCGTCAATGGCAAGGGTGGTGCGCATGCAGGCCTCAGAAGTTGTCTGCATCGTACATCACGCATCAGATTCACAGCATCGGGCTACTTGGCGACAGATTCTGCGCCGCCCACGATCTGCGCCAGCCCAAGTGCGTTGCCGCGTTGCCAGGGGCAGGTCTCCTGTTGCCAGGGTCACGTTGCCAGGGGCTGGTCTCCCATTTCCCGATTGGCCGCGCGCCCGCTGCGACGCCACAGCCCTGCGCCTGCACGGATTGAAACCGCATGGTTCAATCTGCAACCATGCAGTATCAAACGACGACCCAAGAAGACACGCTGACTGTTCTGTACGACGGTGCTTGCCCGTTGTGCAGGCGTGAGATAGCGATTTACCGAGATCTGAAAGCCCTGGCGCCTGTGAGCTTTGCCGACGTCAGCGACGCTGCGACCGATTTGACTGAGCCAGCGCAGCCCCACGGGGTGACCCCTGCGCCTTCAAGAGCACAACTGCTGGCGCGCTTTCATGTGCGGCACGCCGATGGGCGCTTGAGCAGCGGTGCAGCCGCCTTTGTCGAGTTGTGGGCGCGCATGCCGGGCTGGCGTTGGCTGGCGCGGGTGGCAAGGCTGCCGGGCGTGACGCCAGTCCTTGAATGGGGATACCGGGGCTTTTTGAGGCTGAGGCCGCGCATGCAGCGCTGGGCTGCGAGCTGGGATGCGGCCCGGCGCTAGTCTGCCCAGCCGCAGCGCACAGCCCACTCCACCGACTCTACCGATTCCATCCCCGCTGACAGGCCACCGAATGCGCGCACTGGTCTGGCTCAAGCGTGATCTGCGGGCGCAAGACCATGCGCCGCTGGCGGCTGCGCAGGCTGCTGACGAGGCATTGGCGCTGTACGTGATCGAGCCAGAGTGGCTGGCGGGCGGCGATTTTGATGCGCAGCATCTGGCCTTTGCGCTGGCTTGTCTGGCGCCCTTGCGGGCTGATCTGGCGGCACGGGGTTTGCCGCTGTTGTTGCGGGTGGGGCCGATGCTGCAGGTGCTGGATGAGTTGCGTTCGGCTTTTGCGTTCAGCCACCTGTTGAGCCACGAAGAAACCGGTTCGGGCTGGACTTACCAGCGCGACTTGGCAGTGGGCCGCTGGTGCCGCGCCCAAGGGGTGGCGTGGACCGAGTACCCGCAAACGGGCGTCGTGCGTCGCTTGAAATCCAGAAGCGGCTGGGCGGCTGCCTGGGCCCGGCGGATGGATGCCCCCGCGCTGCAGCTGATCGGTGGCTGGCGTGCGCCGAATGAGCTGGCCCAGTGGTCGGGCCGGCAGGCTGATCTGCACGATCTACCCGATCTGCAAGCCAGTTCGACCTGGCAGGGCTTGTCTGCAGCGGCAGACTTTGCGAAAGGGCCCGTGCGGTCTGTGCCGGCAGGGGGTGAGGTGGCCGCGAACGCCGTGCTGCAAGACTTCTTGGGCGGCCGGGCGCTGGGCTACAGAAAGTCACTGTCCAGCCCGTTGAGCGCAGAGCAGGGCTGCAGCCGCTTGAGCGCGCATCTGGCTTTTGGCACGCTGTCGATGCGGCAAGTGCACCAGGCGACTGAAGCTGCCATTTCAAGCCAGAGCCGCGTACCAGACCACAAACCAGACCACACAGCAAGCCACACACCAGAACGCGCGCTGGTCCACGACTTACGCGGTTTTGCAGGGCGGCTGCGCTGGCACTGCCACTTCATGCAGAAGCTGGAAGACGAGCCCGAGATCGAGTTTCGCAATTTCTCGCGTGCCCATGACGGCTTGCGTGAGCAGCAGTTTGACGCTGAGCGCTTCGAGGCCTGGTGCGAGGGCCGCACCGGCTACCCGATGGTCGATGCCTGCATGCGCCAGTTGCGCGCCACCGGGTGGCTGAACTTTCGCATGCGGGCGATGCTGGTCAGTTTTGCGGCCTACCACTTGTGGCTGCATTGGCGCTTGCCCGGGCAGTTCTTGGCGCGCCAGTTTCTGGATTTCGAACCCGGCATCCACTGGAGCCAGATGCAGATGCAAAGCGGCACCACCGGCATCAACACGCTGCGCATCTACTCG
>JBBQIB010000358.1:0-4392 GCA_038324515.1 Burkholderiales bacterium
TCATGCAGATGCGCGTGGCGCGCTGGTTGCTGGCCAGACCGTGATGATGCCGTGGGAGGGTCGGTTCAGCGATTACCGCCGTCAGGACGGCATGCTGATCCCCTTTTACGGTGAGGTTGCCTGGATCACGCCGCAGGGCGAAAAGCCCTATTTTCGTGGAACGGTCACGCAGATGACCTATCGGTTCGTGGATTAGACAACGGTGTGAAAGAGCTGGCGCTGGATGCGCCTTCATTCTCTCTGTTCGGGGGAGGTCATGGTTGCCGAAATAGGCAATGTGCTGTACCCACTGTCGTCGGCAACCGGCTTTGGCGGCACACAATACATGCGTTCGTATCAATCATCGGCTACGTGATCCTGTTCGGCGCTCCGGGCTTTATCCTTGGTTCTTTGGCGGCCAAAATGACTATGATGCTTGTGGAATTCCGGACGCGGCAAGCGGCACTGGATGAGGGGCTAGATTCGAACAAACATCTGTTGAAAGTGATGGGACTGCACTTATGCGGGTGGGGTCGGCGTCAGGTTCCCATTGCAATCGCTTGTCCGTACCTAGAGTTTTCCGTGGTCGGCAAGAGAACGATGGCTTCGACCCCCCCGGCACACCCTGGCATCGGCGACGTCAGCGTAAACGTGCAGCCAGAGCGTTCTGCGATGGTGTGCACGATCGCCAGCCCCAGGCCGCTCCCGTCACCAGACCCCGCGCCGCGCTCAAATCGTGCCGTGAGCCGAGACAACGTGTCGGGCGCGATGACAGGCCCGTCATTTGCGACCGAAAAGCGTCCGCCCGTCGTCAGGGTTACCGTCACGGGTGACGAAGGGACGCCATGTTTCAGCGCGTTCTCGATCAGGTTCCGGCTGAGGATGCCAAAGGCGTCCGGGTCGATATCTGACAGCACAGGGGTGTCCGGCATGTCGAGGGTGATCTGGTCCGAAACCGAAAGCCTCGCAAAATCTGCCACGACAAGGCTTAGCACGGGGCGCAGGTCGGCGGGCCGCCCGGTGCGCAGTCGCCCGCCTTCGGCGCGTGCAAGTTGCAACAGCTTCTCCGACAATCGCGTCAGGCGTTTGAGCGTTTTCTCGATCTCGGCCGCGCGTTGCCCGGCGCGCTGATCGGTGGTCTCAGCTTGCAGCCGCTGTGCCTGTGCGATGGCACCTGCCAAGGGCGTGCGCAGTTCATGTGCGGCGTTGGCGGCGAAGCTGCGTTCGGCGTCGAACGCCTGTTCAAGTCGGGCCAGCAGTTGATTGACCGCTGCAGCGATGGGCAAGACCTCGCTTGGCAGATCAGCCGCTGCAATGGGCGAAAGGTCACGCGCGCCGCGCACCGCCAGCGCATCACGGAGGCGCAGCACGGGCCGAAAACCAAGGCGCACCGCTGCGATGATGGCGGCTAGGCTTAGGGGGATGACCAAGAGGAGCGGCAGGCCAAGACCCATTTGCATTTCGCGCGCCGCAGCCTTGCGATGGTCCAGTGGTTCGGCGATGGCGATAGTGACCGTGTCCTGCAACGCGGCGTCATAATACAGCCGGTGCGTGGCAGTCTGGCGGAATCCCACATCGTCATAGGGCGGAAACATCGCCACGTCGGCTGTGTGCGACCGCAACAGAACCCGCCCCTGCGCATCGCGCACGACATAGGTGAACAGCTCGTTATGCGCGCGCAACTCCGCGATCCTTTGGCTGATGCCCTCTTCCTCTCGGTCGATGATGTCGAGCACCGCCAGCGGCAGAATGCGCTGCGCTGTTTCCTGCATGGCGCTGTCGAACACCTCGTCCATCTCGTGGCGCAGGATCGTCGATGTGACGCTGGCGGCTGCGACCCATAGCACTGTCACAGCAACGCCGATCAGCAACGCAAGCCGCGCCTGGATTGATCTGGGCACCCTCACGGCGACCCCAGCCGATAGCCAAGACCCCGTTCCGTGGAGATCACCGCCGCCCCGAGTTTCTTGCGCAGGCGGCTGACATGCACCTCGATCGTGTTACTCTCGACCTCGGAGTCGAAGGAATAGAGCCGTTCCTCAAGCTGCGCCTTCGACAGCAGTTGCCCGGGCCGTTGCAGGAACGCCTCGAACAGCACCCATTCGCGTGCCGTCAGGGCAATGGTGCGGCCCTCCCTGCGCAAGCTGCGGGCGGCAAGGTCGATGTCCAGCGGCCCCAGCGAGATGATCGGGTTTGGGTTGCCGGAGTAACGCCGCGCGACCGATCCGATGCGGGCGGAAAGTTCGGCCAGATCAAAGGGCTTCACCAGATAATCATCCGCCCCTGCGTTCAGCCCCTCGATCCGGTCCGAGATTTGATCGAGGGCGGTCAGGATGATCACCGGCATCACGCTGCCTTGCGCGCGAAGGCTGCGCAGAAACGGGATACCGCGCCCGTCGGGCAGCATCAGATCAAGCAGCACCAGATCATACGCGACGACCGCCAGCGCATCGCGGGCAGCGTCCAGCCGCAACATCCAGTCAAGCGAATGCCCGTCCGCTGCAATCTGGTCGCGCAAGGCCGCACCCAGCACGGTATCGTCTTCGATCAGCAGGATGCGCATCGCTTTGTGTCCAATTCCATTTCTTTCATTGTCTCACCTTTCAGGCTGACGGCAAGCTGAACCGGTGCGTGGCCCCGCTTCAGGTAGCCGTCAGGTTCAACCGGCAAAGATAGCTTATGAATCGCACCATTCGGAGGGCAACGCCATGAAGACCATGCTTCCCATTCTGGCCGTGCTTGCTACGCTGGCGCTAAGTGGCACGGCGCTGGCGGACGACGACGACTGCACCGTCCCGATGGCACAGTGGCAGCCGCGAGAGGCCGTGCAGCGCATGGCCGAGGCGCAGGGCTGGACTGTGGCCCGCATCAAAATCGACGACGGCTGTTATGAGATAGATGGACGCGACGCGGAAGGCCGCGAGATCGAGGTCAAGGTTGACCCTGGCACGCTGGCTATAGTCGAAATGGAATATGAGGACTGATGCAGGTTGGTGCTGCTGCGGTTCTCTCGTGCACAGCAAGACTTCAGTCATCTATCCAGCGTCTCGGTCTGCCACCGCGAAAGCTTCCGTTGTAACACCAACCGCCCTATCTGTTGACTTCTTTTGCCCATTCTCTGGTTGCGATTGATCGTATCGTGTCGGGCAGCCCGACGAGCGCATTCCATGCGTCGCAGCAGGCATCGAGGATGGCGTCGTAGGTTTCAAAGACGCGGTTGGCGAGATAGTTCTGGCGAAGATACTGCCAGATGTTCTCGACTGGGTTCAGCTCTGGCGAGTACGGCGGCAAGGGCAGCAGGCTGATGTTGCCGGGCACGACAAGAGCACCCCCAGGCTGATGCCAGCCGGCGCCGTCGAGCGTTATGACGGCATGGGCGCCGGGAGCTACCTGGGAGCTGATTTCGGCCAGATGCAGGTTCATTGCCGCAATGTTGACGCTTGGCAGTACGAGGGCGGCACCGACGCCGCGTGCGGGGCAGACCGCACCGAACAGCCAGGCGGAGGTGTAGCGCATGTCGCGTGGTACCCGCGGGCGGCTGCCACGTTCGGCCCAGACATAGGTCAGGCTGCCCTGCTGACCGACGCGCGCGTTCGCCGGGAAAACAGTCCCCCGGACTGTTTTCTGGCCCGGCTCACTCTTGCCACCAGAGCTCGATCGGCTTGTCCCGGGCGTGCTCGGGGATGACGGCGCAGACAAGCCCGGCGAAGTTTTTTTGTGCGCCTGCTGGGCTTCGAGATCCTGCTCGGGATGGCGCGGGCGAACGGAGACTCGGGAGAAGTTCAGCCGCACCAACAGCTTGCCGACCGTGCGCTCGTGCATCCTCACGCCAAAGTGCCGCGCGATCTCGTCGCGCAGGTCACAGCACCGCCAGCGCACCACCTTGTGCACCTGCAACGTTGGCCCGGCGCGGACCCAATCGGCGACCTCGGCCTCCTGCGCCGCGGTCAGCTTGCGCTTCGGTCCGCCGCAGTTCAGCCGGTTGCTCAGTCCCTGCAAACCCTGCGCGTTGTAGCGATGCACCCAGTCGCGCAGAGTCTGCCGGTCCATTCCCGCCGCGTGTGCCGCCTCGGTCCGGTTCTGGCCCTCCAGCACCAGCGCCAGCGCCAGCATCCGACGCGCTGCCGCTGCATCCTTGGTGCGCCCCGCTGCCGCCCGAAAGCCGCGCGCGTCAAGGTCAGCTCGTGTGATCGCTATCGTCATGTCAAATCCCCCTGCCCAAGAGGCAGTGATTAAGACGCGCCACATCCTGGCAACTCACGTTCGAGTCAGCAAGACCGGCCGTTGGTATAATACTCACGGGCACCAAGCGCCTGCAGAGCTGGGCACGTTCGCCGGAAAGCGCCTCATCTGAAACCATATCCCTCGCCACTGACGGCCCGCTTTCCTGGCGGGCCGCATTTTTCTGACGGC
>JBBQIB010000359.1:0-4386 GCA_038324515.1 Burkholderiales bacterium
TGCGTTTGCCGGTGCACGCCGTGATGAGCCTGGAGCGCTCGCCACAGGGCTTGGGCTGGACCGCCAACCCGGTCATCAACCTGGACACCCGGCTGGCTGGCTGGAACCTGGGGTTGCAGGCCGGGCCGCTGTTTGGCAGCACCAAGTATCACGACCATTTTTACGGCGTCGATGCGCAGTTCGCTCAAACCGGCCGAAGTGCCTACCGCGCCAAAAGTGGCTTTGGCGGCACGCGCATGACGGTGGGCCTGTCGCGGCGCGTCGGCCAAGGTTGGCTGGGCGCTTTTGTACGTGCTGACAGCGTTGCAGGGGCAGCCTTTGAAGGCAGCCCGCTGGTCAGGCAGAGCCACAACTTGGCCGCCGGGCTGGCGTTCAGCTGGGTCTTCTTCAGCTCTGCACAGCGTGTCCAGGTCGACGACTGAACCGCACCCCCGGCCGCACCCCCGGCCGCAGCCTGGGCCGCAGCCTGGGCCGCAGCTGCCAACGCGTGAGCTGCCGGTTGCACCGCATTCAGCCATCGAGCGGGAGCAGCGACTGCCGCAGGGACGACTGCCGCCGCTGTGGTTGTGGCCTTTGGCTTGGCTGGGCATGCAAACCAACCTGCTGATCCAGGGGCTGATCCTGGGGTCCTGGAGCATCGCAGCACTGCTTCTGTACCCGTTGATTCCCCGCCGAGCAGGCCTGCGTCTGGGCCGCGTGATGGTGGCGCGAATCTATGGCCTGTTCTGGCGCATCGTCACCTTCAGCGGCATGATGCGGCTGGATGCCCAGGCACTGGACAGTTTGCGGGACGAAGACAGGCTGGTGCTGGTGGCCAACCACCCCAGCATGCTGGACGCGGTGCTGCTGGCAGCCAGGCTGCCGCGCAGCTTCTGCGTCATGAAAGCCAGCCTGATGCGCAACCCTTTCCTGGGCCCCGGCGCCAGGATGGCCCGCTATGTCCGCAACGACTCAGCGCTGGGCATGGTGCGCTGTGCCGTGCGCGAGTTGCAAGACGGCGGACAGTTGCTGTTGTTCCCGGAAGGCACCCGCACCACAGAGCCGCCGGTCAACAAATTTCACGCCAGTTTTGCAGTCATTGCCCGGCGCGCCAAAGTGCCGGTGCAGACGGTCATCATCGAAACCAATTCGCCCTACCTCAGCAAAGGCTGGCCCCTGTGGCGGCTGCCACCGCTGCCGGTCTGCTTTGTGGTGCGCCTGGGGCGACGCTTCGACCCCTTGGCTGCAACAGATGCCGACAGCTTGAGCAAAGAAGTGCACGCCTACTTTGTCGATGAGCTTTTGGCCGACGCGAGGACCGGCCTGCCACCCAGTCAGCCGAAGCTGCCAGACAGGGACCATGAGCCCAAGGGCTGAACCACCACCTTCGGCCACCCACCTGGTGCTGGTCCCGAGTTACAACACCGGCCCCCAACTGGTGCGTACGGTGACGCAGGCGCGCAGCCAGTGGTCTCCCGTGTGGGTGGTCGTTGACGGTAGCGACGACGGCACCGCCGAGCAAGCGCAGGCCCTGGCCCGGGCCGACCCTGGGCTGCAGGTCTTTGTGTTGCCGCACAACCAGGGCAAAGGCGCAGCCGTGCTGCACGGGCTGGAGCGTGCAGTGCAGGCTGGCTTCAGCCATGTGCTGACGATGGATGCCGATGGCCAGCATCCGGTGGCCTTGATTCAAGAGTTCATGCGGGTTTCACAACAGCGACCTGAGACGATGGTGCTGGGCCGGCCGGTGTTTGACGCCAGTGCACCGCTGCTGCGCGTGCGTGGCAGACGCATCTCCAACGCCTGGACCCAGCTGGAGACGCTGATGGCCGGCATCGGTGACTCGTTGTACGGCTTTCGGGTCTACCCAGCCGCTGATCTGTTGGCAGTGATGCGCGGCCAGCGCTGGATGCGGCGCTTCGACTTCGACACCGAGGCCGTTGTGCGGCTGGCCTGGCGAGGCATCAAGCCGCTCAACATCGACGCGCCAGTCAAGTACCTGAAACCCGAAGAAGGGGGCGTTTCACACTTCCGCTATGGCCGCGACAACGTGTTGCTGACCTGGATGCATGCGCGGCTGATGCTTGGCTTTGCCATTCGGCTGCCAGGACTGCTGTGGCGGCGCTGGCAGCGGTTGCCGCCGTTTCAACTCTGAAACCGAGGCCACGAATCGCCCAAGGTCCCCGCTTGCTGCACGCCAATACAGCTTGCCGGAGCAGGAGAGTGGGGCGCCGTATGGAGCGAAGTAAAGGAGGAGTCGGCGTCCGCAGGACGACGGCGGGGGACATGAGCGCAATACGGCGCCCCGCCCTCCTGATCCCGCGCTGATGCTCGCAAAATCAAGGTCGCAAAATCAAGGTTGCACACCCCGCCTCAAGCAACCACCGCCTCCTCAGCCAGACGCGGAAACAGCAGCGAAGTGCCATCCAGAACCGGCCCCCCCGCCCCATCGATCGCCGCTGCCAACGCTGCATTGTCCAGCTGCGGATAGTCCAGCGCCGCACGCTCCATGATCTGGGTGGCCAACTGGCGCAGCAACACCGCTGATTGGCACAAACGCTGCCGCAAGGCCGACCTGTCCAAGGTATCCAGCATGCTGCCGTTGAGCTCGACAAACCAGGGCAGAGATGCCTGGTCCAGCATCACGGGCAGATTGCGCTTCTGGCTGACCTCGCCCAGCTCGCGCAAGAACTTCTGCATGGCCTGGTTGAGCGGCTGAACGCTGGCCAGATCGGTGCGCAAATGTTGCAGCGCCATCAGGTCGGTGGTGGCGTTGTGGAAGAACAATTGCGCCAGCACGCCCCAGTAGTAGGTGTAGTCCCAAAAGATCTTCAGCGGCAGCACTTCAGGGTCACCAAACAGGCCGTACTGATCGACATACAGGCTCAGCGTGTTGTCGTAGAAGCCCTGAAAAATCTGCTCGTAGATGCGGCTCATGGACGAGATCGACTGGCCTTGCATCTCGCGCGCCACCAGCTCGGTGATGTAGGTGTTGCCCATCGCGATGAAGTCGCTGCCGGGTGAGTAGAAGGGGTCCAGAAAGCGGCCCGCCTCGCCCGTCAGCGCCCAGCGCTGGTCTGAGAAGACCTGTTTGCAGTCGTACGAAAAGCGCTTGAAGAACGCAAAGTCCTGCAACTTGTGGCGCTTGTCGTCCAGGGCGTCAAACAGTCTGGGCTGGTACTGGCGCAGCCAATCCATCGCGCGCTCGAAAGTGTCCATCTGGTTCAGCGCGTGGTAGCGCGGGTCGGCCACGATGCCCACCGAGTGCGAGCCCGATGACAACGGGATCAGCCACACCCAATAGCCTGCGCCGACCAGATGGTTGGTGGACAACCAGCGGTCCGGCTTGTAGCAGCGCGCTTGCCAGGCGGGGTCGGTCGACCATTGGTCCAGGCGGATGTGTTCAGAAATTCGAAACCACACAGCGTGCGCCGCGTGTGGGTTCTCTTTGGAGAGCCCGAGTTTTTTCTTGATCAAGCCCACCCGGCCGCTGGCGTCGATGACCCAGCGCGCGCTGGCACGGTGTTCTTGCGGCTGCCCAGCCATCGTCTGCCGCCAACTGACGGTGTGCAAGGCGGCCGGCTGCTGCTTGCCGTCTGCCAGATCCAGCCCCGTGACCACGGCGCCGTCAACGAAGCGCACGCCCCGGCGTTGAGCTTCTTCAGCCAGAAAGTTCTCGAACACGCCACGGTCGATTTGCCAACTGCCCACAGGCAAGGGCCGGCTGGCGCCCAGCTCGGTGACCTGGTCGATGTCGCGGCGGCCCTCGGAGAAAAAGAACCTGAAGCCGAACTTCTTGAGTTGTGCGTCCAGCAGGTGTTGGCGCAATCCGAGCACGCTTTCGAAGTAATGGGCGCCGATTTCGACGCTGGATTCACCCACCTTGTGGGCTGCTTCGGGCACGGGATGGGTGCGCCGCTCGAGCACCAGGATTTGCAGGTTCGGCAAGCGCTGGCGCAGTTGCAGCGCCAAGGTCAGGCCAGCAAGCCCACCACCCAGGACGATCAGATCGGGGACGAAATCGGGCGGGGGTGCAGTTTGCACGTAGGGCGTTGTTTCAGTCGCGGCAGTGTCCATGGCCATGGCTTAAAAAGTGAGCGAAGAATTCGATGCGATGCAAACGAATCACCGGCGATGATGCCTGAAGCTGACCCGCCTGAGACTCAGCCGGTCTGGCCAGGCTCACAGGGGTTGAGCTGCAAGATCAGTGGCTGTGCACCCGTGGTGGCCAACTTCAGGCGGCATGCCTTCGCGGCAGCCAGCGCCATAAAAAGCGGCAACGCAGCAGCGGTGGAGTTGTGGCGCCAGCGCGCCTGGCTGACGCAAGATGGCAGCGGTGTGGTGTGCAGGTCGGCCGTCGAGTCATCCAGGCCCCACGCCACAGACCAGGCAGAGCTTGGCCCGCGCCGC
>JBBQIB010000360.1:0-4377 GCA_038324515.1 Burkholderiales bacterium
CCACCGCCAGGGGCGTGCCTTCAAGCCCGAAACCCCAGTGCGCGACCACCAGCACCGCCGCCGGCAGCACGCCCAGCTTCAGCGCCGAGAGCCTCAGCGCGCTGCGCCACTGCCCCTGCACGCCGTAGTAGGCCAGCGACAAGCCGATCAGCACCAGGCACACCGGCACCACCGCCGAGCCCAGCGCCGCCAGCGTCTCGTCCAGCACCGGAGGCAGATCGACGCCAGTCAGGTTCCAGGCGATACCGGCCACCACCGGCAGCACCACCGGGTGCACCAGCGTGTTGCGCACGGTACTGCGCAAGGTGGCACCGATGTCGCGTGGGCCCGGCTGCGCACGCGCCAGATCCAGCTCGACGAGCACGGTCGGCAGCGTCAGCAAGATCAGCGCGTGCAGGCTGACGAGGGTGATGTGGATCGCCAAACCGGGCTCGCCGAAGAGCGCCGCAGACATCGGGATGCCCAGTTGCACCGAGTTGCCGAAAGAGGCCGAGACCATGCGCGCCGCTGGCGCTGCCGGCGATGCCGGCGACGCACTACCTTGCGGCCGCCAGCGCTGCCAGCCATAGACCGTCAGCGCAAACAGCACTGCCGGTACGAAAAAGGCGGCCATGATGCCCCAGGGCAGCGCGCCAAAATCCAGCCTCGCCGTGGTGCGGAACAACAGCGCAGGCACGAAGATCGAGAAGGCGGCATTGCCCAGCACACGCGCTGGGTCGCGCGCATCGGCGCCGTTGTCCAGCCAGCGCATGCGGCCAGCCACCCAGCCGATGCCCACGGTCAGGAAGATCGCGAGCAGTTTGTAGAAGACCGCCGCGGTCACACCAGCGCCATCGAATCAGTGGGGAGGATCGCTCTCATCGGCGGCGATTCTCTCAGCCGGCTTGCCTGAGGGCGATCTGCCTGTTGGGGTGTCTGGCACGGTTCAAGCGTGGCGTGCGACTCAAACTCGAAGCTCACCTGGACTAACCTGAGGCCCCGGACCATGGCCTTGCGCGAAGGGCTGCTGCGGGCGCGGCAGCTTGATTGTCTCGGCTGCCGTCCCCGCAGGGAGCTTGTCGGGCCCAATCATGGCCCCCGCTCCAGCGTTCAGCGCTTGCCGCTGGCCTTGAACTTGGCGACCGCCGTCTTCAGGTCGTCCAGCTCCTCACACCCTCGGTCGCAGGCTTTTGACAGCACCGCCAGGCGCGACTCGGCGGTGGTCAGGTCGCCCTTCATCAGGGCCAGTTCGCCGGCGTATTCCAGCGCGCCGCGGTGCTGCGGGTTGATGCGCAACGCTGTGTCGTAGAAGCGCTGCGCGGAGTCCAGGTCGGGCGTGGCTTGTTTGCGCAAGGCGAAGCCCATCAGGTTGTTCCAGTCGGCGTCGCTGCCAGCGTTGACACGGCGCAGTTCGTCGATCGCTGCCGGCCAGTTTTTGGCCTTGATGTGGCCGCGTGCCGCGGCCAGAGGGCTGGCGGGTGCGGCGGCTTTGACGGGTGCCGGCTCGGGCGTGTCAGCGGCCCTGGCCGGCGCGGTGGCGATGACCAGCAGCGACAAGGCTGCGGCATTGGCGACAGAAAAATGGCGCATGACGAACTCCTGACTGCGGAGCGACAGCCGCCCGCTTCACTTGTGCAGTGTCGCGCAGAGTCGCTTCTGGCGCGCATCTGGCGCGTATGTCGGCGCGCATGTTGGTCCGCATGTTGGTGCGCATGCCGGCGCGCTGGCAAGCGGGCAGCGCACCGGGCTCTACCTGCTGGCGGTGTCGGGAGCTGCGCCGACGGCGCGGCCCGCTCAGCGTGACTTGCTCAGCGCGGCCCGGGCGCCAGCCCGCGCAAGAAGGCCTCGGCCTGGGCCAACTGCTGCAGGCTGACGTACTCGTCGGCTTGGTGCGCCTGGTTGATCGAGCCCGGGCCGCAGACCACGGTGGACATGCCGGCGCGCTGAAACAGACCGGCTTCGGTGCCAAAGGCCACCAGCGTGGTGCCCGGGCTGCCAGCCAGGCGCTGCGCCAGCTGCACCGCCGCTTCGTCGGGCCGCGCCTGGAAGGCTGGCATCGACGCAAAGGACTCGAAGCTGAAGCCGCTGCTGGCATCCACCGCCTTCATGGCGGGTTCCAGGGTGGCTGCGAAGTCCGTCACCCGGCGCTGCAAGCCGGCGGCATCGGCACCGGGCAGATCGCGGAATTCGTAATGGAAGCGGCACTCTTCAGGCACCACGTTGTCGGCAATGCCACCGTCGAAGCGGCACACCGCGCTGGTGCTGAAGGGCACGTCGAAGCCGGTCTGGCGCGCTTCGCTCTGGCGCAGCTCGTCGCCGATGCTGGCGATGTGCGCGACCACTCGGGCGGCGGCCTCCACCGCGTTGACAGAGGTCGGTGTCTGCGACGAATGGGCCGCCTTTCCGCGCACGCAACAGCGCCAGCGGTGCACACCCTTGTGGGCGATGGCCGGCACCATGTCGGTGGGTTCGCCCACGATGCACAGCTGCGGCGCGATGCCGGCTTCTTTCAGGTCGGCGATGAGGTTCATCACGCCAAAGCCGCCCACTTCTTCGTCGTAGCTGAAGGCATAGTGCAGCGCGTGCGGCAGGTCGGCCTGCAGCCAGGCCTGGGTCTGGGCCACGACCAGCCCGATCCAGCCTTTCATGTCGGCGCTGCCCCGGCCGTAGAGCCGGCCATCGGCCAGGTGGCCCGACAGCGGATCGACGGTCCAGGCCTGGCCGTCCCAGGGCACCGTGTCGGTGTGGCCGGACAGCACCAGGCCAGCAGGCTTGCCCATGCCCAGTGTGGCAAACAGGTTGGCCTTCTGGCGCTGGTCGTCCCAGGTCAGGCGCAAGGGCACGTGCAGGCCGCGCAAGTGGTCGGCGATGCACTCGATCAAATGCAGGTTGCTCTGGTCGCTGCGGGTGTCCATGCGCACCAGGCGCTGCGCCCAGGCCAGGCCATCGGATGAGGGTTGTGTCATGCCCGAAATGTAGCCGCTGCGGCTACCATGAGGTGATGAACCCTGATGCAGCGCCCGTCCACCCGCAGGCCATCCGCGCAGCTCAGCAGCGCATCAAAGGCCACGTGCGCCACACGCCGCTGCTGCGCCTGCCCGGTGCGGCGCTGGGTGTGCACTGCACCCAGCTGTGGCTGAAGCTGGAGCACCTGCAATTGGGCGGCAGCTTCAAGGCACGTGGCATGTTCAACCGCATGTTGTCGCTGCCCATCCCGCCGGCTGGCGTGGTGATTGCGTCGGGCGGCAATGCCGGCATTGCGGTGGCTTGTGCCGCACGGGCCCTGGGCGTGCGCTGCGAGGTCTTCTTGCCTGAGCTCTCGAGCACCGCCAAACGCCAGGCGCTGGCGGCCTTGCAGGCCACCGTGGTGGTGGGCGGCGCGGCTTACAGCGACGCGCTGGCGGCCTGCCTGGCGCGCCGGCGTGAAACGGGCGCGCTGCTGATGCACGCCTATGACCAGCCCGAGGTGGTGGTGGGCGCAGGCACGCTGGCCGCCGAGATCGAAGCCGATGCCGGCCTGCCCAGCCGCGTGCTGGTCAGCGTGGGCGGCGGAGGCCTCGTTGCCGGGGTCGCGGCCTGGTTCGAAAGCCGCTGCAGGGTCGAGGCGCTGGAACCCGTGGGTTCACCCACTTTGCATGCAGCCCGTGCCGCTGGAGAGCCAGTGGACGTGGCCGTCGGTGGCCTGGCCGTCGACGCCCTGGGTGCGCGCCGCATCGGCCAGATCGCCTGGCCGATCTGCCAGCAGCATGTCGCGACCGGGCATTTGCTGCCCGAAGCCGCCATCTTGCAAGCGCAGCGCCTGCTGTGGACCGAACTGCGCCTGGCGGTTGAACCCGCAGCTGCCTTGCCGCTGGCGGCTCTGCTGTGCGGTGCGGTGCAGCCGCAAGCCGACGAGCACATCGCCCTGGTGCTGTGCGGTGCCAATTTCGACGCCTCAAGCCTGTCGTGAAACGGCCCCATGGTGACTTCGTTCGCTGTCCCTGGGGGGCGCGTCGATCCATGTGGGCAAGGTACCGTGGCTGATTGTGGAGACTACACAGCGCCGCCTTGTGCCAGCGCCCATGAGCTTGCCGGTCTCCAGCGCAGCAAGCCTGAGTTGAATTGACCTGAAGCAGCTGCTCGGCAGCATCAGCAGTCGGCCAGGAGCTGACCTTGGCGGTCGCCGCGCGAGCACCCGCCTGAGACTGTCTGCGGTCGGTCAGATTTCGGCCCTGAATGTCTGCGGCGACCGAAATCTGACTTTGGCCGCATCTAGGTCGGTTGTCCGCTTCCCTCGAAAACCTGATATTCACCCTCGCTCTCCTCGACGAGCGATGCCCAGTCGGCGGCCGGGCAGGGCCAGCGGCTGCTCCCACCGGAAGCGAACCGGTCCTTCGACCCGTCAGCGACATTCGAGGC
>JBBQIB010000361.1:0-4369 GCA_038324515.1 Burkholderiales bacterium
CAGCGCCGTCATCACGGCCATGGCCGGCGGCGTCTGTGTGCTGGCCGCCACCGTTGCGGCCATGTCGCCCAGCCAGCCGCCCAGCAGCGCCGGGTCGATCTCGGGCACGCGACTGGTACCAGGCAGCATGGGCTCTGGCCAGGCCGGCGCGTCCGGGTTTGACGGGGCGGCCTGGGGTACAGGCAAGGCGCCGGCCGGATAGCGGCCTATCGAACGCGCGATGGCCTGCACCTCGCCCGTATCCAGCGGCGGTGCGCAGCGCTCGGCATTGGTGGCCTGTAGTGCCCCTTCAATAGCCTGTTGCGACAGTCCGTCGCGGCGCAGTCGCCCCGCCATGCTGGCCAGGGCAGCATTGCGGCCACCCGCGCCAAAGGTCGGCGCCTGGGGTGCGCCTGGCTTATGCCCCGACTGTCGCGGCTTGGCGGCTTTTGCAGGCGTCTGCAGGCCCAGCCGCTCGACCAGCTCGGCCAGCGGATAGGCCTGCATCGGCGTGGCCTGCAGGATGCGTGAGACGAAGGGCTCGCCCTTGTGATGCACGAAGCCTGGCACGCGCATCACGCGTGGCAGATCGCAGACGCTGGGGTCACCATCGAAGCGCGCGGCCAGGGCCTTCTGCAGGCCGGAGAAGCGCTGCAACGGGCAGTCCCGCAGCAGCCAGTAGGCGTGGAAGCGCCCCGGGCTCGATTCGGCCACGAGATGCGGCGCCAGCGGCGCACAAAGCACCGGCTGCACAGACGCGCCGTCCAGGTCGACGAAAACCGCGCGGACGCCTACTACGTTGCTCGCCTGGCGCCCCTTGCCGTCTCCGTTGTTGACCATGAAGAACACACCAGCGCCGCGTGCATTCAGGCCAACCAGCTCGTGGGCGTGTTCTTCGATGGTGCCGTGAAGAATTCTTGCCAGCGCCCCCTTCGTGCCACGGTCGGCGAAGGTCTGGAACGTGACAACCTCGCATTCAGCGATGAGGTCGAAGAACTGCGCGGCGACCTTGATGTCTGGTGCAGTCATTCGCGGTCTTTCCGGCGCCGCTGCAGTGCCTTCTTCAGGCGGCGCCGCTGCTCGCGGTTCTTGGGTCTGGCGTCGTAGGTAAGCGGTGTCGGCAAGCGCACCAGCCCCAGCAGCTCGACGCGCCGCACCAGCTTGGCGCTGCGCTTCATTCCGTCGCCTTCTTGGGGGCAGGAAGATGCACATGCTGTGCAGCGGCTTCAACGCTACGTGATGCGCGCTTGGCATCCCACGCGTCCAGCTCGTCGACGCGCCAGGCGGTTGTCTGTGGCCCCAGGCTTATAGGCGCCACGAACTCGCCGCGCTTGACCCAGCGCCAGATGGTCGCGGGGGAAACCGGGTAGCGGCCGCTGCGGGCGGGCTTGCGATGGGTGGCCGGTGTGCTGGCCAGATCGCGGATTCGAAGGTAACGGGGTGGCATCGCTTGGTTCTCCTTACCCACCAATGCGGCGGGGTCAGGAGGACGTTAGGCGGCCACTACGCGCAGTTCTAGTGCCTACCCCTTGCGACGGTCGGGCACCACTTTTCTTTCGGCGTTGTAGTGCTTCTTTACCGTGGCTTCCGACACTTTCAGGATTTCACCCGCGCGCTTGAAAGCAGTCGACCGTGTTGTTTTTTTACGGGCACTTGAGATCGTCAGCGCCAGGTGCTCACTGTGCCCTTTAGGGTGCTTGTGGTGCAGCTCAAGCACCAGCGCGTAGGCCTGGCGCCGCACCAGGCCCGCCTGTATCGATTGGGCTTCGTTGCCAGCCCGGTCACAGCCGAATGACTGCGCAAGCTGCATGCCCCCCTGGCGGTGGTTGTCAAACGCCAGCTCGACGCGCGCCATCACCAAGGGCGAGACGGGCACGCCCATATGCATGCTCATGGCCAGTGCCTCCTCAAGAGTGCACTCGTCACGAAGCAGGCGCACGTCCCACTGGTCGCGTTCATCAAAGCGGAGCAGCTCGTTCATTGCGTGACCGGGGCGGTTTGATGTCGCTTACCAGGCGAATTGCCCACCCACTCTAGCCACACCTCAACTCGCAGCGAGGTCGGCGTTTGCCATTCGTGGATGACGAGCTGTACAGCCCAGAAGCTGGCGCTGCTGAGACAGATGACTTCGCCCACGCGTGGAATTGGCGCGCCAGGGGGCAGTAACTGCGCGGCGGTCCGGTCTTCGGGTAGGTGACCCTGCTGATCGTCCGGGACACAAAGAACTGTCTCAGTGCGCAGTCTCTCAGCCGCAAGGGGCCGCGAGGTTTTGAACGACCATGCCGCCGCTGTCGATCGCGCACGCCGATGTTTCGGCGCTTGCTTTGCGGCGGGTGCAGGTACAGTGTTTGCAGCCATTGAATTACCTCTCGATTAGGCAGTTTGGTGGTCAGGCCGGCGAGGTGTGTCATCACCTGGCCGGCCGTCTGCCGCAGGGCCGCTGCGGCGCCGGATGCCGCCTACGTTGCGGCGCGGGTTTTGGATATATCGATCACATTGCCAGCCGCCGGCGGTGTGTCGATGAACGCAGCCCACATGGCCATCAGCGTGCGCCGCTTGTCGAACAGGTCGCCGCGCCGGTAGGCTTCCTCGGTCTTGTCGCCCACAGCATGGGCCAGCGCCATCTCTCTGACCTCGGGTGGCGTGGCGGTGCGTTCCGCGCACCAGTCGCTGAACGTCGAGCGGAAGCCATGCGGCACCGCCGAAAGGCCCATGCGGCGCATGACGGCGGTCAGGCTCATGTCGGACATGGGCTTGCCGCTGGCGCCTGGGAACACCAGCGGCACACCCTCGAAGCGCGGCAGCGCCTGCAGCAGGTTGACGGCGCGGTCGGACAACGGCACACGGTGCGGCCGGCCGGACTTCATCTTCTCCCCCGGGCACAACCACACCTTTGCATCAAGGTCGACCTCATCCCAGGTCGCGGCCCGCACGGCACCGCTGCGGCTCACGGTGTAGATGCTGAACTCCAGCGCCCGGGCGCCCATGCCGGCCGCGCCGCGCAGTCGCTGCATGAAGGCGTGCATGTCGTCGATGGGCAACGCCTCGAAGTGCTCGCGGTTGTTGACCTTCGAAGCCTTCGGCAGCGCCATGTCCAGATTGCCGCGCCAGCGGGCCGGGTTGGGGCCTTCCGGCCGGTATTCGTGCTGCACCGCGTAGGCCAGCACCAGCTCGATGCGGCTGCGCACGCGCACGGCGGTTTCGTTCTTCGTCGTCCAGATCGGCTGGATGACGGCCAGCACGTCGCCCTTGTTCACGTCTCGAACATGCTTGTCGCCGAACACCGGGTACGCGTAGGTCTCCAGCGTGGCCGACCACTGAGCGGCGTGCTTGACGTTGCGCCACCCGGCCCGGTGCGCTTCGATGTAGGCGCCCGCTGTGCGCTTGAAGGTCCACTCGATGGTTTTGCGCTTGGCGCGGCGCTCCGCCGCCGGGTCGGTGCCGTCCTTGATCTTCAGCAGCGCGGCCCGGGCCGCCTCGTGGGCCATCGCCAGTGTGATGGTGGGGTATCCGCCCAGGCCCAGCTCGGCACGGCGCTGGCCGATCATGGTGCGCAGCACCCAGGAGCGTGTGCCGTTGGGCTTGACCAGCAGCCGCAGGCCCGAGACGGTGCCTACAGCGTGCGAGCCCGGCCTGGTCAGGTCGTGGCCGTCGTGTCCCTTGCCATTGCGAATGTGCAGCGGCGTGAGTGGCTTGGCAATCTTCGGCATTTTTGTTCCCCCATCTGTTCCACCATCAATCGGTGAGATCGGATGATATGGGATAAGACACTCTGATTCGAACTCTACCTATGGAGAACGCGTTTTTTTGGGGGAACTGAGACGAAAAAAAAAGCCCCTGAGAGGGGCTTCCGGCGGAAGCGGTGAGATTCGAACTCACGGGCCCTTGCGAGCCGCCGGTTTTCAAGACCGGTGCAATCGACCACTCTGCCACGCTTCCTTCGGGGTCGGGGCGATTCTAGGGGCCGGGGCGTTGCGCCTGGGGGCAGGGGATCTGCACGAGCTCACGGCGGCCGCCGTCCACGCGTGCGGCGGTGAGCGCGCCGCCCCAGACGCAGCCGGTGTCTATGGCCAGCAGGTCGGGGCGGTTGATGAGACCCAGCGTGCTCCAGTGGCCGAAGGCCATGGGCTGGCCCTGAG
This sequence comes from Burkholderiales bacterium, assembly GCA_038324515.1. GTDB lineage: Bacteria > Pseudomonadota > Gammaproteobacteria > Burkholderiales > Burkholderiaceae_C > Rubrivivax. Next base: position 4,119 of record JBBQIB010000361.1, read on the forward strand.
TGAGGCGTGAAGGGATGTCGAACCAGGGGCGAAAGCCGGCCGGTGCGGCGCCGGCGGCTTCCTTGGTCTTGAGGTCCAGCGTGCCGTCGTCGCTGCAAAAGCGAATGCGTGTGAGGGTGTTGACGATGAACCGCAGCCGTTCCGGGCCGGGCAGCGCCGGGTCCCAGCGGGCAGGGCGGTTGCCATACATCATGCGGGTGAAGTCCGCCAGATCGGGCCCGCGCAGCATGGCCTGCACTTCGGCCGCGTGG
>JBBQIB010000362.1:0-4367 GCA_038324515.1 Burkholderiales bacterium
GCCAGCGCGCCGATCAAGGTGCACGGCCACTGCCACCAAAAGGCCATGGGCGCGATGCCGCCCGTGTTGTCGGTGCTGAGGCTGATCCCGGGGGCGCAGGTCGAGCTGATCGAAAGTTCTTGCTGCGGCATGGCCGGCAGCTTTGGTTATGAAGCCAAGCACCACGCGGTGTCGATGCAGATGGCCGAGCTGAGCCTGCTGCCTGCGGTGCGAGCTGCGCCTGATGCGATCATCGTCGCTGACGGCACCAGTTGCAGACACCAGATCCAGGACGGTGCGGGGCGCGAAGCGCTGCATGTGGCGCGGGTGCTGCAAGCGCATCTGCTGCCGGAGGCGCTCGTGCCGGGTGCAGGCTGAGCCGGGATTCGGCCAAGCGCCGGATGTGACTCGCAACTGGCCCACAGGCACTGCCTCGCGCCCAGCAGGCCCAGGACCAGCAGGCCCGGGCCATGCAGTTTCAGGCCCGTCGAATGACCGCCAGCCGCCGCTGGATCTCGGCCTGCATCCACATCACATCGTGCCCGGGCACCACCAGCTGGTAGCCCTGGGCGATCATCGCGCGCGCCATCTCTGCGCTGGCGCACCAGATGCCTGCTGCTTTACCGTTGGCCGCGCAGGCTTGCTGGATGCGCAGCAAGGCGGCTGCCAGGGTGGGGTGGTCGTGCGCCGCGCTGGGGCCGATGCCCAGCGCAATACCCAGGTCGCTGGGGCCGACGAAGAGGCCGTCCAGGTGGGGCACTGCAGCGATGTTGTCCAGATCGTCCAGGCCGGCGCGCGTTTCGATCATCGCCAGCGCCAGCACATGGGCGTTGGCGTGTTGTGCGTAGTCCGCGCCGCCATAGATCAGGGCGCGTGACGGGCCGTAGCTGCGTTGCCCGGGCATGCCGTTCAGCGGGTAGCGGCATGCCTGGGCAAAGGCCGTGGCCTCGGCGGCCGAATTGACCAGAGGGCAGATGACACCGTAAGCGCCAGCGTCGAGTGCGCGATTGACCTCTGCCAGATTGTTTTGCGACACCCGCACCATCGGCACAGCAGGTGTGTGGGACAGGGCCTGCAGCATCGCGACCATCTCGGAAGGGCCTGCCATGCCGTGTTGGCAATCGATGACCACGGCATCAAAGCCACTGCTGCCCACCACCTCGGCGGCGTAGGCCGAATCGATGCCGACCCAGCCGGCGATGGCGGCCTCATCGTCCTTGAAGATCTGCAGCAGGCGGTTGGGTCTCATCGAAGCTGGGGCGGCGTTGCCTGTTATCCGTGATTTGGGGTTTTGACTCTGACAGTGACTCTGACTGTGACTGTGACTCTGACGGTGACTCTTGTCGGTGACTCACTCAATGCCCGTGGCCCGTGTGCTCGCCTGCCTTGACTCTGTAAACCGTGCCACAGTAAGGGCAACAGCCCTCACCTGTGGTACCCACGTCGATGAAGACTCTGGGGTGGGTGCTCCACAGCGGCATGCGCGGGTTGGGGCAGAAGGTCGCCCCTTGACCCACCAGGTCGGCCGCCGTCAGCTCAACCAGCGCCTTGGGCGGGTGGGCCGACTTCTCGCTCGGGGTTTGGTTCATCCTCAGACTTGGCTCAGCCAGCTCTCGTATTTGGGGTTGCGGCCACCGACGATGTCAAAAAACGCGCTCTGGATCTTTTCTGTGATCGGGCCGCGGCCGCCGCTGCCCAGCTCCAGCCGGTCCAGCTCGCGGATCGGCGTCACTTCAGCCGCCGTGCCGGTGAAGAAGGCCTCGTCGCAGATGTAGACCTCGTCGCGCGTGATGCGCTTCTCGACCAGCTTCAGCCCCAGGTCGTTGCAGATGTTGAAGATGGTGTCGCGGGTGATGCCGTTCAAAGCCCCGGCCGACAGGTCGGGCGTGTAGACCACACCCTTCTTGACCACGAAGATGTTCTCACCCGCGCCTTCGCTGACAAAACCGCTGGGATCGAGCAACAGGGCCTCGTCGTAGCCATCGTCGGTGGCTTCCATGTTGGCCAGGATGCTGTTGGTGTAGTTGCTCACTGCCTTGGCCTGCGTCATCGTGATGTTGACGTGGTGGCGCGTGTAGCTGCTGGTCTTGACGCGGATGCCGCGCTTCAAACCCTCTTCGCCCAGGTAAGCACCCCAGGGCCAGGCCGCGACCATGATGTGGATGTCGTTGCCTTTGGTGCTGACGCCCAGTTTCTTGTCGCCGACCCAGATCAGCGGGCGCAGATAGCAACTCTCCAACTTGTTCTCACGCACCACGGTGCGCTGGGCCTGCGCCACCTCTTCGGGCTTGAAGGGGATCTTCATGCGCAGGATCTTGGCGCTGTTGAACAAGCGCTCGGTGTGCTCGTGCAGCCTGAAGATGGCGGTGCCCTTGTCGGTCTTGTACGCGCGCACACCCTCAAAGGCGCCGCAGCCATAGTGCAGCGTGTGGGTCAGCACGTGGATCTTGGCGTCGCGCCATTCGACGAGTTGGCCGTCCATCCAGATCTTGCCGTCGCGGTCGGACATCGACATGGGATTTCCTTGTTTGAGCTGTTCAAGCGGGTTTTTGCATTCAGCCTGCTGCAAAGCGTTGTGGTCGCGCAAGCCATCGTTCAAGCAGTCGCGCAGGCGGAAGAATTGATTTTAGGCTTCGCGCTTGAGCTTCCAGCTGCTGAGTTGGCCTTCTTGCAGTTGCAGCTCGACGCTGGCGCCACTTTCGTCGCGCCACAAGAAGGCCTCGTTGCCGCTGCTGGCTTCTTCGGGTGGCGTCAATGGCAGACCAAAGCTGCCAGTCAGTTGCATCACCTGCGCCAGGCGCATGCCTGGCCTGAGCTTGGTGTGCAGCATCACCGCGCTCGCGACACTGCCTTTGGGCTTGTTGGCGGCTTGGCGCATCACCCGCAAAGCACGGCTGAACTGCAGCAGCAACCAAAAGACGATCACGGTGATCGCCAGCAGTACCCCGGGCCAACCATAGGCGGCATAGCCGGCGGCCACCGCAGCAGCCGCCAGCAGCCACGGGGCCCAGCGCTTCAGGGCATTTTGATCGTTGAGAATCGCAGGCATGGCTGTGGCGGATGTGCAAACTTGGGTGATCAATCTGGACCGCGCGCCAGAGCGGCTGGCCCGCATCGGTGCCCAGTTGCAGCAACTGGGCCTGCCGTTTCAGCGCCTGAGCGCAGTCGATGCACGACAACTCAGCGCCGAGCAACTCGCCAGCCTGGACAGTGCAGCCTACGCCAGCAAGCATGGCAAGCCGCCCGTGCTGGGCGAATTGGGATGTTACCTGTCGCATGTGCAGGTGATGCGCCAGTTCCTCAGCAGCGATGCGGCTTTTGCGCTGGTGCTGGAAGACGATGTGTTGCTGCGCCCTGTTCTGCCGGCCGTGCTGCAGGCGCTGGTCAAGCACCCCAAGCGCTGGGACATGGTCAAACTCTCTGCTGTGCATTCGGGCACGCCCAAACCTTATCTGCAGTTGGTGAGTGGCCACCAACTGACGGTGATGCTCAGCCGTTGCACCGGCAGCAGCGCTTATCTGATCAACCGCCGGGCTGCACAGGCTTATGTGGATGGCCTGTTGCCCATGCAACTGCCCTACGACCATGTGTTTGACCAGGGTTGGCGCTTCGGGCTGAAGGTGCGGCTGGTCACGCCCACCCCTTGCGGGCATGACGAAAACATCGACTCAACCATCGTTGCGCCGCCCGGGGGCTCAGGCAAGTTCCCTTGGTACCAGCGCGGCAGTACCTATGCCTACCGGCTGGGCAATGAGTTGCGTCGTGTCAGGTACGGGCTGGGCGCCTGGTGGCGCGAGAGCCGCAACTGACCCGGGCCGCAGTGCGGGTGGTGTGACCCGCCTTCAGGCCTTCTGGTCAGGGTAAGCGCCGCGCTCGATGTCGGCCCGCAAGCCCGGCGGCAGGCGGTCCAGCACGAAGCGGATCGCCAGCGGGATCAACACCAGGTCGTCCACCACGCCCAGCACCGGCAACATGTCCGGCACCAGATCGACCGGCGAGACGAGGTAAATCGCCATCAGCGCCACCGCCGGCTTCAGCCAGCCCGGCGCGCCAGGGTGGCGCAGTGCTCGCCACAACAGCCGGGCGTCACCGCGCACCACGGTCCACAGCAGGGCCAGACGTTTGAACATGGTGAGATTCCTTCGTTGAACGGATTGACTTTTGCGCCCAGTGGCATGGATGACTGATCAGCACGCCGGCATCCGGCCCGGCATTTGCCGAGCTTGACCAGAACGTGGGGCCGCTCAAGCCGTTGACAAGTCTCGCACGACGTCGATCGCTTGCTCGATGCGCTCAACCGCGTGGATCGTCAGGCCTTCGATGGGTTTCTTGGGCGCATTGGCCTTGGGCACCACGGCCACGCTGAAGCCCAGTTTGGCGGCTTCCTT
>JBBQIB010000363.1:0-4350 GCA_038324515.1 Burkholderiales bacterium
CCACAGCGATGCCCTGTGGCATCGCGCGGATTCGCAACGCTGCCAGCGTGGTCCAGCGTGGCTCGATCGGGTGCGTAGCGCTGTCACCCAACAGGTGAAGTGCGCCGTGGTCATGAATTGCAGCAGCCACGCGGCTTGTCCTGCGGTGCCAAGCGGTCAACTGCGGTTTCTAGGTTGAAGCTGAGATCGACGGACATCCACGCGCGGCGACGAAACTTCCGAGGCTGTCGTTCGACGCCCTTGACGCTACTGGGCGTCAGGTGCCGACCGAACGACTGCTGATCAAAGATTCGAACTGACGCTGCCGACCCCTATGCATAGGTCTCAACTATGGCAAGTTCGAAGGCGAAGTATCTCGGCAGCAGGTTCGCGCTCCTACTCATTGTTTTGGCAGGATGGCAGCGAGCAGGCCGGCAGGACCTACGCATAGTTGAAATCTATGCATAGGGGGTCGCGATGGAAAGCTTTGCATAACGACCCGTTGCAGACCTACACCCGAGAAAATTGGCATTCCGAAAGCCGGCGTTCATCGTCAGCGTTCCTGCCACAAGTGCGACACTGAGCGACGGCCTGCTCTGTTCGTGGCCAGCAGAGTCCGAGCGCTTGCGCTCTTGCCGCGCCCTGGCGTGGCGACGCGCTTCTTAAAGACGCCATCACCCAAGTCTGCGTCCATGCGGTCTTCGTGGAGAGCGGCTCGCTGCCTTGAACGCGTTGTCGGACACCTTCATGTCCCCCAGGCTGATGTAGGCCTTGCCCTTGGCCATCGTGTTCAGGTCGATCAGTACCTGCTCGGGTGCTTTCGCGTCGTAGGCCCGCGCTGCCGTCGCCGGGCGGCGGCAGCGGATCGGGTGGATCGGGTACTGCAGGCCCTTCACCGTGCGGCTGCAGTAGTAACAGCTGCCACGCCGCACCGGTACGTCAAGGTCGGTCTCCTTGATGCGGCCGAGCATCTCTTAGCAAAGACGACCGGTCATCAGCGCCAGGTCCTTCGCCGCTGCCTCGGTGTAGGCGTTCTCGGCCTTCAGGTCATCGACCCCTGGCGTGCTGTCCTTCTCGCGCAGCCAGAACCAGGGGTCATCCACCTTCTCTCCGTGCCATTCCCGGACGTACTCGCGCATGGGAGCAATCGGGGGCTGCGTGAGCGTCTGTCCGAATGCGCTGACGGAAGCACGTGTCAAACGCGAGCAACGCAGGGGCTGTCGGGTGCATGGTGTGCTTTTCGCGCAGGCCTCATGAAAATCAGCCTGGGGGTGCAGCCTGAAACGGACGGTGAGCTGATTGCCGGTGGGGCGCCAGATAGCCGCCTGCCGCGAGCGTCGGCAGTTGGACGAACTGCTGCGATGGAAAGACCCCATCAGATCGCTCTTGGCCGCCGCGGGCGCCAGGGCTTGAAAATGTAGTGCGAATGCACTACACTTCCAGGATGAAAACCGCTGTCATTCCTCAAGTGCGTGTCGAGCCAAAGCTTCGCGCTGATCTCGATTCGGTGCTGCTGCCAGGCGAAACGTTGACCGATTTCGTCGAGGCTTCGGTGCGCAATGCCGTTGAGTTCCGGCGGGTGCAAACCGATTTTGCAGCCCGTTGCAACGCCTCGTTGGCTCAGTACGAGCGCACAGGGGTTTCCGTCCCAGCAGATGTTGTCCTTTCCAAACTCGAGGCCAAGGTCGCAACACGGGTCGAACAGCTGCGGAAATGACGTTCAAGGTTGAGTTCACTCCCGAGGCGGAGGCGGACCTGAATCGACTGTTCGACTTCTTGCTCGATCGTGCCGAGACAGTTGAAGAGGCAGTGCGCGCTTACGAGGCCGTCGAGCTCATTCGCACGGTGGCCAACAGCCACCTCTCAAGAACCCCCTACAGCTACCGCAAGGTAGGCGCACGCCCGACGTTGCGCGAACTCATCGTTCCGTTCGGCGCTGCCGGGTACGTCCTGCGCTTCGACATCCGCACACCGGAACTGGTACTGGTGATCGGCGCACGTCACCAGCACGAACAGGATTGCCACTGACGCCATCCAAGCGTCAGCAGTTCTTGAAAACCTGGCCGGCCGGAAAGCCGCCTCTCGTGAGCGCGTGCAACTGGCCGTCAGTGTGAGTTCGAAGTCGAACCGTCAAACTGGCTACAAACAAAATCGATGCGTTCGTTCGTCAGGCTAGGCATAAACCACAGCCATAGCCGTAGCTATGGCGCGGATTTGCAACGACACATGGCGGACGAAGGCGCGATTTCATGTAACGGGTTTGGCGGAACGGACTACCAGTCATGGGCTGACGTCCGCAAGGCGTGCAGCACGAGGAGTTCGGCCGCTCGCTGCGCACGGGTGGCGGCGTTGTCGGCCGGAAGAGCCTGCTGCAGCATCGCACGGCTGCCTTGCCGCAATTCCGTCCACAGCGTGTACTTGTGGCAGCGGCTGAAGCCCGCCACCAGCTTCTCGAAGTGCACCGCCATGTCCAGTGCCGCCTTGTCTATCGGACTTCGACGACAAGCCCATAGGGTCGCATCTCCAGTCAGCCGCGGGCCGGCGGGCGGTCGCGCAAATCCCACAGGCTGCCCTCGCGGTTTGAAACGCGGCCCTCCGTGCGGCAAGCCGGGCAAGCCCACACGATGGCGTCGTCAGGGGCCAGCATTGCCTTGACCTCGGTCTTTTTGCCCTTGAAGCACCTTGGCGCGGGCCGGGCGTCGGCATCTCGGCATCTCGGCATCTCGGCATCTCGGCATCTCGGCATCATCTCGGCCCAGTGCCCACGAATTCTGTTGCCGGAGTGTCCAAAAAGACTAAAGGGTCAGTAGGCGCTGACCTACTGACCCTCGTCATGACTGGTGCGGCTGGCAGGAATCGAACCCACTACCCCTTGGTTCGTAGCCAATACATGGCACGTCTTCCATAGTCCAACGGCATCCAGCCTTAACCCTTAATCTCATATCAATCAGCATCTTACGTTTATTCATTGTCCTAAGAGCCTCCACAACATCCGCTTGCATCCAGAATCGAATTGCCAGAAAATTGCCAGAAGGTCGGCAAGTTGGCAACTCAGGGGCATTCATGGGCATCGAAGCAGGCACGCGCCACGACATCGGCATCACCCACCGTGAGGTGCTGGTGTGGGCCCGCAAGGCCAAGCCGGGCGGAGAGCTGCGCGCAGGCAAGGGCCTGTACCTGCGCTGCATCGACAGTGGAGCCTTTTGGGTGTTCCGGTTCAAGAGTCCGGTGTCTGGCAAGCAGGTTCGGACGCAACTGTGGGCCGACGACCACCACGGCGTGATCGGGTTCCCGGACGCATCGCTGGAAGAGGCCAAGCGGCGCGCGGGCCAGCTGCGAGCCCAGGTAGCCGATGGCATTGACCCCGTGCTGCGGGCGGAACAGAAGCGGCAGGATGAACTGCAGGCCGCCCAAACCGAACGGCAGCGCGTCGCCCACGAACAGCGCCAGCTTGAGGCCGACTCCGCTGCCGCCGAGGCGGAAAAGCTGCGGCGCAAGACGGTGCGGCAGGTGTTCGACCAGTGGCGCGCCACCGAACTGCAGCCCCTGGTCCGGGCTGATGGCAAGCGCATCGGCCGCAAGGACGGCGGGCAGTACGTGCTGGAGCAGTTCACCCGACATGTCTTCCCAGCCATCGGCGAACGGGTGCTGGAAGACATCCGCAAGGCCGACCTGCTGGCGCTGTTGGACGCGCAGATTGCCGGCGGCAAGGCCCGCACCGCAAATGTCCTGCTGGCCGACCTGAAGCAGATGCTGGACTTCGCGCTGGAACGCGAACTGATCGCCATCAATCCGCTGGCCACCACGAAGAAGTCCAAGGTGGGCGGCAAGGACGTAGAGCGCGAGCGAGTGCTGGCCGAAGAAGAAATCAGGCAACTCATGGGCGCCCTGCCCCAAGCCAATCTGGGGCCGCGGAGTGTCTGCGCAATCTGGCTGACCGTGGCCACAGGCGTTCGCGTTGGCGAACTCATGGGCGCGATGTGGGCCGATGCCCTGCCGGCCGAACCGCAGGCGCGGAAAGTCCGCCTGGACGGGATGGTGAGCCTGGCCGACGCCGAAGACGTGAAGTTGGGCCTGGTCGATCTGGAGGCCTGCACCTGGTACTTGCCGACCACCAAGAACCAGCGTGACCACACGATCCATTTGTCGGCCTTCGCCATCGAGCAGTTCAAGAAGTTGCGAGAACTTCGAGAAGTACAGACGGACTCGGTCAAACCTGCCGAGGCCGGCAAGCTGTCGCCATGGGTGTTCCCGGCCACGGATGCGGCGCGGCCGGTTTGCATCAAGAGTTTCGGCAAGCAACTGGCCGACCGCCAGCGCCAGCCCGACCAGCGGCTGTCGAACCGCAGCAAGGCCACCACCGCGCTGATG
>JBBQIB010000364.1:0-4347 GCA_038324515.1 Burkholderiales bacterium
GGTTTGGACGCAAAGTACGCCGCGATCAGCCGGATCTGCTCATCGGTGTAACCCTTCGAGATCTGGTGCATGATGGTGGCCGGCTGAGCCCCGCTCTTGTAGTCGGCCACCATGGCGATGATCTTGTCGGCAGACACGCCAGCCAGTGTTTTCATGTCGCCGCGTGCCACGCCGTTGGTGCCATGGCAGTTGGAGCAGGTCGCTGCCAGGTTGCGTGCCAGGGTGTTGTCCTGGGCCATGGCTGCAGAGCCGATCAAGCCCATGCCAACCAGCAGCCAAGGCGCTGCCCGGCGGCTGGCGACGCGGCCCCACCCCCGGCACGGCATGAGAGCAGAGAACGTGTGGCTCTGCGCACTGTGGTTTGGCGATCTGAAGCTCTGGATCGGGGTGGGCATCTACATACTCCTGGTGGGTGATCTGCTCGGCAAAAGCTCGACATGCGGGTCATCAGGCTGCTCAACATCTTAAGCGCGGCTGGCTGCGGGCTTGCCGAGCCTGTCTGGCAGGTCTAATATCAACGCAAACGAATATAAGGTCGATGCGATGAATTTCAGACTGGGGCAGACCCCAGCACGAGACTGGCTGCACAGCCGGGCGGCGGGCGCGCCGGCCGTTGCGCCGGCCCGGCTGTTAAGCCGGCTGAAGTGGCGGCTGAAGTGGCGGCGCCGTGGCTGGCGGGCAATTCTGTGCATGGCCTGGCTGGCGATCGCTGCCCCGCTGGCTGCGCAAACGGCCTTGCCGCCCCTGCCGCGCTCTCCGCCCCTGCCATTTTTCAAGCCTGCCGAGGTGCTGCCGGGCCTGTGGCTGGTGCAGGGCGCGTCGGCGCTGGGCACTGCAGCCAATGCCAACTTCATCAGCAATGCAGCCTTCATCGTCACGCCTGAAGGCGTGGTGGTGGTCGATGCGCTGGGCTCTCCCGCCCTGGCGCGGGCTTTGGTTGAAGCGATCGCGCAAATCACACCGCTGCCGATCAAGCACCTGATCGTCACTCACTACCACGCCGACCACATCTACGGTCTGCAGGTCTTTCAGGACATGGGGGTGCCGATCACCGCGCACCGTGCGGCTCTGGCCTATCTGCACAGCGACGCTGCCCGGCTGCGCCTGCAGGCCAGCCGCGAAGAGCTTGCGCCGTGGATCGATGCCCAGACCCGGTTGGTGCCGGCCGACCACTGGATCGACGGCCCCCAAACACTGACCCTGGGGGGCGTGCAGATGCTGCTGCAGCCAGCCGGTCCGGCCCATACGCCCGAAGATTTGACGGTGGTGCTGCCGCAATGGCAAGCGCTGATCGCTGGTGATCTGGTGTTTCGTGGCCGCATCCCCTTTGTGGGCCAGGCCGACAGTGGCCGCTGGATCGAGGCGCTGAACCGGTTGCTGGCGTTGGGTGTTCGGACCTTGTTGCCGGGCCATGGGCCCGCCTCCACCGACGCTGCCGCCGACCTGGCTTTGACCCGCGATTACCTGGTCCACCTGCGCCACACGATGGCTGAAGCAGCGCGCAAGCTCGAACCTTTCGAAGAAGCCTATGCGCAGGCCGATTGGTCGCGCTTTGAGCACCTGCCGCTGTTCAAGGCCGCCAACCGCATCAACGCCTTCAACACCTATTTGCTGATGGAGCAGCTGGCGCGATGATGACGCTGCTGTTGTTCTGGAGCCCCTGACCATGATCGATCAACAAGCCCAATCCACCCAAGCCCAAGCCCAGCGCCGTTGGCGCCGCCGTGACTGGCTCGCCACCGCATCAGGGCTGATGGCCCTGTCCGCCTGGCCGCATTCGCCCGCTCGGGCTGCGCCCGCCCAGCCCGGCCAAATCGTGCGTTGGCCACAGGTCGCACTGTTGGGCGGCGGCAGCTTCGGGCCGGCACAGGCGGCCGGCCGTGCGGTGGTGGTGGTCTTCTGGTCCACCACCTGCCCCTTTTGCAGGCGCCACAACCAGCATGTACAGAAGCTGCAGCGCGCCATCCAGGGCCGCGCCCTCAGCATTCTGACGGTGGCGCGTGACCGCGACCCGGCTCGCGTGCAGCAATACGCCCAACAGCAGGGCTACAGCTTTCCGATCACGATGGACGCTGAAGCCTTGGGGCAAGCGCTCACCGACCGCAAGATGATTCCGCTGACCGTGACGGTGGATCGCCAAGGCCGTCTGCTGCAGGTGGCGGCGGGCGAGATGTTCGAAGAAGACGTGATGGAGCTGCTGCAACTGGGCGCAGCGGCAGCAGGCGACGGCGCGACCCAGGCAGTGCCCGCGAAGTCCTGAAGCGTTGACATCTGCGTGCTTTGCGTGCTTTGCGGTTTACCCCCCCCTTTTTTTCCATGCTGACGACGATGAGGCACTGAGCCGCCATTACGCCACTCCCGCAGTGGGCTGGCACCTCAACTTCATCGGCGCCCACGCCAGTTCGCACCCGTGGGAGGTTGCCGATTTGGCAGTTCACCAATTCGGTAACCCGCAGCCTGGGCCTGCACCACAGCGACCCGTTTGTTGTTCCCGCCCGGTGGTTACGAAGCCGGAGTTCATTCACCGGGCCATCGGAGCGGTAACGCGTGGCGAGGCGACGAATGCACCTTGCCCAGATTGTGCCGGCTTCCTGAATACGCCTCAACGACCGTGTTGGCGCCATCCCTGGGGCCGTCGTTCTCAGGCAGAGTGCAGGTGCGAAACCGCCGCCGACGCGTTCGCGCGGCTCGACGCCCAACGCGTTCCCGCCAAGCTGGGGATTCACGGCGTCCATAGGAATTCGCCTACCGCTGAAGGGATGGATTTCCTATCCCACAACCTCGCGCTGGCTGACCAGGGTCTCTTCGATCCTGCGTACGCTTGTATGTACTGCAGCGCTATGAGCCCACCCGGAAGGTTGGCTCGGCAATCATGCAGTCAACCTGGAGATAGCATGAACGAACGTGACAAGGCAAACATCTCGCGAACCGATACGGGCCATCCCGTGGGAACCGGCGCCGGTGCCGTAGTAGGCGGTGTAGCCGGCGGTGTGGCCGGCGGGGCGGCTGCAGGCGCGGCATTGGGGGGTATGACGGGTCCGGTCGGCGCCGCCGTTGGGGCAGTCGCGGGCGCCGTGGCTGGCGCATTGGCAGGCAAGGGCATCGCCGCTGCCGTCGACCCTGCCGCTGAAAATGCCTACTGGCAGGACAACTACTCAAGCCGTCCCTATGCGAGGGGGGCAACTTATACCGAATATGGTCCCGCCTTCGGTTATGGCGTCGACGCTTTCTCTCGATACCCGGGCCGCAGCTTTCAAGAAGTCGAACCGGATCTGGAGCGAGACTGGCACGACAAGCGCGGAAACTCCAGTCTCGACTGGGGCCGGGCCAAGCATGCGTCGCGAGACGCGTGGCAGCGTGTGAGCGATGCCGCCGAACGCGCCACGCCTGGGGATTCGGATCGCGACGGGAAGTAACACCGTACGCTGTCAGCGCTCGCACATAACCGTCTTTATACGCTGGCGAGGTGGCGGTTTTTCGTGGATGCCGGGCAGGCGAGATGAGTTGAGCTGTCGAAGTAGTCAGGGCCCCGAGTGGGCCCCTGTTGCTGGTGGCGGCTGCGATGTGTATTTGGTCGCCTGCGCCGGTGGTGGATCTGCCCAATCAGAACGGCTCGTCGGGATCAAACCCCGTCTTGCGCGATCGGGCACCAGCTGCTCGCGTCGGGCCTGTATCTGCGGCCCGTACGATGGCCCACAACGCCTGACCCATGGCGTGCAGGCACTCGAACACAGCCAACGCCTGCGCCGCTGTCCACACAACCCAGGAGCGGCGAATGAACACCAGCTTATGGCAGCAGATTGCAAACACCCTCGCCACCGAATTTTCCGACCTGCCTGATGTGGCGCAGACCACGCGCGTCGTGCTTCGACTGACAATGGCCGCGTTGCTTGGCGGCCTGCTGGGCTGGCAGAGAGAGCACGTCGGGAAAGCTGCTGGCGTGCGTACGCACATGCTGGTAGCCATGGGCACGGCAATGTTTGTGCTGGTCTCGCAGCAGATCGGCATGGGCAACGAAGACCTCAGCCGTGTGATCCAAGGGGTTACGGCAGGCGTGGGCATTCTTTGCGCGGGCACCATTCTTAAAAATAACCACTTCAGCGATGCCAAAGGCCTGACGACGGCGGCCGGACTTTGGCTGACGGCTGCCGTGGGTGTTGCCGCGGGGCTTGGGCAGGAACTGACGGCGGTGTTGGCCACCGCGCTGGCTCTGATGATTCTGGCCGTGGTTCCGTTTCTGGTGAAGCAGGTCAAAAAACCTCAACTGCTGCTGGCGGATGATCCGCAGCCCGACAAGGGCGTCATCGAGCGTGAGTGATCAGGCCTTCACGCGTTGCCGGCGTCGAA
>JBBQIB010000365.1:0-4310 GCA_038324515.1 Burkholderiales bacterium
GCCAGGCCATGCACGATCGGCCCCTCGGAGATGAGCTGCCCGACGGTACGGCGCGGGTTGAGCGAGCCGAACGGGTCCTGGAACACCATCTGCAGCCTCTTGCGCACGGGGCGCAGTTCGCGCGCGCTGAGGCGGGCGATATCGACGCCGTCGACGCAGATCTCGCCGCTGTCGGCTTCGAGCAACCGCGTGATGCAGCGCGCCACGGTCGATTTGCCCGAGCCCGATTCACCGACCACGCCGACGGTCTCGCCGCGGCGGATGTCGAAGCTGACCGAGACCAGCGCATCGACGTGCCGGGCCGGCCCGCCGAACAGGCCGCCACCCGAGCGGAAGGTCTTGCTCAGACGCTTGACTCCGAGCACCACCGGCGCCGCGCTGAAGTCGCGGCGGGCGCGCGGCGTCAGGCTGGGCACGGCGGCCAGCAGCGAGCGCGTGTAGTCGGCCTGGGGTCGGCGCAGCACCTCGTCGGCCAGCCCTTGCTCGACCAGCCGGCCGTGCTGCATCACGGCAATGCGGTCGGCGATCTCGGCCACCACGCCGAAGTCGTGGGTGACGAAGATCACGCCCATGCCCTGCTTGCGCTGCATGTCGCGGATGAGCTGCAGGATTTGCGCTTGCGTGGTGACGTCGAGTGCGGTGGTCGGCTCGTCGGCGATCAGGATGTCGGGCTCGAGCACCAGGGCCATCGCGATCATGGCGCGCTGCCGCTGGCCGCCCGAGAGCTGGTGCGGGTAGGCCGCCAGAATGCTTGCGGGGTCGGGCAGGTTCACAGCCGCCAGCATCGCCAGCACACGCTCGCGCCGCGCCGCTGAGGCACCGGCTGGGCGCGACGTTTGATGCACTTCCAGCACTTCGTCGATCTGTGCACCGATGCGCAGCACCGGGTTCAGCGCAGTCATCGGTTCCTGGAAGATCATCGCGATGCGGTTGCCCCGCAGCGCCCGCAAGTGCTGGGGCGAGGCTTGCAGCAGGTCCTGCCCTTCGAAGACGATGCGGCCTGCGCTGGGCTGCACATGCCGCGAAGGAAAGAGGCCCAGCACCGCACGAGACATCACCGACTTGCCCGACCCCGACTCGCCGACGACGCACAGGATTTCATTGCGCGCCAACGCCAGGCTGACATCTTCCACAGCATGGCGCCGGTCGGCCTGGGCGGGCAGGCTGATGCTCAGACCCTCGATGCGCAGCAGCGGGCCATTGTCGGCCACAGGATGCACCGGCGCGCTCATTTGACGACCTTGCGCGCTGCGCGCTTCAGCATGAACGCTTGGGAGCGGCCCGGCGCGCTCACTTGACGAGCCTGCGCGCTGCGCGCTGCGGCATGAGCGTTTGGGAGCGGCCCGGCGCGCTCATTGCGAACGCAGACGCGGATTGAGCGCGTCGTTCAGGCCGTCGCCGACGAGGTTGATGGCCATCACCGTCAACAGGATGGCCATGCCCGGCATCGCGCACACCCACCACGCGGTGCGCAGCACGCTGCGGCCAGAGCCGATGATGAAGCCCCAGCTCATGGTGTTGGCGTCCGACAGGCCCAGGAACGACAAGCCCGATTCGATCAGGATGGCCGTGGCCACCATCAGCGAGCCGGTGACGATGATGGACGACAAGGTGTTGGGCAGAATGTGCACGAAGACGATGCGCGCATGCCCCATGCCCATCGACACGCAGGCCTGGATGAACTCGCGGTTGCGCATCGACATGAACTCGCCGCGCACCAGGCGCGCCATCGGTGGCCACGACACCAGCGAGATGGCGAAGATCACGCTGCCGATCGAGGCGCCGAGCACGGCCACCAGCAGGATCGCGAACAAGAAGAACGGGATGGTCTGGAACAACTCGGTGAAGCGCATCAAAAGGCTGTCCAGCCGGCCGCCGAAGTAACCCGCCAGGCCGCCGATCGCCACGCCCACGACGATGGCGATGACCGTGGCCACCACGCCCACCAGCAACGTCGTGCGCGCGCCGTGCAGCACCCCGGCAGCGAGATCCCGCCCAAGCTGATCGGTCCCCAGCAGGTGTTCGCCAAAAGGTGGCTGGAAAGGCTTGCCCACCATCGCAAAGGGATCGGCCGGGTAGACGACGCCAGCCAGCGCTGCCGCCAGCAGCACGGTCAGCAACAGCAGCAGACCGAGGACGGCGGGTTTGTGACGGAAAAATCGGGACAGACCGGCCTGCATGGGCGTGGCACCGTGGGTTCAGCGCAGTTCGATGCGCGGGTCGAGGAAGGAGTAAGCCAGGTCCACGATCAGGTTGACGATCACTACCAGGCAGGTCGACACGAAGAAGATGCCCAGCAGCAGATTCAGGTCGCGCGCAAACAGCGATTCATAAGCCAGCAAGCCCAGGCCCGGCCAGGCGAATACCGTCTCGACCACCACCGCGCCACCCAGCATCGCACCAGCCTGCACGCCGGCCATCGTGACCACCGGCAGCAGCGCGTTGCGGAAGACATGCCGACGCGCGATCTGGCGCTCGGTCAGGCCCTTGGCGCGCGCGGTGACCACGTAGTCCATCGACGACTGCTCCAGCACCGAGGCACGCATCAGCCGGGTGTAGAGCGCCATGTAGAACATCGTCAACGTGAACGCGGGCAGCACCAGGTGGTGCGCGATGTCGCGCACCTTGGCAAAACCCTCGTGGAAGGCCGCCACCTGCTGCATGCCGCTGGTGGGAAACCAGCCCAGCTTGATCGAGAACAGCACGATCAGCATCAGCCCGGCCCAGAACACCGGCGTCGCATACGCCAGCACGGTGAGCATCGAGATCATGTTGTCCTGCCAACGGTTCAGGTTGCGGGCCGCGAGGCTGCCCAGCAGCGCGCCTGCGCCCACCGCCAACCCGAACACCGTCACCATCAGCAGCAGGGTCGGGCCCAGGCGCGACAGGATCAACTCGGCCACCGGCATGCTGTGGCGGAAGGAATAGCCCAGGTCGAAGGTGACGATCTGCTTCATGTACAGCAGCAGCTGCACGCCCAACGGCTGGTCCAGGCCGAACTTCTCGCGCAGCTGGGCCATGAACTCGGGTGTGGCCGAGCCGGCCTCGCCAGCCAGCACATCGGCGGCGTCACCCGGCGCCAGCTTCAGCAGCAGGAAGTTCAGGGCGACGATCACCAGCACCGTCGGCACCGCCTGCAGCAGGCGGCGCAACGCGTAGGCAGCGCTTTGGTTCCAGGCCATGCCGTCGATCGGCGGGGCTTACTTGCTCAGCCAGACCTGGTCGAACGACGAGTACAAGCCCAGTGGGCTGAGCGGGAAGTTGTTCAACTTCTTGTTGTGCACGGTGATGAATTCGAGCTCGTGCACGAACACCAGCGGCGATGCTTCGACCACGCGCTTCTGGAAGTCGTGATACAGCGCTGCACGCTTGGCGGCATCGCCTTCGACGGCGGCCCGGTTCATCAGGTCGTCGGTTTCAGGCGTGCTCCAGCGGGAGCTGTTGACGAACACGGTGCCCGGCTTGATCGAGGCCGAGTGATACAGGCGGTGCACGCCGATCACCGGGTCGGCCAGCGTCTGGATCCAGTTGCTGGTGAGCTGGAAATCGTAGTTCGTGTAGATGCGGCGCAACCAGCTCGGTACGTCTTCATAACGCAGCGTGACCTTGATGCCGACTTTGCCGAGTTGCTGCGCCGTGTACTCGCCAAAGCGCCGCCATTCTTCGCCGTACGGGGTGACGTCGTGCACGATCTCGAAACGCGTACCGTCGCTGCCGCGAGGCTTGCCTGCCTCGTCGAGCAACTTGTTGGCCAGCTCGACGCCGTTGGCGACGTTGTAGTTCTTGACGTCCGCCGTGAACAGGCCGTTGGCCTTGAAGTTGGAGTTGATGGGCCCGGTGGCAGGGCGTCCGAAGCCGAACCAGATGTTGTCGATGACGAACTTGCGATCGATGGCATAGGCCACGGCCTGGCGCACCTTGACGTCGTCGAACGGGGGCCTGGTGGTATTGAAGTCGAGCTGCACGATGGGCGCCTGCATCTCGTAGCCCTTCTGCGTCACGGCGATGTGGGGCAGCGCCTGCAGGCGCTTCACGTCCACCGGCGGCACCGCGTTGAATCCAGCGATGTGCGCCTCCTGGGTCTCGAGCACAGCGGCGCGCGTGCCGCCGTCGGCGATGAAGCGGGCGACGATGCGGTCGAGGTGCGGCAAGCCGGCCTTGCGGTACTCGGGGTTGCGGTCGAAGCGCATGAACTGGCCCCTCTGCCATTCCACGAACTTGTAGGGGCCGGTGCCAATGGGAATGTTGGCGTTGGGGTGGCGCGTGATGTCGCCGGTGCCGAAAATGTGCTTGGGAATCATCGGCGATTC
>JBBQIB010000366.1:0-4299 GCA_038324515.1 Burkholderiales bacterium
GCCATGCTGGCCACCACGGCGCTGCTGTCGACACCGCCAGACAGGAAGGCACCCAGCGGCACTTCGGCAATCATGCGCAGGCGCACCGATTCGTCCAGCCGCGCGCGCAGCTCAATGCAGGCGTCTTCAGCGCTGATGGGGTTGTCGAGCGTGAAGCGCAGTTGCCAGTATTCACGCGGCTGCGGCACCGGCTGGCCGCGGCGGATGCTCAGCTTGTGGCCCGGCGACAGTTTCAGCGCCTGCTTGAAGATGGTGCGCGGCTCGGCCACGTAGCCCAGCGCGAAATACTCTTCCACGGCCAGCGGGTCGATGTCGCGTTTCAAGCCGCCCTGGCCGCCCGCGGAACCGGGCGCGCCGGTGTAGGCCAGCAGGCTTTTCAGTTCACTGCCGAACAGCAGCCAGCCGTCGTCCAGCAGCGCGTAGTACATGGGTTTCACGCCCAGGCGGTCGCGGGCCATGAAGAAGGTCTGGCGATTGCGGTCCCACAGCGCGAAGGCGAACATGCCGCGCAGCCGCAGCACGCAGTCTTCGCCCCAGGCCAGCCAGGCGTTGACGATGACTTCGGTGTCGCTCTTGGTGCGGAACACATGGCCCAGGGCCTGCAGTTCGGGGATGAGTTCCTGGTAGTTGTAGATCTCGCCGTTGAAGACGATGACCACAGAGCCGTCAGCGCTGAACAGCGGCTGCTGGCCGGTGGCGATGTCGATGATGGACAAGCGCCGGTGGCCGAAGCCCAGGCCCGGCTCGATGTGCAGGCTGCCTTCGTCGGGCCCACGGTGCAACTGGCTGTCGTTCATGCACTGCAGCACGGGGCGAGAAACCTCGCGGGCCGCGCGCAGGTCGAAGATGCCGGTGATGCCGCACATGGGTGGGTGGTTTGCTTCCGCCGTCAGGGTTTGGCCCAGGCAAGCTGGGCGAAGCCGGCATGGTAGGCGAGGACGCTGCCGTTGCCGGCCCCAAAGCCGCTGCTGAAGACGGGGTGGCATGACATCTGCCACGCCAGCGGCGGGGCGTGCGCGGAGCGCTAGGCCAGCAAAAGATTGATGGTCGTCAACTGCGCGGTCTTTGGCGATGGGCTAGCTTCATCAGAAAGCGCTCACGACTGACAGATGGGAACTGCTTCAGAAAAACATCGAGTGAGTCACCTTCCTCCAGATAGTCAAAGAGGTTCTGGACTGGCACCCGCATTCCAGAGAACACAGTCGCGCCACTTTGGATGTCAGGGTCAACAGTGATGAGAGTACTGGAGGACATGATGTGCCACGGAAATCAGAGCTACTGGGAAGCAGGTCGTGTCAGCGCCTTAGCTTCAGGTTCCAGGGCTGGCGTCGGCGCAAGGGATTGACCTGCAGCAGCCAGCCGACCCTGCGCCAGCCCGCGCGCGCAAATGCTGACTGCGACGGGCCGTTGGAATGCCAAATGCGCGCGTAAAGGGTCGTGTAGCCCTTGGCGGTCATTTCCTGCGCCGAAGCACCGATCAGCGCCGCCGCCACGCCACCACCACGCAGCGCCGGCGCCGTGGCAATGTGAACCAGTTTGGCGGCGCCACCCTCGATCGGCCAGCTGTGCCTTTGCGCATAGCGCCTACCGTGCCAGTAGAAGGCCACAGCCGCGAGCTGCCCGTTCTTGAAGCAGCCGAAGCCATCGGCCTCATCTCCGAAGTACCAACCGGCCTCGCCCAGCATTGGATCGACGCCCGGTGCGGCCAGGTCGTCGCGCACCAGCCGCCGGACCGACATCGCTGCAGGCAGCGGGCGCTGCGGCAAGCTGTCAAGCTGCCAGATTTGGTAGATGGCGTAGTCACCGAACAGCAGCCGCGCAAGGCGCTTCAGCCAGCGCATCATGCCGATGCACCGCGACCAAACCGCAGCCACGACCTGATGCGCTTCTTCAGGTCGTGGGCTTCTAGCCAGTTGCCCAGTGCCTCGACAGCACGGCCGAAGCGCAAGTGGCTGTGCACCAGCAGGCGGTTGGCCAGCGTGGGCCGCAACAGGGCCACGTTGGCGCAGTCCAGGTGGCCAGTCGAGAACAAGCGCTTGTGCTCCGACTCGCCCTCGGTGAAGTCGAAGTAGCGAAAACGCTGCTCTGCGAACAGGCTTTCCACTGCCAGCCACTGCAGCACGGTGCCGACCGAAAGGCGCAGGTAGTCGGGGTCGTAGCCGAGGTAGGCATAGATGACGATGCCGTCCTGCACGGGGCAGTAAAGATACGAGACCGGCCGGTCGCCGTCGAACAGCAGGAAGGCGCGCAGGCAATCGGCATCTGCCTGGCGTTTTGCCTCGGCGATGAAACCGGGGTCGACGGGCAGCCCGGCGTCGAGCAGCCGCTCTTGGTAGGTCTTGACTGAGACTTGCCGGGCCAGCGCCCAGAAGCGGTCGAGATCTTCAGCGCGGGTGATGCGTTCCCAGCGAATCTGGCCATCGCCCAAATCGGCGAATTTCTTGGTCTTGCGGGTCAGCGTGGCGCGCGTCTTGCTGGAAAACTTCTTCCTGTAGTCGTCGAAGCCCTGCGCCATGTCGATGTAGTAGCGGGGAAAGCACTGCATCACATAACGCAGCAGCGGCGGCTTGACTGAGCCGTCCATGCCGATGTGAACTCGGGCGTCGGCCACTGGAACCGATCGCAGCATCAAGCCCATGCAGCCCGGCGGCAGCGCGGGCGCAGCTTCGTGGCCTGCTGCAGCCGCTGCGGCGGCATCGTCGAGGCTGTAGGCGCGGGCGAGCAGCGGGCGGCGGATGCTGAAAAGCGTCCAGTCGCTGAGCTGGAAGCGAAATTCCACGTTGCGCAGGGTGCTCATGCGTAGCTGCGTCGCCAGGCTTGTTCGGCCATGCGCAAGCCGGTGCGCCAGAGCGGCGAATGCAGGCTGGCCGGCGGTTCCTGACCAGCGATCACAGCAGCGGGCTCGGCCAAGCCGTCGCGCAAACCGCGGACGCAGAAGCTGTCGCGGTGGCGGTCGAGGAAAGTGCACAGGCGCTGCAGGCGCCTGTGCACGACCGGGTCCACCGCCTTCTGGCCCGGAGTCAGCAAATCGAAGCTGTGCGACAGGATGACGAAGTCGGACTGCTCAGTCTCCAAGGCCTGCCACAGAAGGTGCTCGATCTCAGGCCACGAGCAGGCTGTCAGCTGCACGTGGCGAAGCCCGCGCCCGTCAGCGTAGACCGTCATCGGTAGTTCAAGCACCGCACCGATGCGGCGCGGCCGTGTGAGCAGTTCGCCCTGGCAGACACCACTTCCGGGGCCGAGGGTGCTGGCGTTGTAGCTGCTGTCGATGAAGATGCCATTGCGCTCCAGCGCCGTCAGCGTGTCTTTGTTGAAGGCGAAGCTGCCGGCACGGAAGCCCAGCGGGCGCGGCGCGCCGGCCTGCTGCAGCCAGTCGATGCCGATCTGCAGCAGTTGCGATTGCTCGTCCACATCGAAGTAGCGCAGGTGCTGGCGCTTGCCCTTGGTGCCAGGCAGCATTGGCTGGCGTGCCTCGTCGACCCACTCGGTGTGCAGGTGCAACTGGGCTTCGTGGCCTGCACCTTCGATCAGGCCCACCACCTCGGCCAGCGGCTCGAGGCCGAAACGGCCTGCGAACAAGGCCTCGACGAAGCACACGGACTTCAGGCCGTGGTCGCCCAGCATCCGCAACTGCTCGGGCAGGCCATGGCTGCCGCTGGCCCCATAGATGTAGCGGCGGAAGGCATCGGGGAACTTGCGGTCGATTTCGGACCAGCCGTCGCACCAGATCTCGACGTCGATCGTGAAGTAGACATTCAGCATGCGTTCATTCGAATGCCTCTCGGGGGACCGACGCCCGATGGCTAAGCAGGTCATCGACCAGATTTCAATCTGGTTCGACACGGCCCCGAAGTCTAGTGGCAGGGCTGCTCGGGGTCGGGAGTGAAGCTGGGCAAGATGGCACGCGAACGAGTTCAGGCAAGTCATCGAGCTTGAACTTCAACGGTGGCTCACGCAGGCAAGGTGACGATGCGCTCGCGTGCCAGTTCTGATGCGTAGCAGAGCGCTGCCTGTAAATGTTCCGGCCGCAGGCCTGGGTATTGGCGCAGGATGTCTGCAGGCGTGGCGCCGTCCGCGAGATTGTCAAGCACGACAGTCACGGGGATCCGCGTGCCAGTAAAGCGGCTGACTCCGTGCAGGATGCTTGGATCGGTCGTGATGTGCTGCTTCCAGTCCATGGCGGCCTCACTTTTAGAAGACCACTTCATCGTACCCGCGCGGTAACCGGCCTCGCTCAGCACTGGATTCCGGGCTCAATCGCCTTCATGTTGACTTGCCAGCCCCAACCTTACGCAGTGC
>JBBQIB010000367.1:0-4263 GCA_038324515.1 Burkholderiales bacterium
GGCTCGAAGCCAGGCTGGTCGGCCAGGTGCGGCAGCCGGCGCATCAGCCGCCAGGTCAAAGGCAGTTTGTCCAGCGCCGAGGCAGCGGGCACCGCGCTGCGGCCCAGCACGGCGCGGTAGGCGCGCCAGATGAACCGCGCCGGCAGCTCGATGCGCATGGCAGCGCAGATGCCGTGGGCGCTGGCCAGCTCCATCTTCAGCCGCTCGGCCATGCCGTTGCTTTGCACCAGCACCGTTTCTGGCTCCAACGCCGCCAGCGGGTGGGCGGCCAGCCAGGCGAACACCGCTTCGGCCAGCAATTCCAGCCGGTTGCCGTGCAACACCAGCAGGCCCGTTGGCTCTTTCATACGGCTGGTTGCAGCTTGGGCTTGTTGACGGCGGCCACCGCAGCCATCAAAGCACCTGCCAGACCCAGGGCCAGCAGATAGCCGCTGGCGCCCAGCTCTTCCATCAGCAGGCCGGCCAACACCGGCCCGGCCATCGAGCCCAGCTGATACAGGATCAGGAATGCCGCGCTGGCCATGGCCAGCTGGCTGGGCCTGAAGCTCTGGCCCAGCAGCGTCAGCGACAGGCTGTACAGGGCCAGAACCAAGCCGCCGGCAGCAAAACTCAGCGTGAAGTCGGCCACTCCAGGGGCCAGGTACAACCAGATGCATATCAGCGTCAGCCCTGCCCCTGCAACGACCAACAGGCGCTGGCGATCCCACTTGTCGGCCACCGCGCCACTGAGCACCTGCAACACGATGCCGCCGACGATGAACACCGACAACAGCCGCAGTGCCAGCGCTGGCGAGTAGCCGATCTCCAGCCCCCACACCGGCGCCAGCGTGAAGGCCACGCCCTCGGTGAAACCCGACAGAAAGGCACCGGTGGCCGCCACCGGCACGGCCTTGACCGCAGCGAACAAGCCACTGGCGGCGTCCAGCTCAATGGCCGGTGCCAAGTGCCGCACCCAGGCCAGCGGCAGCACCGCCAAGGCCAGGGCTGCAACGCCGGCCAGGTGCGGCGCCAGGCCGCCGATACCGATCCAGTCCAGCAGCAGCGGCCCCGCGGCAAAGCCTGCGAAGAAGCTGGCGGCATAAGCAGCGATGACCTTGCCGCGACTGCGCTCCTCAGCCACCGTGTTGATCCAGACATCACCCACCAACCACGGCAAGGCCAGCCCTGCCCCGAGCACGAAGCGAGCGGCAATCCAGGCCGGTACCGAAGGTAGCCAATACATCGCCAGCAGTGCTGAAGCGGCCAAAGCGCAGCCGATCAGCATGGCACGAATGGCGCCCAGGCGGCTGGCCAGCCTGGGCAACACCGGCATCAGCAGCAGCACCGCCAAGGGTGACATTGCCCCCGCCACCCCGATGACCCACTCGCTGGCACCCCAGCCTTGCAGCGTCAGAGAGGTCAGCGGAAAAGCCAAACCCAGCGTCAAACCCACGCCCATCATGTGCAGGATCACGGCTGCCAGGCTGTGGCGTCTTTGGCTGTCGCTCAAGCGCTCAATCGTTTTCATGGGCTCCGAAGGGTGGTTGACTGAATTGTCAGGGGTGATCGTGTTGGATTTCGCCAGAGCTTGCGAGGATAACTGTATGGATATACAGTACTCCTTTTCAGGAGTATCACGCGATGAACCACCCGCCAAAGCAAGCCTTCCGCCATGCCTACCGTCAGTTCTACCGGCCTGCCCCTACTCGCATTCCGGAATGGCTGCGTCGGGTGTGGATCTGGCTGTAGGCGAGAAATCATGCTGACTCAGGCGGCGCTGAACCACGACACCGAGGGTGTGATCCAGTATGTCTGGGACAGCCGATTCGGCCAGATGCTGATCGAGGTGGTGCAAGGGCAGGTGTTTGTCAATGGCAAGCGCGTGGAACCCGTCAGTGCAACGCAGGCCGAGCCCAACGGCCTGGCCAAATTCTGAAGTGAAGGTTGCCTGTTTGTACGGCCGCATGCCCAGCCGCGCTCTTACCGCGCTCTTACCGTGCACTTACCGTGCACTTACCGTGCTCTTACCGGGGTGTTGCCGGGCTATTGCCGAGTTGTAGCCGGGACAACGGGTTCAAAACCTGGCAAGCACTTGTCGAGCGTGCGTCGCCAAGGCTGCCAGCATTTCGTTGACCGTGCGCTGCAGCCGCTCGAAACCAGCGTTCTTTTGCAGTTGCTCATCCATGTACAAAGAGCGTTTGACTTCGATCTGCATCGCATACCACTGCCGCGATGGATCGCCCGAAGCTCGGATGATCTCAACGCCCTTGAACGGGTCGTTGCGCACCACGCTGTAGCCTGCGCTGCGGATCACGCCTTCTACCAGCTGCATCGTGTTCTCATCGCAGGTGCTGCCGTCGCGGTCGCCAAGCACAAAATCAGCCAGGGGTCGGTCTGGCCGCTCGGGCAGCTTCATGCGGCGGAAGCTGTCATCGGGCATCGAATGCACGTTGAGGTGCCAGCGGCAGGGCCAGCGGGCGGCTGCAGTGGCCAAGGCGGAATTCAACGCCGCGTGATACGGCTGCCAGCAGGTGTCGATGCGAGCTTGCACTTCAGCCACCGACAAGCGGCGGTCGTAGATCGGCTCGCCGTTCATCAGCCGCCAGACCAAACCAACGCCCAGCGCAGTCTTGGCACTGGGCGCTGCAGGCTGCGGCCACGGCGCATCGAGCAGGTCAGCATCGATGTCGTCCAAGCCGCGGTTGGGGTCGATGTAAGCCCGCGGGAAATTTGCCGCCAGCAAGGTGGCACCATGTTGTGGCGCTGCCGCCCACAGCTCGTGCACCCAGGTGTCTTCGCCTTGCCTCAGAGCCAGTCCTTGCAGCACGCTGCCAAAGTCGGCGGGGTAGTCGGTGCCGCTGTGCGGCGAGTCGACCACGATGGGCAGGTCCGCGCTGCTGGGCAATTGCCATGAAATCGGAGATATTTGCATCGCCTGATCGTAGCCTTGGCTGAGGGGAACTGGCTCAGCGACTGAAGTGGCGCGTGAGGTCTGGGGAGTTTGTCAGGGGTCCAGCGCCAGAGTCGCTTGAGCCTGACCCCTGTCGTCCAGATGAACACGCACGGCCCCGCCAAACACGCGCTGCAGCGCATCTCGCACCGCTGCTTCAGCAGGCGGCCCCAAAGCCGCCAGCCGGCCCTGATTCAGCACCATCAGGCGATCGGCCCGCAGGGCGATCGGCAGGTCGTGCAGCACCGTCACGAGCGTGCGTTGCGGCGCCAGTTGTCTGAACAGCCGCGCCAAGGCCACCTGGTGCGGCGCGTCCAGATGAGTGGTGGGCTCATCCAGCAGCAGCACCTCGGCCTCGGTGGCCAGCACGCGGGCCAGCAATGCGCGCTGGCGCTCGCCGCCCGACAACTCGTGCAATCGCCGCTGGGCCCAGGCGCTGCAGCCCGTGAGTTGCATCGCAGCCGACACCGCAGGGCTGTCCTGGCCGCCGCGCGCCGACAGCCAGCCGCTGCGCGCGATGCAGCCCAGCGCCACCGTTTCTTGCACCGTCAACTCGCCTGTCACTTCAGCACCCTGGCCCAACCAGGCGATGTGCTGTGCACGCTGCCCTGGCCGCATCTTTGAGAGATGCCTGTCGCCCCACAGCAACTGGCCACGGGTTGCGCTTTGCAACCCGGCCAGTGCGCGCAGCAGCGTGGATTTACCGGCGCCGTTGGGGCCGACGATGGCCGTCCAGCCGGGTTCGACCTGCACGCTGATGCCATGCAAGACATCGCTGCTGCCCAGACTGACATGCAGATCGATGGCGCGCAGCCGTGCCGGGCTGTTCTTCACCGCAAACCCTGCCGGCGCAGCAGCACGAACAGATAACAGCCGCCCAGCACGGCCGTCACCACGCCCACCGGCAGCTCTTGAGGCGCCATCAACGATCTCGACAACACATCGGCCCACAACAGCAGCACCGCGCCCATTGCGGCGCTGGCACCCAGCATCCAGGCATGTGGCCCAGGCGCATGGCGGCGCACCAGGTGCGGCGCGACCAGGCCCACAAAGGCCACCAACCCGGCCTGCGACACCGCCAGCGCGGTGGCCAGGCTGAGCAGCGCCACCAGCAGCAACCGCTTGCGTTGCAGGTCCAGGCCCAGGCTGATGGCGCTGTCTTCGCCCAAGGTCAGCGCGTCCAGCACACGCGCCTGACGCAGCGAAACCCAAAGCAGCAGCACCAGGCCGCCCGCCATCAGGGCCAGAGCCTGCCAGCCCAGATAACTGGTGTTGCCCAGCAAAAACGCCTGCTTGCCACGCAAGGCAGCCGGCGAGATCACGGCCACCAACTC
>JBBQIB010000368.1:0-4255 GCA_038324515.1 Burkholderiales bacterium
TGTGGTGGGAAGCGCTGATTCACCGCTCTCGGCCTCAAACACTTTGGGGCCCAGCAGTGCTTCCAGACCCAGTCCCAGACCTTTGGGTTTTTTCGTGACCATGGGATGGATTGTCTCCGAGTGCGGCGGTTGCCGGAAAAACAGCACTGCGCTGAGCGCGCGGCTGGCTTTGCCGGTTGAGTGAGTCCTGGCTGCTTCCTATATGCTCATCGACCATTCAACGGTTCATCAGAGTTCGGCCCAACACGGAGCATGGCGATGAGTTACAAGGTTTTTGTCGACGGCCAGGAAGGCACCACCGGGTTGCGTATCCACGAGTATCTGGCCGCCAGAGAGGACATCGAAGTGCTGCGCATCAGCGCAGACCTGCGCAAGAACACGGCCGAGCGCGCGCGTCTGCTCAACGCGGCCGACGTGGCCTTTCTGTGCCTGCCGGACGCGGCCTCGCGCGAAGCTGCTTCGCTGATCACCAACCCGCACACCTGCCTGATCGACGCCAGCACGGCGCACCGCACGGTCCCCGGCTGGGTGTTCGGTTTGCCCGAGCTGGTGCGCAGCCAGCGTGAGGCCATTCGCGCCAGCAAGCGCATTGCCAACCCGGGCTGCCATGCCAGTGCCTTCATCCTGCTGATGCGGCCGTTGGTCGATGCCGGGCGGGTGCCCGGCGATCTGGCGCTCAGCGCCAGCTCCATCACCGGCTATTCGGGTGGTGGCAAGAAGATGATCGAACAGTACCAAGCAGCCGCCGAGACGGGCAAAGAGCCAGCGCTTACTTCTCCAAGAGCCTACGCTTTGACACTGGTTCACAAGCATGTGCCAGAGATGATGGTACACAGCCGTCTGAGCGTCAAACCCATCTTCATGCCCATCGTCGGCAATTTCTACAAAGGGCTGTCGGTGTCTGTGCCGTTGCATTTGAAGCCCCTGGGCACCACGCCTGAGGCGCTGCATCAGGCCTACACAAAGCACTACGCAGGCGAGGCTTTCATCCGCGTGATGCCGCTGCGCGACCCGGCCACACTGGAAGACGGCTTCTTTGATGTGCAGGCCTGCAACGACAGCAACCGGGTGGACCTTTTTGTGTTTGCCAATGAGGACCAGGCCGTCGTGATGGCACGGCTGGACAACCTCGGCAAAGGCGCCAGCGGTGCTGCGGTGCAATCGATGAACGTGCACCTGGGCGTGCAGGAGGATCTGGGTTTGGTCTGAGGGCGAATCAACCCAGGCGCGCCACCATCTCGCGCGCAAACTCCACAAAAGCGACGGCGCCTTTGGATTGCGGGTCAAAGTTGACCCCGGGTTGGCCGTAGCTGGGCGCTTCGGCCAGCCGCACATTGCGCGGGATGACGGTGTTGAACACCTTGTCGCCAAAGTGCGTTTTCAACTGTTCGCTGACCTGCTGCTGCAGGGTGATGCGGGGGTCGAACATCACACGCAGCAGGCCGATGATCTTCAGGTCGGGGTTGAGGTTGGCGTGTACCTGTTTGATGGTGTTGACCAGGTCAGACAGGCCCTCCAGCGCAAAGTACTCGCACTGCATCGGCACCACCACGCCATGAGCCGCGCAAAGGCCGTTGAGGGTCAGCAGGCTGAGTGAGGGAGGGCAATCGATCAGCACAAAGTCGTAGTCGGCGGCCACGCTGGCCAGCGCTTGCTTCAGGCGCTTTTCGCGCTGCTCCAGCTCAACCAGTTCAACTTCGGCGCCAGCCAGCTCACGGTTGGCACCCAGAACCTGATACCCGCCTTTGGGGCTGGGCTGCACCGACTCGGCCACCGTTGCCGAACCCAACAAGACGTCGTAAATGCTGAGCTTGAGTGCACGCTTGTTGACGCCAGAGCCCATCGTGGCGTTACCTTGCGGGTCCAGGTCGACCACCAGTACCCGTTGGCCCACCTGCGCCAGGCCAGCCGCCAGGTTGACGGTGGTGGTGGTCTTGCCGACGCCGCCCTTCTGGTTGGCGACACAAAAGATGCGCATCAAACGGGGCGACGGTTGCGTGGAATCAGTGACGCTCATTGCAGGCCCAGGCGAAGGCCAAAGCCAACCAGGAAGAGGCCTGCCAATTTCTCAAGCCCACGCGCCAGCCCTGGGTGTGCGCGCACCTGGGCACTGACCGCTTTAGCAAAAGCACACAACAGCAAACCATAGACGGCTGTGATGACGGCGATCGTCACAGCCATCGCCACGAAAGTACGCATGCCTTGATGTTGTACCGGATCGATGAACAGCGGAAAAAACGCCATATAAAAGACGATGGCCTTGGGGTTGAGCAGTGTGATCAGGAAGGACTGGCGTGCGTATTGGCCCGGGCGAATCTTGATCGGCCCCGCGCTGCCAGCCGCTGCAAACAACAAGCGCAGCCCCATCCAGGCCAGGTACGCAGCGCCCGCATATTGCATCGCCTGAAACAGCAGCGGGTTGGCAGCCAACAATGCAGCGACGCCGGCAACAGCCAGCCACATCAAGACCTGATCACCCAGGATCACCCCCGAGGTGGCAGCCGCGCCAGCCCTGAATCCACCCTTGGCAGTGGAGGTGAGCAGCGCAAAAGTTCCAGGCCCAGGCAGGGCCAGAAATACAAGGATGGCAGCGCAAAAGGCGCCGTAATCGGCAATGCCGAGCATGTCTGGATTTCTTGCTGCCGTTTTGGGAAGGACGGTTGGGCGGACGGCCAGTGGTTCGTTCCGTCAGACTGGTTACAAATCAAATCGATGCGTTGGTTCGTCAGGCCAGGCGCAAACCACAGCCATAGCCGTAGCTATGGCACGGATTTGCAACGACGCATGGCGGACGAAGGCTAGATTTCAGGTGACGGGCTTGACGGAACCGACTACTAAAGCTTCAGGGCGAGCACAGAGCGTATCGCAGTTTTACCGTTGCCTGACAGGCTGGGCGTGCGAGAAAGCACCCAAAATCAGGGTTTGCCTGCTTCGCTGACCACCTCGTAGCGGCCGTCATCGTCCAAGGCGAGATACCCACTTCTGACCCGGGCCGGCATCCGGCGCACACCACGCCAGCTAAAAACTGAGTTCCAACTCTTGGGGGTGCGCACGATTCATGTCGCAGCCGGACGCATCCAGATCAGGCAGCGATCTGCATCCATGCCTGGTACCTGCAGATGTTCCACGTGAAACACTTCTTTATCGACTGGCAACGCCCTGATCTCCGCCTCGGGCCACTTGGCTTTCATTGCTGCCCAAACCCCTGCTGGCGCGAGATGCCTGCGTGTCAGTGCCGTGAAAAGGGGCAACGCAGCAAAAGCACGCGACACCACCAGATCACAAGGCGGCAACTGAACCACCTCGACGCGACCATGGATCGGGACCAGGTTGGGCAGTGACAGTGCCCCAGCCACCTGACGAACAAATGCGGTCTTCTTCGCGACAGCATCCACACAGTGGATCTGCCAACTTGGGAAGGCGATCGCCAGTACGACACCCGGCAAGCCGCCGCCACTTCCAACATCGAGAACACGGCGCGGCTGGGCCGACGATGGGTCCAGCAGCTGATGTGCATTGCGGGCCTTTCGCTGAATTGCTCTTGCCTTGTCTGAGGGTTCCCCGGAAGCCGCCGCCACGGGCATGGACATCGCGCAAGAGGTGACTGCCACCCCAGCGCCCAACACTCTATGAGCCGGACCTACGACTGCCAGGCAATCCGCCAAATGCTGCACCCGCATTTCTGCGCGGTCTCGCACAGAAGTCAGGTTGTACGCGCGATTCCAACTCGACAGCAAATCGAGAAACCCGACCAACTTCGCCAGCTGGCCAGCATCCAGCGACAGCCCCAGAGGCGCACAAACTTCGCTCTGCAGCCACTGCGCCTCTGTTTGAACTGTTTGAACTGCCGCTTCAGACAAAGGCAGCAAGCGCTTTGGCATCACAGTCTAGGGGCTGAACTTCCCGCTCAGGCAGCTTGACGCGTCCCTGAACCCTATGCCGATCAAAATAGCAAGGCGCGCGGTGCTCTTTGCACCTGTGCACCGGCATACGCTCTAACAGCCGCTCCAATAGACGCTCCAGCAGAAGCTCTAACAGACGCCCTGACAGAACCCCAGATAGGTGCCCTGGCACACGCTCTGGCATACGCTCTGGCATACGCATCGACATACGCATCGACATACTTCCCAGGTTACGGACCACCAAACCCGCGGGCCTAAACATGAACAGGCCTCAGTGCTGCGTCGGAAGGGCTCGCTTCATCTGCCAGTACCGGGCCCTTGGACTGGCGAATCTTCCTTATGTGCACCAACAG
>JBBQIB010000369.1:0-4252 GCA_038324515.1 Burkholderiales bacterium
CTGTACGACCTGAATGCAGACCCCTGCAGCGACAACGATCCGGCGACTCCGGGGGGTCCTCGATTGCCGCCTACCGCCACGCTGGCCCAATGCCAACGCACTGGCGTCACGCCGCTGCAATACGGCACGAACCTGAACAGCCCGGCCGGGCAGTACAACTTCCTGCAGGGCGGCAACCGGAACCTGCAGGCCGAGTCGTCCACCAGCGTCACATTCGGTATCGTGCTGCAGCCGATGAGGGACATGACCGTCAGCGTCGACTACTTCGACATCAAGGTCGAGGACACGATCGGCATCGTCGAACCTGAGACGACGCTGCGTCAGTGCCTGGCGACCGGAAATCCGACCTTCTGCAACCTCATTACCCGTGACCGTGCCGGTACCCTCTGGCTTCTACCCGAGTCCTCGATCGCCGCCACCAACCAGAACATCGGTGGCACCTCGACCAAGGGCTTTGACTTCGGCTTCAACTACGCGATGGCCTTGGGTGGCATGGGCAAGCTGGGCGTGAGCGTGCTGGCCACCCGGCTGTCCAGTCTGGTCACCGAAGAGATCAAGGGCCTGGGCACCTACGACTGCGTGGGCCTGTACGGCCTCAACAAGTGCGGCTCGCCGACCCCGGAATGGCGCCACAAGGCGCGGGCCAGCTGGACGACGCCTTGGGACGTCGACTTGGCGGTCACATGGCGCTACCTGAGCAAGGTGGAGATCCAGGAATCCACCGACCAACGGCTGCTGACGGGCGCCTTCGCGCCGGTCAACAAGACGCTGGCCGCTCAAAACTACCTCGACCTGGCGGGCAGCTGGAGAGCGACAAAGGGCCTGAGCGTCGGCTTCGGCATCAACAACATCCTCGACAAGAGCCCGCCTGTCGTCGTTGTGGGCACAGGGCAGGGTAACGGCAACACCTTCCCGGGTGTATACGACGCGCTGGGCCGCAAGGTCTTCCTGAACGCGTCGTACAAGTTCTAAGACCGGTTCGGTTCTTGACTGTCCGGACGGCGAGCGCAGGCTCGCCGTTTTTCATTGTTTCGGCCTTGGCGCCGATGGGCTGTAGAGTCATGTTTTCCTTCGTGAGGAAGGCTCCAGACCCGGCCCGCATGAACCCATGACGACCACTTCACTGGCGATCGAATTGGCCACCCTCGAAAGGCGGGCCATCGATGCAATGCAGTCCGGCCGACCACAGGAGGCGCTCAATGCCTGGGCGCGTATCGTGTCTCTGCAGCCCGACCACGCGGTCGGGCTGACCCAATTGGGACAGGCCGCCTTCAAGCAAGGTGACTTCGGCGCGGCACGCCTCGCCTTTGAGCGTGCCGCCGCTGCCGACGGCAGCAACCCGCGCCAATGGGTCAACGTGGCGCTGGCCAGCCAACAACTGAAGGACGACGCGGCTGAAGAGGCGGCACTCTTCAAGGCCTTGGCGGTCGACCCCTACGACCTGTTGGCACTGGTCTTGCGCGGTGCGATGTTCGAGCGCCAGGGCAAGGCGCACCAGGCTGCATCAGCCTACGGTGCGGCCGCCAGTGTGTCGCCACCGCTGGAGCGGCTGAGCCCCGAGTTGCGCCCGGCAGTGACCCACGCCATGAACTTTCGCGAGCAGCATTACCAATCGCTGGGCAGTTTCGTCGACAGCCAACTCGAACCGCACTTCAAGGATTGCGGTCAGACAGGGCTGGATCGATTCCGGCTGTCGGTCGACATCCTGCTGGGCCGCAAGCGCCGCTTCGAGTCGCAGCCCATGCGCTACTTCATGCCGCAGCTGCCGCTGGTCGAGTTCTTCGATCGCAGCAGCTTTCCGTGGCTGGATGAAGTCGAGGCGGCTACCGAGGTGATCCGCGATGAGTTCCTGGCCGTGTTGCGTGACGACCAAGCGGGCGCTGGCTTCGTGCCCTACATCACCTACGACGCCGATCAGCCTGTGGCGCAGTGGAAGGAGCTCAACCATTCACCGCGCTGGAGCGCGCTGCACCTGGTGAAGGAAGGCTTGCCTGTGGCCGAGAACGCAGCACGCTGCCCGAAGACCATGGCCGTCTGGCAGGCCACACCCTGGCCCGAACAGGCGGGCCGAACGCCAGTGGCGATGTTCTCGCTGCTGAAGCCGCGCACGCACATCCCGGCCCACGTGGGCGCCAGCAATTGCCGTCTGGTCACTCACCTGCCGCTGATCGTGCCCCCGGCTTGCAGCTTCCGCGTGGGAAACACGACGCGCGAATGGGTGCCTGCAAAGGCCTGGGTCTTCGACGACACGATCGAGCATGAAGCCCGCAATGACAGCGATCAACTGCGCGTGGTGCTGATCTTCGACACCTGGCATCCGCTGCTGAGCGCCGAAGAACGGCGCATGATCACGGCGCTGAATGCCGCATTGAAGAGTTTCGGCGATGGCTACACCGGTTCATACGACGTCTAGATTTCGGACGATTGCCGCAGAGATCACTTTCGGATGAAGAAGCGAATGCACGTTCTTGGCCAGTCCACCACGGGGTGCGCTCGCAGGGGTGCGGCGTTGGCCCTGCTCCTGATGGCTTCGGGTTCGGCCTGGGCCGACGATGCTGCACTGTTGCGTTGCCGCGAGTTGGCTGCGCCGGCCGAACGCTTTGCCTGCTATGAAGCGATCGTTGTCCAGAGCGTGGCCCGTGCGCCCGCTCGGCCGGCCTCGGCCCCAACGCCGCCCGATGTGCAGTTCGGACTGGAAAACAAGGTGCCCCCGCCAGCATTGCAGGCCATCGAAAGCAATATCCGCGGCCGCTTCGAGGGCTGGGGTCCGGGCGACATCATCGTGCTGGCGAATGGTCAGCGCTGGCAGGTCAGCGATGACAGCCGGGGCGCAATGGCGGTGACTGATCCGAAGGTGAAGGTGCGCCGCGGCGCCTTGGGAAGCTTCTACCTGGAGATTGACGGCACGAACCGGTCGCCGAAGGTCAAGCGCCTGCCATGAACGGTCGCGAGGGCGTTGCCCGGCCGCTGCAGCGCCCGCCCGGCGATGGGTTGGGGTGTTCGAGGTGGGAGGGGCGGTGCCGCTGACGTCTGCCGAGTCGCGGGCCCTGACCGAACGCGGCGTGATGCAGTTGCGGGCCGGACAGGCGGCCGCGGCGAGAGACACTTTTGCACGCCTGATCGTCGAGGGCGGCGACAACGCCGATGCGCAGCTGGGTCTGGCGCACGCGCACAAGCGGCTGGACCAGCATCAGCTGGCGGCGGCGGCGCTCGATGCGGCCCTTGCGCTGCAGCCGCGGCATATCGGCGCCCTGGTGCTGAAGGGCGACTGGCTGGACGCTGCCGGCAACACCACGGCTGCATCGTTCTACCAGGCGGCGACCAAGTGCGCGACTCAACTTGACCCCTTGCCACGCGAGTGGGCGGCTGCTGCTGCACATGCCCAGACCATGTGTGAGCGTTACGCTGAGCGCTTCGAGCAGACGCTGCGCAGCCACATCGAGACGGTGGCCGTGCAAGCGGGCGAGGCGTCACCCCGTTTCGCGCAGTCCCTGGACCTGCTGGTCGGGCGACGGCAGCTCTACCCTTCTGCGCCGCTGCTTTACCTGTTCCCCGAGTTGCCGACGGTGCAGTTTTTCGACCGCAGGCACTTTGCCTGGCTCGAAGCGCTGGAAGCACAGACCGACACGATCCGCGGCGAGTTGCAGGCCTTGATGGATGGGCAGGATGTCTTTCGCCCCTACCTGCAAAGCGACGCCTCGCGCCCGGCGCTCAACAAGGTCGGCATCCTGGACAACCCCGACTGGAGCGCCTGTTTCCTCTGGAAGAACGGTCAGCGCATCGATGCCCTTGCCGACCGCTGCCCAGCCACCGAGGCTGCGCTGGCGAAGGTGCCCTTGGTGCATGTGAAGGGACGGTCGCCTTCAGTGCTGTTTTCGCTGCTGCGGCCGGGTGCTCACATCCCCGCGCACCATGGCTTCGTGAACACGCGGCTGATCGTGCACCTGCCGCTGATCGCACCAGCCGGCTGCCGCTTCCGCGTCGGCAACGAGACCCGTGAATGGGTGAAGGGCCAAGCCTGGTTGTTCGACGACACGATCGAACACGAGGCCTGGAACACGAGCCCGCAGACCCGGGTGGTTTTGCTGTTCGAGGTGTGGCGGCCTGAATTCACCGCCAGCGAACGGGCCTATGTCAGTGCCTTGTTCGAGTCCATCGAGCGACAGCGCGGCGGTGTCGGGAAATGGGGCATCTGACAGCCTTCATTCCGGCCGGTGTCGTGCCGGCGCTTACCTCGGTGCCAGTTTCGGTG
>JBBQIB010000370.1:0-4234 GCA_038324515.1 Burkholderiales bacterium
CTGACGGGGCAACTCGATGAAGCTGCCCTGCGGTCGGTCAACGGCGAGTTGACAGCACAACCCCCTTGAGTCCTTCACCGCTTCACCCACACCGTGCACCGCAGCCAAGCCGACAAACAGGCACTGCAACCGACCACCACAACCGACCACCATAGCCGACCACCACAGCCGAACCCCCGGCATACAGGAGACACAAATGGCACACACCGTCATCATCGGCGCCGGCATCGGCGGCATGCCCGCAGCCTACGAGTTGCGCGCGCTGCTGGACAGCACGCACCGCATCACCGTCGTCAATGCCGTCGACTATTTCCAGTTCGTGCCGTCCAACCCCTGGCTGGCAGTGGGCTGGCGCGAACGCGAGACCATCACCTTCCCGATCCGGCCCTACCTGGAGAAGAAGGGCATCGAGTTCGTCGCCCAGAAGGTGCAGCGCATCGACGCCGAGGGCAACGCGCTGGAGTTGGCCGACGGCACCCGCCTGGCCTACGACTACCTGGTGATCACCACCGGCCCCAAGCTCTCGTTCGACGAAGTGCCCGGCGCCGGGCCCGAGGGCCACACCCAGTCGATCTGCACGGTCGACCATGCCGAAAAGACTCGGGCGCAGTACGAGAGATTCCTGCAAGACCCCGGCCCGGCCGTCATCGGCGCGATGCCTGGCGCATCCTGCTTCGGCCCGGCCTACGAGTTCTCATTCATCTTCAACACCGACTTGAAGCGCCGCAAGCTGCGCAACAAGGTGCCGATCACCTTTGTGACGAGCGAGCCCTACGTCGGTCACATGGGTCTGGGTGGCGTGGGGGATTCGAAGTCGATGCTGGAAAGCGAGTTCCGCAACCACGACATCAAATGGATCACCAATGCCAAGGTGACGAAGGTCGAAGCCGGCAAGATGTTCGTCACCGAAATGCTTGAGAACGGCCAGCCAAAAAAAGAGCACGAACTGCCCTTCAAGTTCAGCATGATGTTGCCGGCCTTCAAGGGCGTCGACGCGGTGGCTGCGGTGGAGGGCCTGTGCAACCCGCGCGGCTTCGTGCTGATCGACGAATACCAGCGCAGCAAGAAGTACCGCAACATTTTCTCGGCCGGCGTGTGCGTGGCGATCCCGCCTGTGGAGGTGACGCCCGTGGCCACCGGCGCGCCCAAGACCGGCTACATGATCGAGACCATGGTGACTGCGATCGTGCACAACATTGCGAGCGACAGTGCGGGCCAGCCCGCCACAGCCAAAGGCACATGGAACGCGATCTGCCTGGCCGACATGGGCGACACCGGCGCCGCCTTTGTCGCCATGCCGCAGATCCCGCCGCGCAACGTCAACTGGTTCAAGATGGGCAAGTGGGTGCACCTGGCCAAGGTGGGCTATGAGAAGTACTTCATGTACAAGATGAAGAACGGCACCTCCGAGCCGATCTACGAAAAGTACGTGCTGAAGTCGCTGGGTATCGAGCGGCTTGAGAGATGAACAAGCCCAGCCGCCTGAAGCTTTCCGCGCCGGTATTGCGCCGCTGGGGGCTGGGGCTGCTGCTCGCATTGCTGGTGGCCGCGCTGGTCTTCGTCGTGATGCGCTCCGGCCCATTGGCACCCATCCGGGTCACGGTGCAGCGGGCGGAAAGCACTGCCGTGTCGCCAGCCCTGTTCGGCGTCGGCACAGTTGAGGCGCGCCGCGCATACATGATCGGGCCCACCACCGCCGGGCGCGTGTTGCGTGTGGTCGTCGATGTCGGCGACCGGGTCAAGGCCGGGCAGTTGCTTGCCGAGATGGACCCGCTGGACATCGACGAACGCGCCGCTGCGCTGGACGCTTCGATCGCCCGTGCCGGCAGTGCTGCGCTGGCAGTGCAAGCGCAACTCGAAGATGCCTTGGCCAAGAAGGAACTGGCCGCCATCAACGCACGCCGCTATCGCGATCTGGCCGAGCAGAATTTCATCAGTACTGGCGCCCTGGAAGCCAAACTGCAGGAACAGACTTCGGCCGATGCCGGGGTCAGCGGCGCCAATGCCAACCTCGCCGCGGCACGCGAAGACATGAAACGCCTGGCAGCAGAGCGCGCCGGCCTGCAACAGCAGCGCGACAACGTGCGGTTGATGTCGCCAGCCGACGGCGTGGTGATCAGCCGCGACGCCGAACCCGGATCCACCGTCGTCGCAGGTCAAGCCGTGCTCAAGCTCATCGAGCCGGCGACGCTGTGGGTCAAGGTGCGATTCGACCAGGGCCGCTCGGCAGGCTTGGCCGAAGGGCTTCGCGCCGACATCATGTTGCGCTCCAACCCGGCGCTGCCGCAGGCAGGCCAGGTGGCGCGCCTGGAAGTGGTCAGCGACAGCGTGACCGAAGAACGCATCGCGCAAATCAGCTTCGACACGTTGCCTGTGGGTCTGTCGCTGGGCGAACTGGCCGAGGTGACGGTCAGCCTGCCCGCCACCGCGCCAGGGCTGGTGGTGTCCAACGCCAGCGTCAAGCGCCGAGGCGACAAGGCCGGCGTGTGGCTGGCCAACGGCAGCGATGTGCGCTTTGCTCCGCTGCGTCTGGGGCAGACAGGCCTCGACGGCAGCGTGCAGGTTCTGGACGGTCTGCAAGCCGGTGACCCGGTGGTGGTGTTCAGCGAGAAAGAACTCACTGCGGACAGCCGCATCAAGATCGTGGATGCGCTGACTGACACGGTCGCCAGCCAGAAACCATGATCAGCCTGGCCGGGCGCGACATCCTGCATTCCTGGGGCAAGTTCGTGCTCACCGGGGTCGGTTTGGGTCTGCTGATCGGCGTCACGCTGACCATGGCGGGTGTTTACCGCGGCATGGTGGACGACGCAAGAATGCTGCTCAACAACAGCCGCGCCGACCTGTGGGTGGTGCAACAAGACACCCAAGGGCCCTATGCCGAAGCCTCCGGCATCCGCGATGACGTGGTGCGGACGATTCTCGGCATGCCCGGCGTGGCGCGCGCCGCCAACGTCACCTACCTGACGATGCAGGTGCGCAGCGAGGCCACTGACGTGCGCGCCATGGTGGTGGGCTTCGAGACTGGCCAGCCGGGGCTTCCCGGCGCGCCGGGTTACCTGGTCGCCGGGCGCTACATCACGCGCAGCCACTACGAGGCGGTGGCTGACGTCAAGACGGGCTTTGCCCTGGGCGAGCGCGTGCGCATCCGGCGCCA
Source organism: Burkholderiales bacterium (assembly GCA_038324515.1). Classification (GTDB taxonomy): domain Bacteria; phylum Pseudomonadota; class Gammaproteobacteria; order Burkholderiales; family Burkholderiaceae_C; genus Rubrivivax. The sequence goes on from JBBQIB010000370.1 coordinate 3,158, forward strand.
CGACTACACCGTGGTCGGCCTCACCCGGCGCATGGTGTCCTCGGGCGGCGACCCGATGGTCTTCATCCCGCTCAAGGACGCACAAGAGGCTCAGTTCCTGAAGGACAACGACGCCATCCTGAACGACCGCGCGCGCACCGCTGCCAACCCCAGCCTGAACCGGCCCGGCGTGCCTGGGCTGCTGGAGGCCATCCAGGCCTCGCAGGCCAGCAACCACAACGTCAACGCCGTGCTGGTGCAACTGCAACCCGGTTTCGAGGCCGAAGCAGTGGCCGAACCGATCCGCCGCTGGAAGCATCTGGCGGCCTTCACCCGGGTGCAGATGGAAGAGATCCTCGTGGCCAAGCTGATCGCCACTTCAGCCAAGCAGATCGCAATGTTTCTGGTCATCCTGGCCATCGTCAGCGCGGCCATCGTCGCCTTCATCATCTACACGATGACGCTGGGCAAGATCCGCGAGATCGCGGTGCTCAAGCTGATCGGCACCCGCAACCGCACCATCGCCGGCATGATCCTGCAGCAGGCGCTGGGGCTCGGTTTGATCGGGTTCATCGTCGGCAAGGTGGCGGCCACTTTCTGGGCGCCGATCTTCCCCAAGTACGTGTTGCTGGAACCCGCCGATGCGGCGCGCGGGCTGCTGGCCGTGATGGTGATCTGCGCGCTGGCCAGCACGCTGGCGATCCGGGCTGCGCTGAAGGTCGATCCGGCTGCGGCCATCGGCGGATGACATGAAGCCCTCACGCTCGCTCCCGCCCGCTGTCCCCCGCGGCGGCGTGCAGGAGTTTCTTACGGCCGGGTGCGCCTGAGATGGTTGAACCCGGCATCCGTATCGAGGGCTTGAGCAAACGCTACGGCGAGGGCAGCGCTGCGGTGGACGCGTTGAAAGACGTCAACATGGTGGTCGCGCCCGGCGAGGTGGTCGGCCTGATCGGGCCATCCGGCTCGGGCAAGAGCACGCTGCTGAAGTGCCTGGGCGCGGTGATCGAACCCACGGCCGGCCGCATGGTTCTCGGGGGCGAGACGATCTATGACAACGGCTGGAAGATTGCCGACTTGCGTGCGCTGCGACGCGACCGC
>JBBQIB010000371.1:0-4205 GCA_038324515.1 Burkholderiales bacterium
GCCCCATCGGCCAGGGTTGGTTGGCTGGCCGCGCGGTTTTTGGCGGCCGCACCCTCAGCAGCACGCACTTCACACGCCAGTGGCTGCAGTGGCGCACGCTGGCGTGGCGCAACCACCAAGAATTCGACAAAGAGCAACTCAGCCCCAACTTCCTGCAGCAGATCCAAGCTGCCCGCTGCCCGGCCTCGTTGCAACTGCTGCAAGGCTTGCCGGGCCGTCCAGACAGCCTGGTGCTGGAGCGACTGAACCCGACGGCGGGTTTCGTGGCGGGCAACGTGGCGCAGATGAGCCAGGCTGCAGCACTGGCCTGGCAGGGGCTGACGGTGATGGACCTGGTGCGCCGTGCCCGAGCGCAAGAGCAGCGCGTGCACACCGACACCTGCAGTCCAGACGCGCCAACGCAGCAGGTGCAGGTGCAGGGGCGGGTGCAGGGGCGGATGCAGGGGCAGTCGGAAGCACAACCCAGCCCCGACTCAGCCCACTTTTGGTGGCGGCTGGCCACACTGCGCGCCTTTGCCACCCCACTGCCCTTTGCCGAAGCAGCCCGACTGCCGCTGGCGCTGTTGCCACCCAATCGGGTGCGACTGCGCAACGACGTTCAGGCCTTGCAGGCGCTGTTGAGCTTGAACTTCTTGAAACCCGGCTGGGCCAGCCGTTGCACCGGGCTGGGCAAACATCTGCCAGAGCACAGCTTGCGCCAGGACTTCAACCTCTTCATTGGTGCGATGGCGCCGCGCGTCATCGAAGCGGGCAGTGACAGCGCCGCCTTGCGCTCAGCGCTGGAAAACGCCTGGTGCCAAGAACGCGTGCAGCGCCGCTGGACACACCTGGTGCTGAGCCTGGGCGAGCGCGGCACCGAAGCTTTGCTGCAGCAGGCTGCAAGCGCTGATCTGGCAGGCAAGCGAACGCTGTACCTGTCCGAGGCTCAAGCTATCGACGGCTGGGAGCGGGTTCATCCCAAGGCCACGGCGCAGGGCTCTGACGCACTACGTCGGGCTTTGCCACCGCCCCCAGGTCTGCGTCCACGGCCTGCACACCGCCCAAAAACAGCTGGGTCAAGACCGGCGCCAGGCTCTGATGGCTCAGCGCACCGTCCGGGCGCAGCCATGTGAAGGTCCAGTTCATCATGCCAAAAAGCAGCATCGCCAGCGGCTTGTGCAGCGATTGCGCCACCAGCTCGGGGCGCAATGCCGCGACAGCATCGGCAAAGGCTTGCACCACCAGGCGCTGCGCTTGCTGCACCTGATCACGCTGCTCTTGATCCAGGAACTTGATGTCTTCGGTCAGCACACGGTGCTGGTGTTGCGCCTTGGCGTAGACCTGCATGAACGACTCGATCAAGGCGGTGAGGTGGGTCTGGGCTTGACTCAGCGCAGCGCCAGGGCCGCTTGCCCGCGTCAGGTGCGGGCCCTGTGATGGCATCTCGGGCACCTTGGCAGACAACGGGTGGCGCGCCTTGACGGCCGCCACCAGCGCGATCAGGCGCGCCACATGGCCAGCGCTGATCTGCGCCAGCAAGTCGTGCTTGTCCTGCACGTAGTGATACAGCGTGGCTTTGGACACGCCGCTGGCCCGCGCCACCTGTTGCATCGTGGTGCCGGCATAGCCCCCGTTGGCAAACAGTTGCGCTGCGGCCTGCAGGATCTGGTCGCGCTGCTCTTCAAAGCCGGCTGAGCGGGGGCGAGCCATCTGGGCGCGGCTGACTCATCAATTCGGTTGCGCCCGCTCAACGCTCGTCGAACGAGATCACCACACGCTCGGTCAGCGGGTAAGCCTGGCAGCTCAGCACAAAGCCGGCTGCCACCTGGTCTGCTTCGAGTGCGAAATTGCGTGCCATGCGCACCTGCCCTTCCAGCAGCTTGGCTCTGCAGGTGGCGCAAACGCCCGACCTGCACGAGAAAGGCACCTCCAGCCCGGCGCGGGCAGCAGCGGCCAGCAGGTTGCCGTCCTCGGGCCTGAAGTCGATCTCGCGCGTCAAGCCGTCGCGCACGATGCTGACGCTGACCGAGCTGAACGCATCCGACACCGGCGCCGCAGCCGTGCCTGCCACGACAGCCGTGTTGTGGTCACTCGCAGCACTGCCGTTGACCGGCACGCCAAAGCGCTCGACATGCACCTGTTTTGACTGCAAACCATTGGCCAGCAAAGCCGCTTCGACTTCGTCGTTCATCGCATGCGGCCCGCACACAAAAGCCTCATCGACGCGGCCGATCAAGCGCATCAAGCTGGCCATCTTGTCGGCGTCCAGGCGCCCGGACTGCAGCGGGGTGTCCATCACTTCGCGCGAGAACACCGGGTAGATCGCCAGCCGGCTCATGCAGCGGTTCTTCAGGTCTTCCAGCTCTTCCTTGAACATCGTGCTGGCGGCGCTGCGGTTGCCATAGAGCAAGCTGCAGCGGCTGTGCGGATCTTGCGCCAGCGTGGCCTTGAGGATCGCCAACATCGGCGTGATGCCGCTGCCACCGGCCACCGCCAACACATGCCTGGGCCGCGTCTGCGCCTGGGTCAACGCCCAGCCAAAGCGGCCGTCGGGTGGCATCACATCCAGCGTGTCGCCGACCTTCAGGCTGTCATGCAGCCAGTTCGAAAAAACACCGCCGGGCACGCGCCGCACACCCACGCGCAAGAGCTCACCCGGACCAGCGCAGATCGAATAGGAGCGCCGCAGTTCTTCGCCCCCCACCGTCGCGCGCAGGTTCAAATACTGCCCGGGCTGGAAGTGGTAAGCGGGGTCCAGCTCAGGCGGGACATCAAAGCTCAGCAGCAGGGCATCCTGCGCGTCGGGCTGCAGTGCGCTGACGCGCAGAGGATGAAAATGCAAGCTCGTCATAGCGGTTTGAAGTACTCAAAGGGCTCCAGGCAATCGAGGCAGCGGTGCAAGGCCTTGCAGGCCGTCGAACCAAAAGCCGACAGGCGCTCCGTGCGGCTGCTGTTGCAGCGCGGGCAAGCGATGTTGCGGGGGCGGATGCTGACCACTTGCGGCACCGGCTGCAACTGACCGCCCGGTCGACCCAGCCCACAACTGCCAGACGCGACCGCAGCCTCACCCTCCGGTGGCGCAATGCCATAGGCGAGCAGTTTCTGACGACCCTGCGCGGTGATCCAGTCGGTGGTCCAGGCTGGCGCCAGTTGATGGCGCACACGCACCGGGCCGAGAGATGATTGCTCGATCGCGTGCAGTACCGCCAAAGCGATCTGCTCGGTAGCTGGGCAGCCGCTGTAAGTGGGAGTCAACACGACTTCAAGCGTGGCGCGCGTTGGGAGCATGTCGTCAAGCGAAGCAGCGCCTTGGGTGGACAGACTGGCGGATGTTGCGCCCGGCGGCGCTGCGATCAGCAGCACATCACGCACGATGCCCAGATCGCACAGGCTCACGGCGGGCACTTCCGGGTCTGGGACTTCGGCCAGCACCGCCCAGGCGAGTTGCACACGGCTGGCGTCGGTGCTTGATTCGGTGCTTGAGTCGGTGCTTGAGTCGGCGTTTGAGGCTGCAGCGGCAATGGCTGCTGACAGCCCAGGCGAAGGGGCCCAGCGGGCCTGCAAATCACAGGCCGGCGCGGCCATCACCTCATTGCTCACCAGCGCCCCTGCGGATGCTGGCGCGGCAACGACTGCATCTCTGCCAGCAGATAGCCCAGGTGCTCGCTGTGGCGGCCTTGGGTGCCGGTGCTGAGAAAGGGCGTGGTCGCTGGCGGCTCCAATCCTGCTTCGGCCAGCACGGCCTGCACCTGCGCCAGCCATGCGGACTGCAGGCTGCTGCGGGTGGGTCCCAGGCCATCACGTGCAGCCGCTTCGTCCACCGCATCGTTGGCAAAAAATTCGGCCGTGAAAGGCCAGGCGCGGTCCAGCGCCGCCACCATGCGGCGCGCAGACTCCAGGCTGCCGTCGCCCAAACGCACCACCCAGTCGCCAGAATGCTGCAGGTGATAACGCGACTCTTTGATGGCTTTGCCGGCAATGGCTGCCAGCGTCGCGTCGCTGGAGGACTGCAGCGCGGTCCACAGGCCTTTGAACCAGGTGGCGAGCAGGAAGTTGCGCAGCACCGTGTCTGCAAAATCACCGCCCTGCACGTGCCCGCTGCTGCGGCGCATCGGCTGCTCGGCCAGCGTCAGGTTGAAGTAGTCACGCTCGTCGCGCAGATAGGCCAATTGGTCTTCGTCGTGACCCTGCCCTTCCAAATGACCGGCATGGCTGAGCAGCGTGCG
>JBBQIB010000372.1:0-4178 GCA_038324515.1 Burkholderiales bacterium
GTGCAGCGCAGCAAATCTGCGCGCCCGTTCAGACATCTGCTGACGCTGGGCTGGGTCATTGCAAATTGCCAGCGCGCGCTCGACGCCAGCTGAAACATCGGGCACGCGCAGCGCGGCGCCTGCGGCCAACGACTGCTCAGCTGCTTGCTGAAAGTTGAAGGTGTGAGGGCCCATCACCAATGGGCAGGCACAGGCCGCCGCTTCAATCAGGTTCTGGCCACCCAGTGGCGCAAAGCTGCCGCCCAGCAAGGCCACATCGGCACAGGCGAAGTACAGCGGCATCTCGCCCAGGCTGTCGCCCAGCCAGACATCGGCTTGCGCTGCTTCGTCAGGCGGGCGGTCGGGCGGTTGATCGACCCATTCGCTGCGCCTGCGCAACTGCAGGCCAGCACGCTTGACCAGCGAGGCTACCTCGTCAAAACGCTGTGGATGGCGCGGCACCAGCAACAGCAGTGGGCGCTGGCCATTTTGCGGGTTGTTTACCGCTGCCGCAGTCTGTATTCGCCACGCTTGCAGCAATGCAGCCTCTTCAGTTTCTCGCGTCGCTGCGGCCAGCACCACCGCTCGCCCCAAGGTGTCGCGCCAGCGCCGGCCCTGCTCCAGAAGCTCGGGGCTGGGCTGCAGATCAAATTTGAGGTTGCCCAGCACCTGCACCTGGCGGGCGCCGGCCAGGCGCAGACGTTGCGCGTCAGCCTCGGTCTGCGCCAACACCGCATCAAAGGCTTGCAAGGCCGGCTGCAACAAGATCGACAAGCGCTGGCCCTTGGCCTGGCTCTTGGCCGACAAGCGTGCGTTGGCCAGCACCAGCGGCACGCCGAAGCGTTGCGCCTCCTGCAGGATATTGGGCCAGATCTCGGTTTCCATCACCAACCCGATGGCCGGGCGCTGCTGGCGCAGAAAGCGCCGCACCGCACCCGGCGTGTCGTAGGGCATCCAGACCTGGCGGTCACCCGGCTGCAGCAACGCCGCGCCAGCATCGCGCCCGGTGGCCGTGCCGTGGGTCAACAGCAAACGCATGCCGGGGCGGCGTTGACGCAGCGCCTCGATCAAGGCTGCAGCGGCGCGGGTTTCGCCCAGTGAGACAGCATGCAACCACAGCACCGGCCGGTCTTGAGACTCCGGCTCTGCAGCTTGGGCACTGGCACTGGCACTGGCACTGGCATTGGCACTGGCATGGGCATTGGCAAACCCCAGCCGCTCAGACCACCCCGCGCGATAGCCCGGCTCGCTGCGCCCGCGCCACCACAAGCGGGCGAAGTAGAGCGGCATTGCCAAACGCAGCAGCGTCGAATAAAGGCCGCGTGCCAGCCATTGGGCCAAGCTGCCAGGGCGCCGCTGCTGGATGGCCTTTGCGCTCACGTCGAAGGCCGAGAAGGCTGCGGTGCGCGCTTGCGCGCGAATGTCAGTGCGCCGCCGCCGCTACCTTGGCGTCGGGCTTGACGCTGCGCAGCACATCCATGAACTGCGTTTCGATGCGCTGCAGCGCCTGTGGCGTGTGGCCTTCGAATCTCAGTACCAGCACCGGCGTGGTGTTGCTGCCGCGGATCAGACCAAAGCCGTCTGCAAAGTCCACCCGCAAGCCGTCGATGGTGCCGACATCACCCCCTTCAAAGGTCAATCGGCCATCGGCCACCCGCGCCAGCAACTCGGCCACCACCGCGTGATGTTCGCCTTCGGCGCACGCCACATTCAGCTCAGGCGTCGAGAAGCTGGTGGGCAAGGCGTCCAGCAGCGCGCTGGGGTTCTTCTCACGGCTGAGGATTTCAAGCAGCCGCGCAGCCGTGTAGGTGGCGTCGTCAAAGCCGTACCAGCGTTCGCCAAAAAACAGGTGGCCGCTCATCTCGCCGGCAAAGGGGGCGCCGGTTTCCTTGAGCTTGGCCTTGATCAACGAATGCCCGGTCTTCCACAACAAGGGCTTGCCGCCGGCTTTGCGGATGGCTACCGGCACACGCTGGCTGCACTTGACATCAAAGATGATCGTGGCGCGCTTGTTGCGCTTCAGGATGTCGCGCGCAAACAGCATGATCTGGCGGTCGGGGTAGATGATGTTGCCGCCAGCGGTGACCACGCCCAGGCGGTCGCCGTCGCCGTCAAATGCCAGGCCGATGTCGGCGCCTGTGGCGTGCACGACCTTGATCAGGTCGGCCAGGTTTTCGGGCTTGCTGGGGTCGGGGTGGTGATTGGGGAAGTCACCGTCGACCTTGCTGTACAGGTCGATCACGTCGCAACCCAGGGCTTTGAGAATGCCTGGAGAAGACGCGCCCGGAATACCGTTGCCGCTGTCGACCACGATCTTCAGCGGCCGCGCCAGCTTGCAGTCGCCAATGATGCGCTGCGTGTATTCGGCCAGCACGTCCATCTTGGCGCTGCGGCCGCGCCCTTTGGTGTAGGTCTCGCTGTCGATGCGCACCTTGAGCTTCTGGATGTCCTCGCCATGGATGGCGCGGCCACCCAGCACCATTTTGAAGCCGTTGTAATCCTTGGGGTTGTGGCTGCCGGTGACCTGGATGCCGCTGTTGCAGCCGTGCTTGCCGCGTGTGGCGGCCACGTAGTACAGCATCGGCGTGGTCACCATGCCGATGTCCACCACGTCCAGCCCGGTGCTCTTGAGGCCACGAATCAGCGATGCCGCCAACCCAGGGCCCGACACCCGACCATCTCGCCCCACCGCCACCGCTTTTTCTCCAGCTGCCACCGCTTCGCTGCCGAAGGCGCGGCCCAGGTGTTGTGCAAAAACCTCATCGATGTTCTTGCCCACCACCCCGCGGATGTCGTAGGCCTTGAAGACGGTGGGATCGGTGTGCATGGGCAGTGGCGCGCTTGGCGTGTTGCATGCCCGGTGGGGCGGGGCTTTGGATTGTAGGCAGTGGGTTTGCGTGTGCCCATCGCGTGTGCTCGTCGCTCTGTTCCGCCTGACTTGCGGCCGGCGTGCGCCAGTGACAGCTCAAGCGCAGCGCGAATGCCGCCCCCTCAACGCAGCTGCCGTCGATTCAACCCCTGTGTTGTTGATTCGGTCGCATGCCGCATGGCGGGCCTATGGAATCTGCGCAACATCGGCGCTTATTGATCTCTCCACCCTTCATTCGAGCCCACAGAACACACATGACTCATGCCCTACCCCGCGCACTGCTGACCCTGTCCCATGCCCTCCTCTTCAGCGTCGCCGCCCTGGCCAGCTCATCTGTTATCGCATCGCTGGCTGGCTTTGCCCAGATCCTGGTGCCTGCCGACCCACCGGGCTTTGACCGATCGGCCTATCTCCAGCAGCTGGGCGAAGCTCTGATCGACTTCTTCGACAGCGCCTGGGAGTGACCGAGCTGCGATTCGCGACCACCCCTTGCCATCCAGCGGCAGCACTCGCCATCCGTCGCTCATGGCAAACATCCCAGCACCCGGCTGCCCACAATACCCCCCGATGAACACACTCAACACCGCCCTGTTGCGCCGCTCGCTGAACAGCTGGATCAGTTCGGACATTCCACGTGTGGGGCCTTACTGGTTGCAACTGTTCTGGACCGGCTTGCTCAGTCTGGCCTTTGCGATAGCCTTCACAGTGCTCGCCCTGGCTCTCCGGGCCGGCGACGCCAATCTGCCGGGCGCTGATCGTCTGCTGAAGGTCTTCGGCCAGAACCTGGTCATCTCTGCCACCGTCAGCTACATGATCCATGCCTTCTTCGAAGTGGGCGGGCGGCTGATCGGCGGCGAGGCCGGGTCAGAACGCATGCGGGCCTGGCAGCGCGTGCTGTACTTTGGCGGTCTGCCGATGCTGGGTGTCATCCTCGGCTGGCCGCTGGGCTTGTACCTGTCTGGCGTCGGGGGGCTGGAGACCTTCACTGGCGATCAAGGTCGCCGCATCATCGTACTCAGCCTGAGCCTGGCGCTGTTGCTCACCACGCTCAGCTACTTCTGGTTCGGCGCCAGGGCGCGCGCCTTGATGGCCGAGCGCCAAGCCACCGAAGCGCAGTTGCGGCTGCTGCAGGCGCAGATCGAACCGCACTTCTTGTTCAACACGCTGGCCAATGTGCAAAGCCTGATGGACCACGATCCGCCCAAGGCCAGGCAGATGCTGCAATCGTTCACCGACTATCTGCGGGTGTCGCTGGGCGCGCTGCGCCGCGATGAAGGCCCGCTGAGCCAAGAGCTGGAGTTGGCGCGCATTTACCTCAGCCTGCAGCAAG
>JBBQIB010000373.1:0-4177 GCA_038324515.1 Burkholderiales bacterium
GGGGTCAGGCAGCACCGCGCCGCTGCTGACGATGCTGGCCTGTGCCGCGAAGCTGCCCGCAAGGCCCCAAGCCAAGAGCGCGAGGGTGATGCGATTCAACCGGTGGATGGAGGTCTTGGTCATGGCAATGTGTCCTTGAGCACGCAGGGCGCCAATCGAAGGTGGCGCTGAACCAGCGATGCCGCCGGATGGTGCTCGCCAGCATGAGCTGGCGCATCCGCAAGCTTGATGACGGCTGGGGGCTGTGCCAACCAACCTGGCCGAATTCGGCTTGACCGACAATGGACAACTCCCGGCCTCTTGAGCGCACATGATCGAATACCACCTCGACATTCCCACCGCCGACGGCTTGATGAACAGCTTTGTCGTGCACCCCGAAGAAGACGGACCGCACCCGGTGGTGCTGTTCTACATGGACGCACCCGGCAAGCGCGAAGAGTTGCACGACATGGCGCGCCGGCTGGCCAGCGTGGGTTATTGCGTGATCCTGCCTAACCTGTACTACCGCCGCAGCCGCGACTTCTGGCTGAAGGAGCGCACCGAAGCCCATCTGGCGGTGATGTTCGAGCACATGAATTCGCTGGATGCGCGCACCACGGAGATCGACACGCGGGCGCTGCTGGACTTTGCCGACAGCCACACGGCGGCTGACGCCAGGCGCGTCGGCGCTGTCGGCTATTGCATGAGCGGCCCCTTCGTGATGTGGGCGGCGGCGCGGTTCCCCGATCGGCTGGACTGCATCGCATCGATCCATGGCGCGCGCATGGTTACGGACCAGCCCGATTCACCGCACCGCATGCCGCCGCGCATCCAATGCCAAAGCTACTTCGGCTGTGCCGAGAACGACATCTGGGCATCCAAAGAAGACATGGCAGTGCTTGAGCAAGCGCTGCAGGACGCGGGTACCCCGCACCGCCTCGAGTGGTATCCGGCCACGGCGCACGGCTTCGTGTTTCCGCTGCGCGCTGGCGTCTACCACCAGGCAGGCGCAGAGCGCCATTGGGAGCGGCTGTTCAGCCTGTTTGCGCGCCACTTGCAGCTTTCAGCCACCGCAGCCGCCTGAAGCCGTGCCCATCACGGATCTTCACCGCATCGTCATCGTCGGCGGTGGTGCCGGCGGGCTGGAGCTGGCCACCCGTCTGGGCCACAAGCTGGGCAAGAGCGGCAAAGCCCACATCACGCTGATCGAAAAGGCGCGCTCGCATTTCTGGAAGCCGCACTTGCACGAGATTGCCGCCGGCAGCATGGACCTGCACGCCCATGCCACCGACTACCTGGCGCAAAGCCATTGGCACGGCTTCAGGTACCGGGTGGGTGAGATGGTCGGGCTGGACCGCGAGAGGCAGGTGGTCAAGGTGGGGGCGGTGCTGGACGAGGACGGCGTGCCGGTGACGCTGGCTTACGAACGCAGCTACGACACGCTGGTGATGGCGGTGGGCAGCCGGACGAATGACTTTGGGACGCCTGGCGTGGCCGAATACGCCATCGCGCTTGAGACGCCGGCCGACGCCCAGCGGTTTCACCGTCGGCTGGTCAACGCCTGCCTGCGCGCCCACATGCAGACAACGCCACTGGCGCCGCACCAGTTGCAGGTCGCCATCATCGGCGCTGGCGCCACCGGTGTGGAACTGGCGGCAGAGCTGCACAAGGCCACCCGCACACTTGTCTCGTACAACTTAGAACGCATCGACCCCGAGCGCGACATCCGCATCCACCTGATCGAAGCCGGGCCGCGCATCCTGCCGGCCTTGCCTGAACGCATCGCCAAGTCGGCCACCGATCTGCTGCGTGGCCTGGGGGTGCGGGTGCGTACCGATGGGCGCGTCACCGCCGTCGACGTCGAAGGCGTGCGCCTGGCCAGCGGCGAATTGATCCCGGCCGAACTGGTGGTTTGGGCCGCTGGCGTCAAAGCCCCCGAGTTTTTGCGCGATTTGGGCGGACTGGAGAACAACCGACTGAATCAGCTCGTGGTCGGCCCGACGCTGCAGACGTCGCGCGACCCCCACATTTTTGGCCTGGGCGATTGCGCTGCTGCGCCCTGGCTCGGCCACGAGGGCAACGTGCCGCCGCGCGCGCAGGCCGCGCACCAGCAGGCCTCGCACCTGGTCAAGCAACTGCGCCGCCGCATCCAGGGCCAGCCGCTGCAGCCCTGGCGTTACCGTGACTTTGGCTCGCTGGTGTCGCTGGGTGAGTACTCCACCGTGGGCAACCTGATGGGCTCGCTGGTGGGTGGCAATTTGTGGGTGGAGGGGCTGTTTGCGCGCACCATGTATTTGTCTCTGTACAAGATGCACCAGGTGGCGCTGCATGGCTACTGGAAGACGGCACTGGGCTCTGCCAGCCGGCTGTTGACGCGCAGCACCGAGCCGCGGGTGAAGTTGCATTGATGGCTGGACGGCGCGCTGGGCAGTGAGCGCGGGACCTTGCAGGTTCAAGTCAGCGCCACCGTCGCAGACAACGAACCCCCGCCGTCGTCACCGCAGGCCTTGCTGAATTCGATTCGCAGATGCCGGCCGCCGTCAACAGACACCACCTCCAGCAAGGCCAGGCCGTCTGCCCCTGGCACGAAGCAGGTGTTCGATTCGACGGGTAACCCGTAGTCGGAGGTGTGTTCATGCTTGACCAAGTCACTCGGGCGCCCATTGGCAAACGGATAAGGCGCGTACAGCGCCGACGCATGCACCGAGACCAGCTTGATAAGGGATGCGCCCTGGCCCAACCAGATTTCGCTGAACAGCGCGTGGTGCTCATCACCCGAGAGAAAAACGATCTGGCGCAAGCTGTGCCGCTGGGTGAAGTCAAGCAACCAGCGCATCGATGTTGGAAAACCATCCCAGGCATCGCTTTGGCTGGCGCTGGTGGGGTGATCAGCCACCTGCTTGCGTCTGGGCAAAAACAATGAAGGTGTGGCGATGAACTTCACTTGCTGGCGGTGCGCCAGCAGCCACTGCTGCAGTTGCCTCTGCTGCGCGCCGCTGACGATGACCCCCCAGTCTGCTGGCTGCGAAGGCCGGCTGCGCTGACGCTGGCTGCGTGTGTCGAGCAGATAGAAGGCGTGGCCGCCGGCTTCGAAGTGGGAGTCGACTTGGGGCGCAGGCTGCAATGCGCTGCGCCTGGAAGGCGGATTCTGCATCTGCTGGTAGAGCAGGTAAGCCGCCAACCCAAAGCGGCGCGCACGCCTGATTTTTTGACGCAATTGCTTCAGGCGCAGGCTGCCATCCTGGTCGGGCCTATGCCTGGGTAGATTGGCTGGCAGGGGCTGCCAGTTGTCAAAGAGCTCATGGTCGTCCAGCAGCATCGCCACCGGCATGCTCCGCATCACACGGCGCATTTCGGTCAGGCGCAGCGCGCGCTGGTGCGGCAGGTCATAGAGCTCGTCGCGGCGCGATGGATCGACCAGGCCGGCGGTGGCGTCAGCGTAGATCTGGTCACCGACCATCAAGGCCAGCGAGACGCTGTCGGCCGCATCAGCCAGTCGAGCCAGGCTGGCGCCGGCAACTGAGCGGTCGAACAGGCCGTGAGGGTATTGACAACTGCCCAGCGCAAAGCGAAATGGTCGGTTCTGCCAGGTTGCAGCGCCAGTCAAGGCGCCCGTGCGCTGCACATCTTCAGCGCGCACAAACAGCGCCTGGACAGCATCCACGCTTTGCTGGCGCAGCCAATCCCGTACGGCGCGCTCGACAGGCGAGTGGCTCCTCGAGGGGTCGGGCACCTGGCTCAGCAGGGGTTTGGGTGCTCTGACGTTGAGCGCGTTTGGCAAAGCAGGCAGAACAAATTTGCCGCCGCTGGAGTCGGCCTTAGCGGCTGTGGCGGCTGTGGCGGCTGTGGCGGCTGTGGCGGCCGTGGCGTTGCGCGGCGCCTGCCCGGTCCTCTGGCCCAAAGGATCGGAAAGCGCTGAGGGGGCGGTGCCATTGCCTTCCTCTGCTGTCGCTTCTGACATGTCTTGTGGTGGGGGCAGCGACGGCAACAGTCGGGCACTGGTTTCGCTGAGCGCGTAGACCATCAAGCACAACCAACCCGCCCTGCCAGTGCCAGCAGCCGCGGGCAGCGCAACAGGGTCTGGGGTGGCGAACAGCCAGCGGTCGTTGGCGCCGTGCTCACCGCGTATCCAGCTGGCGGGTGAAAACGGCAACGGCTGGTAGCCGATGCTGTTGCCAAGGGCATCCAGTTGTTCATG
>JBBQIB010000374.1:0-4169 GCA_038324515.1 Burkholderiales bacterium
GGCAAGTCTCTGGCGCTGGGCAACACCGCGCTGATGGATCAGTTGGGTGTGGCGGTCGAAGCACTGAAAAGCGAAGCCGAAGAACTGCGCGGCCAGGGTGCCAGCGTGATGCACCTGGCGGTTGACAAACAGCTGGTGGGATTGCTGGCGGTGTCGGACCCCATCAAGGCCACGACAGCGGAAGCCCTCAAATCACTGCGCGCTGCCGGCCTGCGTGTGGTGATGGCCACCGGCGACGGCCTGACGACGGCCCAGGCGGTGGGCAAGCGTCTGGGCATCGACGAGGTGCACGGCGAAGTCAAGCCGGCGGACAAGCTGAAGCTCGTCGAGAAACTGCAGGCCGAGGGCTGCATCGTCGCCATGGCCGGCGACGGCATCAACGATGCACCGGCGCTGGCCCGCGCCGATGTCGGCATCGCCATGGGTACCGGCACCGATGTGGCGATGAACAGCGCCCAGCTCACCTTGATCAAAGGCGACTTGCGCGGCATCGTCATCGCGCGCACCTTGTCCGAAGCGACCGTGGCCAACATGAAGCAGAACCTGGCCTTTGCCTTCGTCTACAACGCCCTCGGCGTGCCACTGGCCGCCGGCGTGCTGTACGCCTTCACCGGCTGGCTGCTCTCGCCCATGTTCGCCGCGCTGGCGATGAGCCTGAGCTCGGTCTCTGTGATCGGCAATGCGCTGCGGCTGCGGGGCAAGGATTTGCGGGCGGACTAGAGTTCGGGTTGCTCTTGTTCTTTTGTTGCGACCAGAAGAGATTCGACAACGACCCTTCAAAAACACAACAGAAGTGTTTATTATCAGGGCCAATGAACTCGAAGCAGATGAAGAAGTGGCTGCAGCAACAAGGGGCCACTTTTCTGCCCGGCAAGGGTTCGCATCTCAAAGTGTTCCTGAACGGCAAGCAGTCCACGTTGCCTATGCACGGCAGCGCCGAGCCAGGCAAGGGGCTTGAGGCCGCGATCAGGCGTCAACCCGGATTGAGGTGAGGCCACCCCATGTTTGACTACCCTGTGACTCTGACCCCTGACGGCGACACCGTGTTGGTGTCATTTATCGACGTGCCAGAGGCCCTGACTTTCGGGGCCGACGAGGACGAGGCGCTGTTGCAGGCCGTCGATGCCTTGGAAACCGCGCTTTCGTTCTATGTCGAAGCGCGCAAGCCCCTGCCGGTGGCGAGCCAGGCCAAGCGCGGGCAGCGTACGGTAAGGCCATCGGCCTTGGAAGGGGCAAAGCTGGGTGTGTACCAGGCCATGACAGAGCAGGGCATCAAGAAGTCGGAGCTGGCGCGGCGCCTCGGCTGGCACATGCCACAGGTGGATCGGCTGTTCGACCTGCGCCACGCCTCCCGGCTTGATCAGATCGAGGCCGCAGCGCGCGCGCTCGGCCGGCATCTTGAGGTGCGCGTGGCTGGAGGCTGATGTGGCCTGTTGAGGTGGAGCCGCCAGACGCTCACCCTCAGTCAAACCCAATCGCTAGCATGCGTGCGCGACATGGGTGTTTCGTTGGGCCGGCGATTGAGTTGCTTGGTGCTCCCGGCAGTACTGCAGGCCGCCAAAACGCTTGGGGTTGTTCCAGCAGAACTTGCCTTCGGCGAAGCTGATCTTGACGCCGCAGTTGGCACAGATCAAACGCTTGGCGGCGGGTTCGGCAGCCGGTGTGGCAACGGAGATGGGCGACCGAGGGGGTTCGGCCCTGGCGGGCCCAGACACCGGGCTTGGCGCGCGCAAGACGGCTGGGGCTTTGGGCCGCATGAAATCAGGTAGCGCCAGAAGATCGTCCGGCCGGTGCTGGCGGGCGATCTTTTCGCCCCAGTTGCGCACCGTGGCGCTGGACCGGAAGTTCATCGCCAGGCCGAACACTGCCAAACCGCTGGTTTCGGCATCGACGTGGCGCTCTCGCCACTCGGCAAACTGATCCGCCTTGATGACATGGCGGGTGTCGTATCGCTTGGCGTCCGGGCGTTGAATGATGGCCTTGGGGTGCAGCATCACGACATGGTGAAAGCGCAATTCACTGCCAAACCGCGCCCCTATCTCGAGGCGTTCGAGCAGCTTGCTCAGGACGCGTTCGTGTCGCTGGCTTTGAGCCATCGGTGACGGCACGCCGAAGCGCTTGCCACTGTCATAAGCCACCGTAAATTCACCGGCCTCATTGATCTGGACGTTGCCGCCAAAGCACTTGGTTTCGATCAAGAGGAAGTGGCCCGCGCGGCTGATGACCAGGTGATCGATCTGCGCCACGTCAGCGTCGACTTTGATGCGAAGGTCGTGGATGACCGCGTGGTTCTCGCCGTCACGCAGCAGGCTGTCAATGTGAAAGGCCGCATCACGCTCGCCATCGATGCCCTTCTTGACGCGCCAGTACTCGTCCTTCAGCCACTCTCGTTGGCGGGTATCGAGCACAGCTGAAGCTTGCAGTTTTTCGAGGAGCTTGAGGCGCTTGGCCTTGTCGTCAGCCGATTTGATCAGCATGTGGCTGGTTCTCCCTGTTGGGGCGCTTTCGGCGCAGCGAGGCGCTGAACTGATCCAGCCCATGGGTGCTTTCCGGCCGGCCGACAAGCCTCAGTTGGCGGCAATGCCTGCATACAAGGGGCTGGCAAACATGCGGTGGCGCAAGTCAGTTTGTGTTGGACAGCTTATCGACCTGCGACCTGTGGGACTTGAGTGTGGGACTTGGGTCTGAGAGGTCAGAGCATTCGACTTACTTGCTCAGAAGCGGAATCAGGTCGCTCTCACATGCCCTTGAACAGGTGGGCATAGAGGCGGCTCGCCGTCAGCTTGTCGGGACTGCCCTTCAACGTCAGCGTCACCTTGCCCGAGTCTTCGCGGCGCGCGCTGGCTACTGTGCGCGCTTGCACCACGACGCCGCGATGCACTTGCCAAAACTGCGCCGAGTCCAGTTGCGGGATCAGCTCTTTCAATGAGATGCGCACCAGATGTTCGCGCTCTGCGGTGACGACGCGCACGTACTTGTCGGCGGCTTCGAAGTACAGCACTTCTTCGACCGGCACCAGGTGCACCAGGTTGCCGACCTGGGCCTGGATGACCGTCAGCCGGGGTGGTGATGCTGCAGCAGTGCCGCCGGCAAATGTTGCAGTCGAAGGTGCTCCCAGGGCTGAACCGGCAGCCGCTGCCAGCAGGCCGCGCAGTTGCTGCATGGTCTGGTCCAGCGTGGCCAGGGTTGCCGGGTCTTTTGAGGTCTGTTCTGAAGTCTGTACTGAGCTTTGTGACGCTGCCTGCACCCGCAGCGCCAGGCTGGTTTGCAGACGCTGCACACAGGCCGCCAGCCGTTTGCGGTCCACCGGCTTGACCAGATAGTCGACTGCTTGCGCTTCAAAAGCCTGCAGCGCATAAGCGTCGTAGGCGGTGGCAAACACCAGCAGCGGGAAGGGCCGGTCTTCGGGCCAGTCTTCGGCCACCGCCTGCGCTGCTTCGAGCCCTGTGCAGCCGGGCATGCGGATGTCGAAAAAGCAGACTTCGGGCTGCAGAGCCAGAGCCTTTTCGCTGGCCTGCAGGCCATCCCCCACCACGGCCACCACTTGCAGCTCGGGCCACAGCGCTTGCAGATCGGTCTGAAGCGCGGCTGCCAGCAAAGGCTCGTCTTCGGCGATCAGTGCGCGGGGGGGTGCAGAGCCAGCTGAAAGTTGTCCAGCGGGCGTGGGTTGAGCTTCAGGCTTTGGCATCAGTGGGTGCAGACTCAGGGGACGTGGCGAGGGTGGCGTTTTTGGTGAAGGTTGCAGACGCAGCCGACACGGGCAAAAGCAGTGTGGCCAAGGTGCCGCCCGCAGCATCGGGCGCAGCCGCAAGCGTCAGCGAGGCCCTGTCGCCATGCAGCGTGGCCAGGCGGCTGCGAATCTGTTCGATGCCAAAGCCGCTGCCAGCCGCTTCAAGGGGCGACCGGGCACCGGTGCTTGCAGCTGCGCCCTGCCCGGCTGGGGTCGGTACGCTTTGAGTCGTCGCCAATCCGACGCCCGTGTCACGCACCGTCAGCGTCAGCATCTGCCCGTCCAGCCTTGCCTGCACGCGGATCTGACCCCCCTGCACTTGCGGCTCCAGGCCGTGCTTGATGGCGTTTTCAACCAAGGGCTGCAGCAGCAGTGGCGGGATCGGCAGATCACGCAGCGCTGGCGGCAGATCCAGCTCGAACTGCAGCCGTGGGCCCAT
>JBBQIB010000375.1:0-4168 GCA_038324515.1 Burkholderiales bacterium
AAGTGCATGTCGTCATCGAGCCGGCTGCTGCCTTGGTAGCGCATCATGGTGAACGACAAGTCCAGCATCAGATGCTCGTTGCAGCGCACGATTTCGTACAGATCCATCATCGTCGTGCCGGTGCCGTGCAGCAGTTGAATCTGGGTGTGTGGGCAGGCGGCTGCCAGGTGGTCGATCACGTCGGGCGCATGTCGGGTGGCCAGCCCTGGCCTGCGAAACAAGGTGTCGATCAGGACCACCAGACCCAGCTCGCCGGCCGCATCGATGGCCGCTATGCACTTGCCATGCAGCGGGTCATAGCCATTGAGGCGTGGGTGCAGCTTGATCCCTGCAAAACCCTGCGCCTTGAATTGCTTGAGCACCGCTTCAACACGGCGCGTGGTGGCCAGCACGTGCGGATTCAGGCCAGCGATGGGCACGAACTTGTCGGGGTGGGCACGGGCTGAATCGATGATCACTTCGTTTTCGACGTAGTCCGCGATCGACACCAGGCAGGCCCTGTAGGCGTCTGCCTCGGCCATGTCAGACAGCAAGCGCGGCAGCGAGGCATCAAATTGGCGCTCGCCGAACCAGCTGCCATCGCGGGTGACGTGGGTGAGTGAGTCGAACAGTTTCATGGGGTTTCATCCTGTGTCAATGGACCGGCTGGGCTGTGGGCTGCCCGGCCATGCGCACGCCCAAACAGGCTTTGGCACGGGTGGCGATTTCGATCGCCGTTTCGTGGTCATCGGCCAGCGTCACGATGTACCCAGGCCGGTCGTCTTTCTGCAGCAGCTGACCCACCATTTGCCCGGCCTCGACATTGACTTGCACCACAGCCACGCCGGCTATCCGCTGTGCTTGCTCGATGCCTTCAATGGCTTGCACCGTGCCTGCCGGGGTACGAAAGAACTCGATGCAGGCGCCCAGGCGCTTGGGGCTGGCGATGAAGTGGGCGTCCAGTGCGGGTGTCTGGCCCAAACAAAGGCCGACCGTCGTAGCGATGGCATCGATGCCACTCACATGAGGCAGCACTGTGGAGTAGATGTGGACTCCGCCACCCCGAGCTGCAACGTCCAGGGGCACGACCTGGGTGCCGTCGAGCTTGAACTCGGCGTGGAAGACGCCGTTGCGCAAACCCATCGCTGCGATCACCCGTTGCGTGGCAGGCGCCAACTTTTGATGGGCCAGGTCGAATTCAGCGCCGCCCAGGTACAGGATGCGCGCGCTGATGGTTGGGTTGTCGTCGTAAGGCGTCTTGGCGGCGATCGCCAGCACCTGCGCTTTGCCTTGGATGGCGAAGCCGTCAACGATGTACTCGTGGCCTGCAGCCAGCGCTTCCAGGATGACGGTGCGGCTGCGGCTGTGCGCATGTGCCAGCTCCCAAGCCTGGGCCAGCTCGTCGGCGTTGTGAACGATGACCACACCACGCCCGGATTGATTGTCTACAGGCTTCAGGATCAAGGGCAGGCCCATCTCGGCCACTGCAGCCCTTGCTTCTGGCAAATGATGGGCCACGCGAAAAGCCGGAGAAGGCACACCCGCAGCCGCCATCGCTTGCCGCATCAGCGACTTGTTGGTGGCGCGTTGTGCCGCCTGCAGACCGATGCCGGGCAAGCCCATCTGATCGGCCACGAAGGCTGCCGTGCAAACGCCAATGTCGGTGGTGTCGCAGATCACGGCATGGATGCCGTGGCGTCGCGCCACAGCCAGTGTGGCCTGTGGGTCGGTGATGTCGACCTGCTCGTGCAGGTCGGCCAATGCGTAGGCCGGTCGCTGCGCGAACATGTCGGTGACCAGCACACGCAAGCCCATGGCCTTGGCTGTTTGCACCGTCGGTACTTGCCAAGGGCCGCCTCCGAGTACATGCAAAAGAGGTGCTTCGCGCATGCCTGGATTGTCCGGCAAAGCACTCGCCGTCGGCTGCAATTTCTGGATCGGGCTTGCAGAGCCGGCCGCTTCAAGACTTGGACGCCACCTGTGCGGCGGCTCGCATGCCCAGGTGCATGCCACTGTCCAGCAGCAGCAATTCGCCTGTCATGGTGCGTGCGCCTTCCACCAGCCAAAGCACGGCAGAGGCCACGTCTTCGGCCGTGCTGGCGGTGGCCAGCGGCACGGAATGGTTGTGGGCTGCATGCATCTTGTCAAAGGCCTCTTGGCCCACCCCGTCGACAAACCAGCGCGTGGTGATCATGCCCGGGCACACGGCGTTGACACGCACTTGGGGCGCCATGGCGCGTGCAAAGTACAAGGTCATCGCATTCAGCGCGCCTTTGCTGGCGATGTAGGCCACCGACGAGCCCACCCCCAGGGCACCCGCCACCGAGCTGATGTTGACGATGCAACCGCGCTGTGCTTTCAGGTGCGGGGCGCAGGCCCGGATCATCTGGAAGCTGCCCAGGGCATTGACGCCAACGATGCGCTGAAAGACCTCGGCGTCGATCGCATCCCAGTTGGCTGCCCCGGCAAAGTTCGTGATGCCCGCGTTGTTGACCAATGCATCCAGACGCCCCCAGCGCTGCAGGGTGGCTTGCACCAGGGCCTTGCAATCGGCGTCCACTGCCACATCGCCTTGCAGCAGCAAAGTCTGCGCGCCGCTGGCGCCAGCGGCCTGCTGGCAGGCGGCTTCGGTCTCACGCGCTTGCGCTTCGCTCTTGGCGTAGTTGATCACCACATGCCAGCCGCGCTGCGCCAAAGCCAGTGCGCTGGCGGCGCCCACGCCAGTGGCTGATCCGGTGATGAGGGCAACGCGGGGTGTGGACATGGCTGAGCCCTTCTGTAGAGATGAACCTTCTCGATACGAGCTGGCAGGGTCAATGTAAGCTATGAAAAAAAGTCGCCCGCCGGTGATCTGCTCATTGCTTGCTGAGCGCCCTCTGACCGCCCACTGAGCGCTCACTCACCACCCGCCCGACAACCCTCAACCCGCTTAATCGAACGAGACATCCACTTGCCTACAGCCGTCATCTCCACCGCTCTGCGCCCTTTGATTGAGCCGCATTTGCCCGCCGATGTGCAGGTGCATTGGTTCAGCAACAAGGAAGAGGCTCTGGCACTGGCGGCGCAGGCCGAGATTGGCTGGTTTGATCTGCGCAGCAAGGCCGACATGAGCGAGGTCATCGCTGCTGCCAAGAATCTAAGGTGGCTGAACTCGATCTACGCCGGCCTGGACGGTTTGCCGCTGGCGCAGTTGCTGGCTCAGGGCACTGCGGTGACCCACGGCACAGGCATCAATGCCGTGACGATTGCCGAGTACGTGGTGATGGGCATGCTCAACATCGCCAAGGGCTACCGTGAAGTGGTGCGGGCGCAAGACCGTCGCGACTGGCTCAAGGACTCACCGGGCAAGGTCGAACTGGCAGGCTCGCGGGCACTGGTGTTGGGTTACGGCGCAATCGGCCAGCTGGTTTGCAAACGGCTGCGGGCTTTTGAGGTTCAAGTCAGTGTCGTGCGCCGCAGTGCTGACCCAGCCGCGCTGACGCCAGACCAGTGGCGACCACGGCTGGGCGAGTTCGACTGGATCATCGTGGCCGTGCCGGCCACGCCCGAGACCGAGGCCATGTTGGGCGCATCCGAATTTGCTGCATGCAAGCCCAGCGCCACGGTGCTGAATGTGGCGCGTGGCTCGGTGGTGGATCAGCAGGCTTTGGTTGAAGCGCTGCAAAGCGGCCGTATCGGCCATGCGTTCCTGGACGTCACAACACCTGAGCCTTTACCGGCTGAACACGTGCTCTGGACGCTGCCCAACGTGCACATCTCGATGCATCTGTCGGGCCGCGCACAAGACAAGATGTTGCAACGCGCTGCGGCACGATTCCTGGACAACCTGAAGCGCTATCGGCAAGGTGAAACGCTGGTGCCGTTGGTGAACTTGGCGCTGGGTTACTGAACGAGCGGGCTGACAGCGCCGTATGTGCCGTGTCTACCGTATGTGCCGTATGTGCCGTGTGCTTTAGGGGCTGTCGGGTTGGGCTTGCGCCTGGAGCTTGTGCTGCATAGGATGGCTGGGCCCTCGCAAGCCCGCAAGGGTGCATCAAAACCAACAGGAGACAAGACGATGAGCAGCGCGACAGCTACCGCCACCCCCACCGCCACCCCCACGGCCGTTGCGCAGCAATGGCTCACCGATTTCGGCGCTGCATTGACACGCAGTGACTTTGACGCTGCAGCCAGCATGTTTGACGCTGAC
>JBBQIB010000376.1:0-4167 GCA_038324515.1 Burkholderiales bacterium
CTGCAGGTCCAGCAGAGGCAGGGTGGTGGTGTGGACAGCTCCGGCATAGACAGAACCATCGTTGCCATCGAGGGTCAGCAAGTCGCCCTCGTCCAGGGTCGTCTGACCGATCCGCAGCGTGCGCGCCGCCTCGTCGAGTTCGATCTTGGCACAGCCGACCAGGCAGACCTTGCCGAGTTGACGCGCGACCACCGCGGCGTGTGAGGTGCGCGCGCCACGCTGGGTCAGGAGACCGGTCGCCAGTTCGAGTGCGGCGATGTCAGCGGTCTCTGCGTCGCGACGGACGAGTACGACAGGCGCGCCAGCAGCGTGGCGAGCCCGGGCTGCCGTCTCATCAAAAACGATCTCGCCGATCGCCACACCGCTGCTCGCGCTGGCCGCAAGTGCCAGCGGCGTCAACGGTTTGCCATCGGACGAAACGGTTCTTGTGGCCACCAGATCATCCGGCTGCAGCGCGGCCGTGCGTTCCAGCGCGACCTCCGCCGAGATGACGCCGGCGTCGCACAGATCCATTGCGATGCGCGCCAGCGCCTGTGCCGAGCACTTGCCACTGCGCGTCTGCAGCAGGTAGAGGTGGCCGTCCTGCACTGTGAATTCAAAGTCCTGCATGTCGCCGAACTCGTTCTCCAGCTTGGTGGCGGTCTCACTCAACGATTGCCAGACCGCCGGCAACACTGCGGCCAGCTCATCGTGGCCATGGGCACTTCGCCGCCCCGAGACCACATCTTCGCCCTGGGCGTTGAACAGAAAGTCGACCCACATCGACGGTTCGCCACTGACCGGGTCGCGGGTGAAGCCGACGCCAGAGCCTGAACGTCCCCCCGCATTGCCGTAGACCATGGTCTGCACTGTCACCGCAGTACCCACGGCGTCGGAAATGCCTCGCTGGTGCCTGTACTCGCGCGCCTTGCCGGAATGCCAGCTGGCCAACACAGCGCCGACGGCACCTGTCAGCTGCGCGCGTGGATCCTGCGGAAATGGCAGCCCAGCGGCTTGTGCATAAGCGTCGAGGCAGCGCCGCGTCAGCTCACGCAGTTCGGCGAAGTCCAGATCGCGCTCGTCGCGGTTGCCGATCAGGGCAGTGCTCTCGGCGTCGAAGATCGCCGCAGGCACGCCAGCCACGACCTCGCCGAAACTGGCGACGAGCCTTCGGTAGGTGTCCCAGACCAGCCGGGGGTTTCCGGTCTGGCGCAGGAATCCCGGCAGCGTGGCGTCGCACAAGCCGATGTTGAGCAGCGTTGCCATCATGCCGGGCATCGACACTGGCGCGCCCGAGCGTACCGACAGCAGCAAGGGCAGCCGGGGGTCGCCAAAGCGCAGGCCGCTGGCACGCTCCACGGCGTCCAGGCCGGGCTGCCAGATTGCCTCCTTGCTGGCCACCGCGCGGGCGGCAGCGTCACCGCAGTAGGCCGTGCCGATCGCAAACGCTGGCGGCACGGGCAGGCCCAGCCCCGACATGCGCAGCAGGTTGTAGGCCTTGAAGCCCATCGACTGGGCGGACGGCCGGTACTCGGCCGGCGCGACGCCGGCAGGCGCCAGGCAGCCGATCAGGTAAAGCGCGTGCGGCCATCTCAGCGCGGCCTCTGGAGGGTGCAACTTCACGCGCGCGCCCCGGCCTGGTCGAACGCGAGGTCGCGCAGCGCATAGCCTGCCACCAGCAACCGATCTGACGCCAGTTCGAGCGCCACAGCGAGGTCGTTGGCCAGCATCAGTGCCGCAGCATCCTTGATGGCGGCGAGGATCGCGCGGCGGGCGGAGCGCAGCAATTCGTCGCATTCGCGTTCGGAGCGCAGAACGTTCCACGAAGCGGCGAGGAAGGCGTCGCTGTCGCCAGCATCGCTGCCGCTGTCCTTTCTGGATGCAAGCCGACGTGCGATGGCCAGTGCCTTGATGTATTCCTGAGTCGCCGCAAGCACGGCCTGGGCCAGTTTCGAGAGGATCTGGCGGACTTCTGCGCTCCATCCTTGCCGGTGGTCCTCGGCGATCAAGCTCATCAGGAAAGCCGCCTCTTCGAGCGCATCGGCGATGTCGTCCGACCGTTCGAGCAGGCGCGCCACGGGTTGCCAGCGGGGCTGGCGCTGGGCCTGGTCCCTGGCCCGCATCACCAGGTGATCGGCCTTGCGCTCCCAGACCTTGGCGCGCTCCGCCAGGTTGCGTGCAGCCTTGCCGGAGGACTTGTGGTCCCCCTTGCCGGACTCTGCTGTCACATCGTGGGCCAGACCATCGCTGACGGCCTGTGCCAGCGCGTGGCAGTAGGCGGCATGCTCTTCGATGAGGTCGAACTCGCTGCTGCGCTGGCGCATGCGTTGGGTCAGCAGCATGCGGGTCTCGTCCGCGACCAGCGCGTCGGGTTGACCGGCCAGCAGCGCCTTGCTCGCGAGGCACAGCACCTCGACCAGGAATGCATGCGCATCGGATGGGCCCAGCACGGCGTCCAGACGGTCGCCGATACGGAACGTGCCTTCGCCAGCCGCCTGCATGGCCGCGAAGATGATCTGCTCGCCACCGGCCTTGAGCCAGGCCATGTGGCCCGCATCCAGGCGCGCCGTCTCGCGCAGAACCTCGATCGCGTCGGCCTTGCCGACGAAGGGCAACAGCCGCTTGCGCGCACGGTTCCAGTCGATCAGGAAGACGATGCGCGAGCCGATGCCCTCCAAGGTCTTGTCGAGCGCCGAATCGTCGGCGCACTCGAAATGGGCCGTACCGAAGGTGTAGGCCTGACCTTCGTTGAGTGCGGAGTCGACCTTGGATTGCGTGTCGGCCCACTTCGCGCCAAATGGGTTCAACAGGCCCTGGAAGAACTCGAAGCGAGGCCGGTGCAAGTCCGAGTAGCTCAGCGTGATCATGCTGCCCTCGACCTGCAGCACCAGCACGTGAGCGTCGTTGGTCCCGATGTCGTTCTGCAGCAGCAGCCGCTTGCCGTCTCGGGTGGCGGCAGTGTCGAGCCCGGGGTGGTCGAACTTCAACGGTGCGGTTCGGTTCAGGCCCCGCATGAATGCTTCGACTCGCGTGTGATCGGCCGGCAAAAGTTGCCAGACGTGGGCGCCGGCAATCGTCTCGTTGGACAAAGTGACCGCGAGCTGGTTGAGCTGTTTGTGAATGTCCATCACGAACAGGTGCACGCTGTCTTCGTCGCAACCGGACTTGTCGCCGCCCATCGGGCGCTTGCTTTCAGGCGTGTTCTCGCGCTTGTTCTCAAGCTTGTTCTCGCGCTTGCCTTCGCGCTTGCTTTCACGCTTGCTTTCGCGCTTGCCACTTGTCAGCAACCTGAGTTGTTCGTGGCTGAGAGTTGCACTGCCGCTGTGCTTGTCGCTGAGCGCGCCCAGCCATTCGACCCAGTGCTTCAGCCGCGCGCGGGAGGCGCTCTCCAAGGGGTGCGCTTCGAGCAGGGGTCGTGCCATGACGCCCAGGTCCTCGGCCAGGTGCTGGGCCAGCCGCCGCAGTTCCGGAACGATCAGTGCGCCGTCAACTCGCGACGATGCGGCGGGCAGATCACGCAGCCATCGGCCATCGACTCCTGCAGCGGCCATCTCCGGGCCGAGGTCCAGGAGTTCGGCCTCCGGGTGTTCTGCATGCGCTGCTGCCGCCTGCAACACCGTCAGGTAGAGCTTCAGGCGGTCATTGGCGGCCAACGCCGCCTTGATCCAGGCCGGGAGCAGCAGCGTGCTGTTTCCCATGGCAGCAACTGCTTCTGACTTTTGCATTCGGGCCTTGATCTGATCGGATACACCTTTGAGTCTGGGCAGCGCGAATGACAGTTTCGCGGCAAATGGCAAGTCGAGTTCATTGGCTTGAGTCGGATCAATCTGCGTGTGCAACTCGCCGCTGAATTCTTCGGCAGATGTGCGGGGCGTGCGTTGGCGCACAGACTGGACATCACGATTGGAGGACAGCTTTGCTGCCTGCGATCGGGCTGGCGATCGGGCCGACGATTGGGCCGAAGATTGGGCGAGCAGCCTGGTACAAGGGCGCCGCTGACTGACGGCATTCGGAACTTAGACGCCCAACCTGCAGAGCGGACCTGACATCACCCTCCGGTCATCGACTCAGGACACCCACCCGTCACACAAGGAGGCTAGGCTATCTTGGCGACCTGATGGCCGCTCAACCGGAGGCCGCCAGCATGCGCATTGCCCTGATCGCTGATACGCACTTGTCCGCGCGCTC
>JBBQIB010000377.1:0-4134 GCA_038324515.1 Burkholderiales bacterium
CTGGACACCAAGACCTACCTGGTGGGCGACATCAACACCAAGGTCGACCGCGCCAGCATGGCCCACAGCCTGGAAGTGCGTGAACCTTTGATGGACCACAAGCTCGTCGAGTGGGTGGCCACCCTGCCTTCCCACTTGAAGATACGCGGCCAGGAAGGCAAGTTCCTGCTGAAGAAAGCGATGGAACCGCTGCTGCCCGACGACGTGCTGTACCGGCCGAAGATGGGCTTCAGCGTGCCGCTGGCCCAGTGGTTCCGCGGCCCACTGAAGCAGCGCGTGCGCGACGCCGTCCTGGGCGAGCGGCTGGCCAGCACAGGCTGGTTCCAGCGGCCTTATCTGGAGCACTTGGTGAACGCGCACCAGTCCGGCGCCAGCGACTACAGCGCGCCGCTGTGGACGCTGCTGATGTTCGAGGCGTTCTTGCGAAATGTGGTGGACACTGAGCCAGCTGCGGCCAGCGTTGTCGATCAGCACCGTGCGCCAGTGTTCTCGTAAGCGCGGCTTGAATCAGGAGCTTTTCATGGAAGTGCAACGCCAGATCATCGATGTCCGCGACACCCGTGTCGTGCTTGAATTGCCTGCCTCGTTCGCGAATCGCCGGGTTGAATTTATCGCCCTGACGGTGGACGACGAAGACTTAGTGCGTGTAACCAGACCGCTGCGGACGCCCAGCGCGGTGATTGCGGGCAAGGGCAGAACTTTGGGTGACATCGTCGGCCCCATCGCGCAGTTGGCAGACTGGGTCGACACGCCGTGATCGTCCTGGACACGCACATTTGGTTCTGGTGGGTCAGCGGCGAAACGGGACGCCTTTCCCGGCGCCTACTGGACACGCTGGCCAGTGCGCCAGCCGTAGGAGTCTCGCCCGTTTCGTGTTTCGAGGTGGCATTGGCAGTGCGGAAAGGTCGACTCGAGCTGCCGGTTGCGGCCAGTCTTTGGATAGAGCAGGCGCTGGAGCCGTCGGGTATCAAACTCTTGCCCCTCGATGCGGCTATCGCTGTACGCGCGGTTGATCTACCCGAGCATCATCGCGATCCGTTTGACCGCATGATCATCGCCACCGCTTTGGTGCTTGATGCGCAACTGGCGTCGGTAGATACGGCATTCGCCGCCTACACCGAGCTTCACAACCGGGTGTTGGCCTGATCGGCCCCTTGCTTACCATGCGCGTCCTGCACGTCCTCGACCACTCCATCCCGCTACACAGCGGCTACACCTTTCGCACGCTCAGTTTGCTGCGTGAACAGCGCAAGCTGGGCTGGGAAACGCACCACCTCACCAGCCCCAAGCACACGGCGCCCAGCGAAGCTGAAGAAACGGTGGACGGGTGGCACTTCTTTCGCACCGCTGCGGCCGGTGGTTCGCAGTTGCCGGTGCTGGCTGAGAACGCCCTGATGCGCGCGACCGAGAAGCGCCTGCTGGAAGTCGCGCAGCGCGTGCGGCCCGATGTGCTGCATGCCCATTCGCCCGTGCTGAACGTTTTGCCTGCGCTGCGCGTGGGCCGGCAACTGGGCATTCCGGTGGTCTACGAAGTGCGCGCATTCTGGGAAGACGCGGCGGTGGACCATGGCACCACCACGGAAGGCAGCCTGCGCTACCGCGCCACGCGGGCGCTGGAAACGCATGCACTGAAGCAGGCGGCGCATGTCTTCACCATCTGCGAAGGCCTGCGCCGCGACATCGTCGACCGTGGCATTCCGGCTGCGCGCGTCACCGTCATTCCGAATGCGGTGGATGTCGACGCCTTTTCCGTGGGCGGCCAGCCCGATGAAGCATTGAAGAAACAGCTGGGCCTTGAAGGCGCCACCGTGCTGGGTTTCATCGGCAGCTTCTATGCGTACGAAGGGCTGGACCTGCTGTTAGACGCGCTGCCCGTGCTGCTGCAGAACCGGCCTGAACTGCGTGTTCTGCTTGTGGGCGGCGGACCTCAAGACGCGGCACTGAAGGCCCAGGCCTGTGCGTTGGGCGTGGCCGACAAGGTGGTGTTCACCGGCCGCGTGCCGCACAGCGAAGTGCAGCGCTATTACGACCTGGTTGATGTGCTGTGCTACCCGCGCCGTTCCATGCGGCTGACCGAGTTGGTGACGCCGCTGAAGCCGCTGGAAGCCATGGCGCAGGGCCGGCTGCTGGTGGCCAGCGACGTGGGCGGCCACAAAGAATTGATGCAGCACGGCACGAACGGCTGGATGTTCCAGGCCGGAAATGCCGACGCGCTGGCCGGTGCGCTGGACGACCTTCTGGCCAGGCCTGATCTCTGGCCGGGCCTGAAGGCGGCCGGCCGGCACTATGCTGAGACGCAACGCAGCTGGGCCCGGTCGGCGCAAGGCTACGTGCCCGCCTACGAGCGCCTGGCCTCGGCTTGATGCTGCTGCCCGAAATCAGCAGTCTGGAAACACCCGGCTGCGCTGCCTTTCACGCCAAAGCGCGCCGCCTGCGGGTGTTGCTGTTTTCCACGCTGTTTCCTAGCTCGGCGCGGCCGGGTCATGGCCTGTTTGTGCAGACGCGTTTGCAGCAACTGGTGGCCAGTGGCGAGGTTGACACGCGTGTCGTGGCACCGGTGCCCTGGTTCCCTTTTACACATCCGCGCTTTGGCGACTGGGCGCGTATGGCCGGCACACCCCGGCACGAATCCTGGCAGGGGTTGGACGTCTTTCATCCCCGGTACGCGCTGCCGCCCAAGGTCGGCCAGACCCTTGCACCGTACATGCTGGCAGCCGGTGCACTCCCCGCCCTGCGCCGCGCACAGTCCGAGGGTTTCGATTTCGACCTCATCGATGCCCACTACTACTACCCGGACGGTGTGGCAGCGGCCTGGCTCGGCCGATGGCTGCACAAGCCCGTGGTGATCACGGCGCGTGGCTCCGATCTCAATGTGCTGGGCAATGATGCCGCTGCGCGGGCCATGATGCGCTGGGCTGCCGGGCGTGCCGCCGCTTCCATTGGCGTCTCGCGGGCTCTGACCGACATACTCGAACGGTGGGGCGTGCCGCGCAGCCGGCTCCATGTCATACGGAACGGCGTCGATCTGCAGCGGTTCCAGCCAGTCGATCTCGCGCGCGCACGGGCCGATCTGGGCCTAGATGGTGCGCCGCTGCTGCTCTCGGTGGGCAACCTCGTGCCCGTCAAGGGGCACGAGCTGACCATTGATGCCGTGGCCGCCGTCGCCAAGCAGCTGCCGGGTGTCCGACTGGTAATCGTGGGCCGAGGTGCAAGTCGAGATGACCTCGAGGCTCGCGCCAGAACCCTGGGCGTGGCCGATCGGGTGCACTTTGTCGGTCATGTCGCCAATGAGCAGCTTGCCCGTTGGTACAGCGCCGCCGACATGTCGGTGCTGGCCTCGCGCAGCGAGGGCTGGGCCAATGTCCTGCTTGAGTCGATGGCCTGCGGCACACCCGTAATTGCCACCGATGTCGGCGGGTGTGCCGAGGTGATCGGCGCCGGCGAGGCCGGCATTTTGATGCCGCGGCGCGATGCGGTGGCCCTGTGCCGGGCCATTGAGCAACTGCACCACAGCCCGCTCGACCGAGGCCAAGTTCGGCGCTACGCAGAGCGTTTCAGCTGGGACGCCAGCACCGCCGCCCAGCTGAAGCTCTTCCGTCGCGTGATCGGCCGAGGCGGCGAATGGGCCGGTTCGGCCCCAGCGCCCGGTCAGCGGCATTGAGGTCGCCGACGATGTTGCGCCACGCTGCCAGTCTGCTCTCGCCCCAAGGCGAACGGGCACGACTTTCCATACTGATTTTCCACCGCGTGCATGCAGTGCGCGACAGCTTGTTCCCCGCCGAGCCTGACGCCTTGCGCTTCGACGCAATCTGCGCCTGGCTCAAGCGCTGGTTTCATGTCCTGCCGCTGGATGAAGCCGTCGACCGCTTGCAGTCGGGGCGTCTGCCGTCACGTGCGGCGTGCATCACCTTCGACGATGGCTACGCCGACAACCACGATGTGGCCCTGCCTATCCTGCAGCGACATCAGCTGCCGTGCGCCTTCTTCATCGCCACAGGCTATCTGGACGGGGGCCGCATGTTCAACGACAGCGTCGTGGAACTGGTGCGGCGCTGTGAACTGCCCGCGTTGCCTGTCGGCGGCCTGGGCTTGAACCTGCTGGGTGAAGCGCCACTGCCGCTGGGCGGGCAGGGT
>JBBQIB010000378.1:0-4115 GCA_038324515.1 Burkholderiales bacterium
TGGCTCGCTGGGCAACCACGAGTACCCGGGGCGCTGGCGCATGGACCCGCGCACCAACAACACCAACAACCCGCAGCCGGTCAGCATCAACAGCATGGACAACGACCCGCAGCCGCGCTGGTACGCGCAGGCGCGCTATGAGGCGTTGCAAGCCACGGTGAACCCCGGCAACGACCCGGCGCTGCGCGACAAGTGGATCGAAGACAACTCGTATGAGTGGCGCACCTACCGCCAGATGTGGTCGCTGCCGCAGGGGCCCGAGGGCAGTTGTTACTACGCGCAGCGGTATGGCGATCTGTTCATCATCTCGCTGGATGCCAACCGCGTCTGGCGCGGCTGGGGCGCCACTGAGCGCGGCAAGTTCACCGAACAGCTCAATACCAGCACACAGCGGGTGACGCAGAACGCCGACAGCTGGGGCTTTGGCGACATCAACTTCAGGCCCTTTGGCCGCGGCTCGCAGCAATACCAATGGCTGGAGCAGACGCTGCAAAGCGAAGCCGCCCGCAGCGCGCGCTGGCGGGTGGTGATTTCGCACCAGACCATGGCCGGGCTGGGCGACAACGCGGTGCCGGTGCAGGCCGAGATTCGCAGCACGGTCGAGTTGCTGGACGGCACGCTGATCGGCCCCTTTACGGCCAGCCAGTGGCCACAGAACTGGCCGCGCGTGCGCGACGCGCTGGCGGCAGACCAGGTGCGTTTTGTGCGGCACGAGTATCCGCGCGCTGCTGATCAATGGCTGACCGACATCGAGCCATTGCTGCTGCAGCATGGTGTGCACCTGGTGCACACCGGCCACTCGCACTTGTGGAACCGTTGCGTTGCGCAGGGTCCACAAGGACAGCGGCTGAACTATCTGGAAGCCTCCAACTTCGGCAACTCTTTCGGCGCGATGTTCTTCGACGCGGCGCAACAGGGCGTTTCGGCCGGCCAAGGCCCGCGCAACGGTGGCAACGTGCCCGGCAGCGCCAACTGGCTGAGCCAGACCACGGCCGTGCAGAGCAGCACTGGCCAGCCGCGCACTGCGATGACCTGGAACCTGGGCGATTACCCCATCGCAGGCGAGGTCCACAACCGCACGATGGTGCAGCCCACGCTGCTCAACCCGATGCGCAGCATCGACACCCGCACGGCCGCCTGGAGCGAGCGCGACCTGCCCTTTGTAGCGAGCAACAACATCTGTACTTTCAGCGTGCTCGAAACGGCCACCGGCACCGTCAGCAGTTGGTGCTTCGATACGCGGGATGCTGCCAGCGCGGTGCGCAAGTTCGACGAGTTCAGGATCGGGTGAGACAGCGGCAAGCGCACCGCGACCTTCTGACCATCGGTCCAGAGGGCCAACGAGTGCACAGATCGTGGGGTAGCCGACGCGAGGGAGCCACCAGCCGCAGGCGTCATGACCGATCCGGACGCCCAGGCCGGGCGCGAGCCACTGCTTGCATCCAGGGAGGGTCCTTGGGGCCGAGTACGCGTGCCAACCCCAGCCCATCGAGCACGGTGAGCAGCTTGTCCAGCCGGACCGAGCCCTTGCTGTTTTCCAAGCGGGAGAGCAGGTCGGCGCTGACACCGCTCAGAGCTGCTGCGTCGTCGATACGAAGCGATTGCTCACGTCGGCAGGCCCGGATGACCGGGCCGAGCTTCAACTCCGAAGCAGTTGCTGTCTTGCCGGCGCAAAGGAAAGCGCCAACCCGCCGCAAAGGCAGGTTGGCGCTGCAGGGTCACCCAGGCGACCCTGAGTCGTCATGGCCTGGGGGTGTTCAGGCCGATCGGACTTCAGCGTGGCATCACAACGCTGTCGATGACGTGGATCACGCCGTTGCTGGCAGCGATGTCGGTGGCGGTCACTTTGGCGCCGTCAACCATCACGCCACCGGCGGTGGTGATGGTCAACTCAGAGCCTTGCACGGTCTTGACCTTGCCGGCCTTGACGTCCTTGGCCATCACCTTGCCCGGCACCACGTGGTAGGTCAGCACGGCGGTCAGCTTGGCTTTGTCGGCCAGCAGAGCGTCGAGTTGGGCCTTGGGCACTTTGGCAAAAGCGGCGTCGGTGGGCGCAAAGACTGTGAACGGGCCAGCGCCTTTGAGGGTATCGATCAGGCCGGCGGCTTTCAGCGCGGTGGCCAGAGTGTTGAACTGGCCGGCACCGACGGCGGTGTCAACGATGTCTTTGGCGGCAAATGCCGGGCTTGCAGCGGCGAGTGCGAGGGTCAAGGTGGCGATGTACTTTTTCAGCATGGGGGATAACTCCTGGTTGGCCTTGTGGGGCCGGTGATGTGCAAAACACGCTGGTCGCAGCATGTGCCACAACCTGAACGTGCGGTCATTATGTGTACTGATCAGTATTCCCCGTGACCTGTAGGGTCTAGCTGCGTGCCTTGTCGCAACATCCAGGGGTTGAACCGTGCTGTTCGGCCGGCAGGCCAGGCGGGCAGGCAGCGACCTTGCCGCAACCACGTCCATTGCGGCGCGCGAACGACGTTTTTCCCTGCACTGTTGATATGCTGCGCTACCTCATCACCCGGGCGGCGCTCGATGCCGTTTTTGACATGCCTTTGAAGCCCACCTTTCTGGCCACCATGACCGTGGCGCTGACCACCCTGTCCGGCGCTGCGCTCGCCACGCCCGCCGTCATCTACGACATGGGCGGCAAGTTCGACAAGTCCTTCAACCAGTCGGGCTTTGATGGCGCCGAGCGCTGGAAGAAAGAAAGCGGCAAGACTTACATGGAGTTCGAGATCTCCAACCCCACGCAGCGCGAGCAATCGATGCGCCGCATGGCCGAGCGGGGCGCCAACCCGATCGTCGGCATCGGTTTCAGCCAGGGCAGCGCGGTCGAGAAGGTGGCCAAGGATTTCCCCAAGCTGGGATTCGCGATCATCGACTCGGTGGTCAAGTTGCCCAACGTGCAGAGCATCGTGTTTGCCGAGCATGAAGGCAGTTTTCTGGTCGGCATGATGGCGGCGATGGCCAGCAAGACCGGCAAGGTGGGTTTTGTGGGCGGCATGGACATCCCGCTGATCCGCAAGTTCCAGTGCGGCTTCGAGCAAGGCGCCAAGTTTGCCAATCCGCAAGTGGCCGTCAGCGCCAACATGACCGGCACCACTCCAGCGGCCTGGAACGACCCGGCGCGCGGGGCCGAGTTGGCCAAGGCGCAGTTTGCCGGCGGCGTGGACGTGGTGTTTGCCGCTGCCGGCGGCACCGGCATCGGTGTCTACCAGGCCGCCAAAGACGCCGGCAAGCTGGCCATTGGAGTGGACAGCAACCAGAACCACCTGCAGCCCGGCACGATGCTGACCAGCATGGTCAAGCGGGTGGATGTGGCGGTGTACAACGCCTTCAAGGGCGTCAAGCCGGGCATCACCGCACTGGGCCTGAAAGAAGGCGGTGTGGATTACGCCATGGACGAGCACAACGCCAAGCTGGTCAGCGCAGAGATGAAAACCAAGGTCGATGCCGCCAAGGCCGACATCATCAGCGGCAAGCTCAAGGTGGTCGACTTCATGGCGGCGAACGCTTGCAAGTGACAGTCTGCTGCTGATATTGCGGCTGTGACTCCGAATGCACGGCCAGCGGCCGTGTCGATGCGCCAGATCAACAAGAGATTTGGCGCAGTGCACGCCAACCGCGACGTGGATCTGCAGGTTGCGGCGGGCACGGTGCACGGCATCGTGGGCGAAAACGGGGCCGGCAAAAGCACGCTGATGTCGATCCTGTACGGCTTTTATCAAGCCGACGCTGGGCACATCGCCATCGAAGGCCAAGAGGTTCAGATCAGCGGCTCGCGGCAGGCCATCGCCTTGGGCATCGGCATGGTGCACCAGCACTTCATGCTGGTCGACACGCTGAGCGCGCTGGACAACGTGATGCTGGGCGCCGAGCCCGGCTGGTTGCTGCAATCCGCCCGTGCGCAGGTGCGGCAGGATCTGCAGCGCCTGATGGACCAGACCGGCCTGGTGGTGGCGCTGGACGCTGAAGTGCGCACGTTGCCGGTGGGCCAGCGCCAACGTCTGGAGATTCTGAAGGCGCTGTACCGCGGCGCCCGCATCCTGATCCTGGACGAGCCCACGGCAGTGCTCACGCCGCAAGAGACTGAAGCGCTTTTCGCCACCCTGCGT
>JBBQIB010000379.1:0-4092 GCA_038324515.1 Burkholderiales bacterium
CACATCCAGAGTCAAGTGGACGGGCTGCGCGTGGGCAGCGAACTGATCGGCCTGGCCCAAAACCCGCGCCAAGTCTACGTTTTCGGCTGCCGGTCGGCAGCGTCAACCGCGCAGGTGGCGACAAGTGCAGAGCGCAGGCAGTCGCTGATGCATGCAAGCTGAGATTGGTCAGCACGCTGACCAAGCCAAGCACTTGGGTCGACGTCTGCGCGGCGTGGCTGCAGGTGCTGTGCAGTGGTGAAGAGGGAATACGACCGCCAGCTTCGCCAGCTGCCGGACCTGGAGGCCGTTTGGTGAAGTGAAAGCGTGGTGAGAGCGTGGTGAAAGTGCGCTGAATTCGCATCGATCCTCTTTTCTTCACTGTGTGTGCCACCGCACCGAGACTTCGCCGGGAAGCGCAAAAAATGCCGCCTTGCAGGTGCTTGCCATCTGCACCAGAGCACGCTCGACAACCCGTTGAGCGGCTCGCAGTACCCAGAAAGCTTTCATGCACAACATCATCGATACGGCCGTTGCGGCCGGCAACTTCAAGACTTTGGCCGCCGCCTTGACGGCCGCAGGTTTGGTCGACACCCTCACGGGCACTGGACCTTTTACTGTGTTCGCGCCCAATGACGCCGCCTTCGCCAAACTTCCGGCAGGCACTGTGGATAGTCTGCTGAAAGACGTGCCCAAGCTCAAGGCCATCCTCACCTACCACGTGGTCAGCGGCAAGGTCATGGCGGCTGATGTGATGAAGCTGGACGGCAAGTCCGCCAAGACGGTGAACGGCGCTGAGTTGAAGATCAGCACCCAAGGGGGCGTGAAGCTCAACGGCAACGTCCACGTCACCAAGACAGACATCGATTGCAGCAACGGCGTGATCCACGTGGTTGATGCGGTGCTGATGCCGCCAGCCTGATACCGGCATCACCTTCAATCGGCCCGGCGCCTTGGCGTGCCGGGTTTTTCTCTACTCGACCGAAAGAAAATCATGAAGAAGCGCTTCTTAGCCGTAGCGGTCCTCGCTCTGGCCTCACTGTCGGCGCATGGCGCGAACATTGTTGACACCGCCGTGGCTGCCGGCAATTTCAAGACCTTGGTGACCGCGCTCAAGGAGGCCGGATTGGTGGACACGCTCAAGGGCCCGGGGCCGTTCACCGTTTTCGCCCCCACGGACGCAGCCTTTGCGAAAATCCCCAAGGCTGACCTGGACAAGTTGCTGGCCAACAAGACCAAGCTGAAGGCGGTGCTGACGCACCACGTGGTGTCGGGAAAGGTCATGTCTGCCGACATCAAGGCCGGCAAGCTCAAGTCGGTACACGGCGACCAACTGACCATCGCCACGGCCGGTGGCGTGACGGTTGACAAGGCCAAGGTGGTTGCTGCGGATGTGGCAGCCGACAACGGGGTCATCCATGCCATCGACACGGTGCTGATGCCCAAGTAAGCAGGCCATGGCCGGGGTTGGGGTCGAGGCTTTGCGATCCCGCCCTGGACCTGGCGCTGAGGTCACCAATTGCCGATGGTTGCACTGCAAGCTTTGTTGTGGATGGCGCCGCTGGCGTTTTGCGCATGGCTGCTGAGCTTGCGCAAAAACGACGTCAGCATCGTCGATAGTTTCTGGCCGCTGCTGATCTTGACGGGTGGCGCCGCGTATGCTTTGACCATGCCGCAGACGGGACCCCGTACGACGGTTGTGCTCATACTGCTCGCGCTGTGGGCCGCCCGGTTGGCCACCCACATCACCTGGCGCCACTGGAACCAACCCGAGGACCGCCGCTACCAGGCCATTCGTGCCCGCAACCAGCCGCACTTCAGATGGAAGAGTCTGGTGCTGGTATTTGCCTTGCAGACGATGTTGGCCTGGATCGTTTCGCTGTCGGTGCTTGCCGCCATCCTGAACATGCGACCCTGGAGCTGGCTGGACACGCTGGCCGTTTGTCTCATCGTGGGCGGCGCCTTGTTCGAGGCCGTGGCGGATTGGCAACTGGCCCGGTTCAAGGACGAAAAAGCCCATCAGGGACAGGTCATGGACCGGGGCTTGTGGCGCAACTCTCGCCACCCCAACTACTTCGGCGAGTTTTGTGTGTGGTGGGGTTTTTATCTGCTGGCGTTGTCGGCGCAAGGGTGGTGGGCCATCGCCTCGCCGGTGCTGATGACGGTTTTGCTGCTCAGGGTTTCGGGCGTGGCCTTGCAAGAGAAGGACATCGCCGAAAGACGCCCCGGCTACATCGACTACATGGCCCGCACGAATGCATTCTTTCCCGGCCGAAGACGGTAGGCAGCGGCAGACAGCGGCAGACAGCGGCCAACAACGGCAGACAAGCCAAGACCACCTGAAGCAGGAATGAAACCAAGATGCTGAATTACCTCGCCGCCTATGGCGCCACGGCAGTGGTCATGCTGGCCCTGGATGCCGTCTGGCTCGGTTTCATCGCGAAGTCTTTCTATCGCGATGGCATCGGGCATCTGATGGCAGATCCGCCTAATCTGGCGGCGGCCGGCGTTTTCTACCTGCTCTACCCGGTCGGCGTTGTACTTTTTGCCGTTGTACCCGCGGCCTGGTCCGGGGGCCTTGCAGTTCCGGCAGAGGTGCCCTGGTCGCAAGTGGTGTTGGCCGGTGCGCTTTTCGGCTTCTTTGCCTATGCCACCTATGACCTCACCAATCTGGCCACGCTGCGGGGCTGGCCCTGGAGGCTGGCTCTGGTCGATATTGCCTGGGGCACGGCGCTCACCGCCGCTGCTGCAGCGGCAGGCCGCTGGGCGCTGGGGCGCATGGCATGAAGATGTCGCCGCTGCTTGACCGGCGCTTCCTGGTAGTCCGTTGGGAGACCCCGCAGTCACGTGCACATGCTGATTTCGATACCGCCGAAACGTGCCGTGTCGCATGTGGTGGGGTACATCAAGGGCAGGAGCGCGATTCACCTGGCAAGGGTCTACGGAGAGCGCAAGAGGGGCTTCGTCGGACAGCACTTCTGGGCCCGAAGGTCCGTTGTATCGAGCGTAGGTCGAGACGAGGAGGGGAACCGAAACTACATCCGACACCAAGAGAAGGAGGACGCGACAGCGCTAGGCGATTTCTTCGGGATCGCGATGGTTTTCGAATCAGCAAGATTCCGATGCCGGTCGGGCATCTGGCCCAGGAGGTGATGGAGGTCTGATGCAGCATCAAACTGCGCGGCAAGCCGCTGCTGCATCCCGTGCCGAACGTCATCGCAGCGACCGCATAGGATGGTTGCGTGCCGCCGTGCTCGGGGCCAACGACGGCATCGTCTCCACGGCGAGCTTGGTGCTCGGGGTTGCGGCCGCTGGCGCGGACCATCGCACGGTGCTGATGACCAGTGTCTCAGGCTTGATCGCAGGTGCCATGTCGATGGCGGCAGGCGAATTCGTCTCGGTGCATTCGCAGAAGGACACCGAGAGCGCCGACTTGGCGCGCGAGCGTGCCGAATTGAAGGAAGACCCGGCGGGCGAGCAGCGGGAGTTGGCAGGCATCTACGTCGGCCGCGGCCTTGAAAAACCCTTGGCCGACCAGGTAGCGGGCCAGTTGATGGCGCACGACGCGATCGGTGCACACGCACGCGACGAACTGGGTTTCTCGCCCACTACCGCTGCTCGCCCCACGCAAGCAGCGCTGGCTTCGGCAGCCAGCTTTGCGGTGGGCGCTGCGTTGCCGATTGCGGTCGTGTGGGTGGCCACACCGGCGCAACTGATCCTCTGGGTTGCGCTGGCTTCGCTGGTATTTCTGGCCGGCCTGGGCGCCGTATCGGCAAAGGTCGGCGGCGCGCCAGCAGGCAAGGGCGCCTGGCGCGTCACCTTTTGGGGGGCCATTGCGATGGCTGTCACGGCTGGTGCTGGGGCGTTGTTTGGTGTTGTGGCCTGAGAGCATCCCAGGCACCCTGTCGGCTCCCGTTGTTCGTGGAGAAACGCCCGATCTCGGTGCATTTCGCAATGTGGAAGGTTTTGTTTCTCATGAGGCTGAGAGGCAATCGGATGCCCAGCCTATTGGCGTGACAGGCTGCACGTACCCTGTGCTCAAGTCCGAAAGCTGACCTGATCGGAACGGGAAAAGCCTTACATTTCGGGGCCATTTCGCCCGATTACCCCTTG
>JBBQIB010000380.1:0-4084 GCA_038324515.1 Burkholderiales bacterium
CTAGGGAAGCAGCGGGGGCCCATGAGGAAACGCCGGGCCGCCCCAAGTTTCCTCATCCCCCTTGGGGGGCCTGACGCGAAGCGGCAGGTCTGGGGGCGCTCATGAGGAAACGCCGGGCCGCCCCAAGTTTCCTCATCCCCCTTGGGGGGCCTGACGCGAAGCGGCAGGTCTGGGGGCGCTCATGAGGAAACGCCGGGCCGCCCCAAGTTTCCTCATCCCCTTTAATCCCCCTCGGGGGCAACCGACACTGTATCGGCTCAGGCGGAATGATCACTCCATCTTCGGTCGACGCCTGCCCAGCCTGGACAGCAGCCAGGCCATCGCGAGATAGGGCCACAGCCAGCCAACCCATTGGGCCAGGCCGTGGAAGCGCACGAAGCGCCCTTGCTCCCAGGCTTGCAGGCTGATGGCAAAGTACGGGTCATCAGGCGTTTGTGAAACGCCCAGCGCCAGGCCGGTCAGCGCCACCAGCCCCAGTGCCGTCACCCAGCGTCGGGCCAGCGGCAGCATCATCAAGGCCAACAGCAACCCCAAGGCCAAGCCCTGCACGGTGGTGGGCGTGATCCAGGCCAGGGCATGGCGGGGCCCGAAGTTCAACCAGGTCGACAGCGTCATGGCACCGACGCCAAACACCAACGCACCCAAGGCCAGCGCCAGCCGCCGCCACCCGGGTGCGGCGACTGAAAAGGCCACGATCACTGGCGCCAGCAGCCCCAGCGCGATGATCAGCACCTCCATCAAGGGCCGCAGCGGTGCCGGTGCCGATGCGCCTTGTGCCAACAGGATGTACAGCGGTTCAGCCCAGTGCACATCGGCAAGGGCCTCAGCCAGTGTTTCGCGCAAGCGTTCTGCCACTTGGCCCAGGCCCAGCGGCACAGGGGTAGGGAACAGCAGCGCCAAGGGCCACAGCACCAGCAAGGCCAAGGCAAAGGCTGCACCGCCGCCAAACCAGCGCTGCCTGAAAGCCTGCCAGCGGTCCACCAGCCCGGCTGCGTGCACTGCGAGCGCCAGCAGCGCGCCCAGCAACTGGCCCAGCGAGTTCATCAGCCAGTCTTCCAAAGACGGCACCCGGCCCGGCACGAAGTGCTGCAACACCTCGCAAGTGCCCGACAGCAACATGCCCAGCAGCAGCGCCAGCACCAACGCCGGCAGCGGCGCCACGCCGCTGCGGCGCGCCGCGATCGTCAGCAGCAGCCCCAGCGGCAAATAGCCCAGCAGGTTGGAGTAGATGTCAAAGGGGCTGTGAAACTGCGAGGTCGGCAGCTTCAGCAAGCTCAGAAAATCCTGCCCCGGGGGCCAGCGCCAGCCGCTGAAAGGGTACAGGCTGGCATACAGCACCAGCAGGCCAAAAACCCCGGCCAGCAGGGTCGCTGAGCTGAAGCTGCGTGTCGTGCGCAAGGCTAGTAGTCCGTTCCGCCAAACCCGTTACACGAAATCGCGCCTTCGTCCGCCACGCGTCGTTGCAAATCCGCGCCATAGCTGCAGCTATGGCTGTGGTCTGCGCCGAGCCTGACGAACGAATGCAGCAATTTCATTTGCAACCTCATCGACGGACCGGACGACTAGAAGGGTTTGACCACCACCAGCACCACGGTGGCGGCAAACAGCAGCACCGAAACTTCGTTGAACACTCGAAACCAGCGATGCGAGCGCTGGTTCTGGCCTTGCTCGAAGCTGCGCAGCAGGGTTCTGCACAGGTGGTGATAGCCCAGTACCCCGACCACCAGCACCAACTTGGCAGGCAGCCAACCTGTGCCACTGCCAACGCCGAAGCCCAGCCAAAGCCACAGGCCCAAGGCCAGTGCGGGCACCATCAGCAGGCTGGAGAAGCGATACAGCTTGCGCGCCATCAGCAGCAGCCGTTCACGCTCTGCATGGCTGTCCGGTCTGACCATCGCCAGGTTGACATACAGCCTGGGCAGGTAGAAAAGCCCGGCAAACCAGCTCGCCACAAAAACGATGTGAAAGGCCTTGACCCACAGATACGCGCTGCTCATCGAGGCATTATCGGCGCGCAAAAAAAGGCCCCGACCGAAGTCGGGGCCTGCAAGCCTTATCGCTGTCATCACGCTAAGGCACCTGCTCAGGGAGGAAAAGCAGGGGACGACAGCCTGACGGCTATCATCCAATCCAGACTTTAGCAGAAAGCTTCACGGGGGCAAAAGTCAAAAAACCTGCCCTCCACTTTGCTTTGCCCGTCAATCCAGCGTTGCTTTGTAAGGATTTGCTTACTTTGAACCACTTTGCGCCCTATCCAGCCAGTCGCCCGCGCCGCCTGCGGCGTGATGCCGGCGCCCGCGCCCTGGTGCGCGAAAACCGCTTGGCGCCTGAAGACCTGATCCTGCCGGTATTTGTGCTGGCCGGGGCTGGACAGGTGCAGGATGTCAGCAGCATGCCCGGCGTGCAGCGGCGCAGCGTCGATGGTTTGTTTGCTGTCGCCGAGCAGTGCCTACAACTGGGCGTGCCGGTGATGGCACTGTTTCCGGTCATCGACCCGGCGCTGAAGACGCCCGATGGCAAAGAAGCGCTGAACCCCGAGGGCTTGGTGCCTGCGGCGGTGCGAGAGCTCAAGCGCCGCTTTCCCGAGTTGGGTTTGCTGACCGACGTCGCGCTCGATCCTTTCACCAGCCACGGTCAGGATGGGCTGCTGGACGAAAGGGGCTACATCCTGAACGATGAGACGGTGCAGGTCTTGCGTCAGCAGGCGTTGTTGCAAGCGCGGGCCGGCGTGGACATCGTTGCACCCAGCGACATGATGGACGGCCGCATCGGCGCCATCCGCTCCGAGCTGGAAGCCCAGGGCCTGATCCACACCCGCATCATGGCCTACAGCGCCAAGTACGCCAGCGCCTTTTATGGCCCGTTCCGGGAGGCGGTCAAGAGTGCCGCCAATTTGGGCAAGAGCGACAAGAAGACCTACCAGATGGACCCCGGCAACAGCGATGAAGCGCTGCGCGAGGTGGCGCTGGACATCGCCGAAGGTGCCGACATGGTGATGGTCAAGCCGGGCATGCCTTACCTGGACATCGTGCGCCGCGTCAAAGACGAGTTCAAGGTGCCGACATTTGCCTACCAGGTCAGTGGTGAGTACGCCATGATCAAAGCCGCCGCCGCCAATGGCTGGCTCGACCATGACGCGGTGATGATGGAAGCGCTGTTGGCTTTCAAGCGCGCGGGTGCCGACGGCGTGCTGAGCTACTTTGCGCTGGACGCGGCGCGCTTGCTGCGGCAGGGCTGAGCGGGGTGTCTGTACGCTGCTTCCTCGGGCCAGTTTCAGTCGAGTCGAAGCGGTGACTGCCCGCTCGGCGCAGCCTGCCCGCCACGGCGGTTGAAGCCAGGCATGCGCAGCTTTGTGTTCAGCGCTGACAAGTTTCTGGAGCTGGACGCGCTGCCAGAGCAATTGCCCAGCTCAGGCTTTTTATGGGTCGGCTGCTCGCGCGACGAGTTCGAGGCACAACTCGCCGAGATCCAGCCCGCGCTGCAACGCTGGCAGACGGGCCAGTTGGTGGACCTGCACATCAGCGACCTGCTGAATGCCCAATTGACCAGCCACTTCGACTACACCTCGTGGTACGACCTGATGGTCTTCAGGCGGCTGGCGGCATCCGTGCCTGAGGTGCCTTCGGCATCGGCGCCGGGTTTGAATGCTGTGCAGGCCGACACCAGCCCTGTAGGTTTTGTGATCTTCGACCAAGTGCTGCTGACAGTGCACCCCAGCGACTGCGCAGTGCGCGAGCACTTTGCGCTGCGTCTGGCCGCCCTCAGCGGCATCCACGGCGAGGGTCGGACCGCCGCGCGTCTGCCTTCTCATCCCGCAGATCTGATGTTGCGCATGGTCAACCACATGGTGGACAGCTATCTGGATTTGCGCCGTCTGCTGAGCAGCCACCACAACCACCTGCAGCAGTTGCTGCTGGACCCCAGGAGCCGCTTCAACGACTGGCAGTTGTTGCTGCAGGCCCGCACCGGTCTGCATCAACTGGAAGACGTGTGGGAAGACCAGCGCCGCGCCGGGCAGGAATGGATCGACGCGGTCGACGAGTGGCGCGACGCAGCCGAGGGCGGCAAGCGCGGCGCGCGCGAG
>JBBQIB010000381.1:0-4078 GCA_038324515.1 Burkholderiales bacterium
GCTGAGCAGTCGTTGGCCGCAGGCGCCGCGCTGCGCGTGCCCGATGTTTCAGCTGGCGTCGAGCGCGCGCTGGCAATTTGCAATGACCCAGCCCAGCGTCAGCAGATGTCTGAACGGGCGCGCAGATTTGCTGCGCTGCACCGGGGGGCCGCCGCCGCCATGGCCAGCGCAGTGCTGGCGTTGTGGCCTTAGCGGGGTCAATCGGCAAAAGGGCTTTCTGGCACGGTTTTCTATTCATTCAGTATTCAAGAAATGCCCGTCAAAAGATACGTTTCATAGCAAAATAGCTTTTATTCAGCGCCTCATGTCCCATTCATGCAAGATCTTCAACTCTTCGATCCACTGCGCGCAGCGCTGGGCGCCAGAGGTGCTGTGTCTTCTGCGGCGCTGCAGCACACGCTGGGCTTGAGCCAGCCCAGCGTCTCGCGCTTGCTGTCAGACGCCGCCGCCCATGTGTTGACGCTGGGGCAGGGCCGTGCCACGCGCTACGCACTGCCGCAAGCCATCGGCGGCGCTGCTGCAGACCAGCCTGTGTACTGGATCAACGAGCAAGGGCAAGCGCATCCCTTGGCGCGGCTGTGCTTCAGCCCAGGCGGCTGGGTGCATCTGCAAATCGAGCGCAAGCTGCTGCACAGCCAAGGCAAGTTGCCCTGGTTCATGGCGCCGCTGCGGGCCGAGGGCTTCATCGGGCGTGCCTTGGCGCGGCAATTGGCGCCCCAAGGGCTGCCGGCAGACCCAGGCTTGTGGTCGATCGAGCAAGTGCTGCTGGCCGCACTGCACACGCCAGACGCGCCCGGGGCGCTGCAACTGGGCCAGGGCCAGGGCCAGAGTCAGGGTCAAGGTCAAGGTCAGGTGCAGACCACAACCGACATGCCCAGCCTTGAAGGGTTGGACGCGGCCCGTGGCCTGGACCTGCTCGACAAGCTGGCTGACGCTGCCTCGAGCAGCTTGCCTGCGGGCAGCTCGGCCGGCGGCGAGCAACCCAAGTTCTTGCTGCGTGATGTCGATGGCCACCCGCTGCTGGCCAAATTCAGCCCGCCCCGGGGCACGCCGTTCGGCGAGCGCTGGCACGACTTGCTGCAGGCAGAGCACCTGGCACTGAGCCTGCTGGCTCAACACGGTGTGGCTGTGGCGCAAACCCGGGTGGTGCAGGGCCAACGCCGTACGTTGCTGCTGTCGCGCCGATTCGACCGCGTTGGCCGCCACGGCCGCCGCCATGTGGTGCCGCTTTGGGCGGTGCACGAGGCCTTTGTGCCGAGCACAGCCTGGCATTGGGCTGCCAGTTGCGAAGCCTTGGAAGCGCGCCGCCGTTTGCCGCCTGGCACAGCGGCGCAAGTGCTGGCGCTGCAGCAGTTTGGGCGGCTGATCGGCAACAGCGACATGCACTTCGGCAACCTCAGCCTTTGGGTGCAACGCGAAGACCTGCTCAAGGGCCGGTTCGCGCTGGCGCCGCTGTACGACATGCTGCCGATGCGTTGGCGCCCCGACCCCGGCTCGGGTGAATTGGGGCTCTTGCCCCTGACGCCTGAGCCCGCCGAGCTGGACAGCTCAGCCCGGGCGCTGGCTGCGGACTATTGGACGCAGATCGCGGCGGGCCGCTCGTTCAGTGCCGGATTTCGCGCCTTGGCGGCTGAAATGGCCAGGCGCATCCGGGGCTGATCGGCTGACAGAAAGGCGCCTCCAGACGGGCAGTCTTGCGTGCGGTCAGACGGTCGGCTGAACGGTCGGCTGTGCGGTCGGCTGTACGGCCGGTCTCACGGAGTCAGCAAGCGGTTGACCGCTTCGACATCACTGGGTGCCAGTTGGCCCGAAGCCTGGCGCAGACGCAGGCTGCCCAGCACCACCTCGTAGCGTGCGCGCGCCAGGTCACGCTGGGTCGTGAACAACTGGCTCTGTGCGTTCAGCACGTCCAGGTTGACCCGCACGCCCACGCGGAAGCCGAGCTGGGTGGCTTCCAAAGCCAGTTTGGATGAGGACTCGGCAGCTTCCAGCGCCTTCACCTGGGCCAGGCCCGACTGCAGGTTGAAGTAGGCCACGCGGGCGGTCTGCCCGATGCTGCGGCGGGCCGCTTCGAGGTCGTTGCGGGCCTTTTCTTCCAGCGCCAGGGTTTCCTTGATGCGGTTTTGCGTCAGGCCGCCGGTGTACAGCTGCCAGTTCATCTGCACCCCGACGCCGGCGCTGAACGTGCCTCCCGTGCTGCGATTCAACGAGGGCAAGGTGCCGCGTGCATCTGAGGCACCAACGTTGGCCACTGCATCGACGATGGGCAGTTCTGCAGCGCGGGC
Organism: Burkholderiales bacterium; assembly: GCA_038324515.1. Lineage (GTDB taxonomy): Bacteria > Pseudomonadota > Gammaproteobacteria > Burkholderiales > Burkholderiaceae_C > Rubrivivax. The sequence continues at coordinate 2,286 of JBBQIB010000381.1, forward strand.
TTTGGCGGTCTCGAGTTGTGCAAGGTCCATCGCCACACGCGCCCGCCGCACCGTGGGGTGGCGCTGGTCGGCCTCCGTCACCCATTGCTCGGGATTGGCCGGTATCACCGGCGGCAGTGTGGCTGGCAGCAGCAAAGGCTTGGGCGTGACACCCTGGCGGCCGACCAGCGTTTCCAGGTTGATGCGGCGGCTGCGCAGTTCGTTGTCGGCCGCCAGTTCTTGCGCCGTGGCCAGGTCGAAGCGGGCTTGCGCTTCGCGGGTGTCGGTGATGGTCGCGGTGCCGACCTCGAAGTTGCGTTTGGCCGAGGCCAGTTGCTCGGTGATGAACTTCTTGCTGGCTTGTGTGGTGGACAGGGTGTCTTGCGCTGCCAGCACATCGAAGTAGGCTTGCGAGATTCGCAGGATCAGGTCTTGCTCTGCGGTGTCGAGATCGGCCTGGACGCTGACCAGGCTTTTGCGCGCCTGCTCGATGGTCACTGCATTGACGCGGTTGAACAGCGGGTAGCGGCTGTTGAGGCTGGCGCTGAGCGAGTTGGTGGTCTTGGCGCCGATGTTGGGTGGGTCGGTGAGGGTCACGTTGGCGCCCGCCACAGCGCCCACGGTGGGCCGGTTCAGCGCGTCGCTTTGCGCGGCTCTGAATTCGGCCGCTTTGGCGTTGGCCCGTGCTGCCAGGTAGCTGCCGTCGAAGCTGCGCGCTGCCTCGTACAGCTCACGCAGGCTCTGGGCCGATGCCACGCCGGGCAGGCCTGCCAGCCAGACAAAGGCCCATGCTGCGACTGCAAAGCTGCGGCGAGAGCGCAACTTCACAGGCAGGTGCTGCTGGCCATGCGCAGGACGGGGCGCTCGAGAGTGGATGAAGCAGCTTTCAGTCTTGCGGGACATGGGATTTCCTTGGGATCAATTCAGTAGCGCGGCAGCGCGGGCTCGACGTCGAGCGACCAGGCGTCGATGCCGCCAGCGAGGTTATAGACAGCATCAAAGCCCTGGCGCTGCAGGAATGCGACGACCTGCGCGCTGCGCACCCCGTGATGACAGATGCAGACGATGGGCTGCTCTCGAGGCAACTCCTGCAAGCGCGCCGGGATCTGCTGCATCGGGATGTGCAGGCTGGCTGCGCCAGGCAGTTGGATGGCTGCCCGTTGCACCTCCCAGTCTTCGCGCACGTCCAGCAGCAACGCCAGCGGCTGGGCGCGCAAAAAGTCCTTCAGTTGGCTGACCTCCAGGCTGTGCATGTCTCGATGGCTTCGCGCTTGTCCGTCCCGGGCTCAGAACTTGAATCTGGAGGGCTCGGCAAAGCCCAGCAAGCGTGGCGCCACGGTGTCAAAGAGGTCGACGTCGGCAAAGGCAGCCTCGCCGGCCCGCGTGTACAAGCGGGCCCGCATGATCGGCTCTTCGCCCACGATGGCGGCCAGCCGGCCCCCGACTTTGAGTTGCTGCAGCAACGCCGGCGGCACAGCGGCGACCGAGCCCGACAGCAGGATCACGTCAAAGGCCGCTTCACCGGGCAGGCCACGGGCACCGGCCTCGGCGCTGACTTGCAGCACGTTGACGTTGCCCACCGCATTGCGCGTCAGGTTGTCGCGCGCCATCTGCACCAGCTCGGGGATGCACTCCAGGCTGAAGACCTGCCGCGAGCGGTGCCCCAGCAAGGCCGCCATGAAGCCCGAGCCGGTGCCGATCTCCAGCACCTTGTCTTGCGCCTGCACCTGCAGCTCTTGCAGCAGCCGGGCCTCGACCTTGGGCTCCAGCATGCAGGGCGCGTCGCGCCCGTTGCCCAGCAGCGGCACCTGGGT
>JBBQIB010000382.1:0-4063 GCA_038324515.1 Burkholderiales bacterium
GGTGGCTCTGGGCCTCAGCAGCCACGCCATGCGGGATTGTCCGCCACCACAAGCTGCAGGTCAGCCAGTGGTCTTACAGTTGGCCGTGGGTTCAGTGGCTTGCCGTCGCCTCAACCCGACCCCAACCGCAGGATGATTGCCAATGAATGCGCCCACCGCTGCAGCCGCTGCCGCTGCCCTGACTGCCACCGAACGCAACGCCCGCCAGACCGAGGTGGTGGTGGCGCTGGCGCCACTGGTGCCGGCGCATGCGCTGCTGTGGCAGCGCGAGGACACCGTGCCGTACGAGTGCGACGGGTTGACGGCTTACCGCCAGTTGCCGTTGGTCGTGGTCTTGCCAGAAACCGAAGCCCAGGTGGCCGCCGTATTGAAGGCTTGCCACCGGATGAGCGTGCCAGTGGTCGCCCGCGGCGCAGGTACCGGACTGTCCGGCGGGGCTTTGCCGCATGCGCTGGGCGTCACGCTGTCGCTGGCCAAGTTCAACCAGATCGTGCAGATCGACCGTCTGGCGCGCACTGCCACCGTGCAATGCGGCGTGCGCAACCTGGCGATCAGCGAGGCGGCGGCACCTTACGGGCTGTATTACGCGCCCGACCCGTCCAGCCAGATCGCCTGCACCATCGGCGGCAACGTGGCCGAGAACTCCGGCGGCGTGCATTGCCTGAAGTACGGCCTGACCTTGCACAACGTGCTGCGCGTGCGGGGCTTCACGGTCGAAGGCGAGGCCGTTGAGTTTGGCAGCGAAGCGCTCGACACCCCCGGCCTGGACCTGATGCCGCTGATCGTGGGCAGCGAAGGCATGCTGGCAGTGACTTTGGAAGTGACGGTCAAGCTGGTGCCCAAGCCCAAACTGGCACGCTGCATCATGGCCAGTTTCGACGACATCCGCAAAGCGGGCGACGCGGTGGCCGCGGTGATTGCTGCCGGCATCATCCCGGCTGGCCTGGAGATGATGGACAAGCCGATGACGGCTGCTGTCGAAGACTTTGTGCATGCGGGTTACGACCTCAGCGCCGAAGCGATTCTGCTGTGCGAAAGCGACGGCACGCCCGAAGAGGTGGCCGAAGAAATCGACCGCATGCTGGATGTGCTGTCGGGCTGCGGTGCCACGCGCATGGAGGTGAGCAAAGACGAAGCGCAGCGGCTGAAATTCTGGAGCGGGCGCAAGAACGCCTTCCCGGCTTCGGGCCGCATCAGCCCCGACTACATGTGCATGGACAGCACGATCCCGCGCAAGCGGCTGGCCGACATCCTGCTGGCCATTGCAGAGATGGAAAAGAAGTACGACCTGAAGTGCTGCAACGTTTTCCACGCCGGCGACGGCAACCTGCACCCGCTGATTCTTTTTGATGCCAATGACGCCGATCAACTGCGCCGCTGCGAGCTCTTTGGCGCCGACATTCTGGAAACCAGTGTGGCGATGGGCGGCACGGTGACGGGAGAACATGGCGTGGGGGTTGAAAAACTCAGCAGCATGTGTGTGCAGTTCAGTGCCGAGGAGCGCGAGCAGATGTTTGCCATCAAGCGCGCCTTTGACCCGCAGGGCGGACTGAACCCGGGCAAGGTGATCCCGACGCTGCAGCGTTGTGCCGAGTACGGACGCATGCATGTCAAGAATGGGCTGCTGCCGTTTCCAGAGCTGGAGCGCTTCTGAATGGCCACCGACCCCGCGCTGCAGCGTCTGATCGACCAGGTGCAGGCGGCGCGCGCCGACAGGCAACTGTTGGACATCCATGGCGGCTGCACCAAAGCCTTCTATGGCGGCCCCAGACAGGGTCAGCCACTGGACGTGCGGCCCTTGGCCGGCATCAGCAGTTATGAGCCCACCGAACTGGTGGTGACGGTGCGCGGTGGCACACCGCTGGCCGAGCTTGAAGCCGTGCTGGCCGAGCGCGGCCAGTGCCTGCCCTTTGAGCCGCCGCGTTTTTCGGGCGCAGGTCTGGCTGCGGAGGTGGCGGCGGCTTTGACCAAAGGCGCGATGGCCGGCACGGGAGCCTCGCCAGAGCCCGGTGCCGACCTCAGCGGCGAAACCGTGGGTGGCATGGTGGCCGCTGGGTTGGCTGGCCCTGCACGCGCAACGATGGGCGGCGTGCGCGACCATGTGCTGGGCGTCAAGTTGCTCAGCGGCCGCGCAGAGCTCCTGAATTTTGGCGGCACGGTGATGAAGAACGTCGCCGGCTACGACGTGTCGCGCGCGCTGGCCGGATCGCTCGGAGTGCTCGGTGTCATCTGCGAGGTGTCACTGAAGGTGCTGCCGGTGGCCAGTGCCACGGTCACACTGCGCCAGCCGGCCAGCCAGGCCGAAGCGATTCAGCGTCTCAACAAGTGGGGCGGGCAACCCTTGCCCATCCACGCCACTGCCTGGTGGGAAGGCATGCTCGTGCTGCGCTTGAGCGGCGCCCATGCTGCGGTCGACTCAGCCCGCCAGCAGCTGGGCGGCGAAGTGATCGAGCCCGAGCTGGCAGCGCGCTTCTGGCAAGGCCTGCGTGATCATCAGGATGAATTTTTCAACTCTGCAGCCAAGGCGGTTGAAAGCGGCGCCAGCCTGTGGCGGCTGTCGGTGCCTGCCACCACCCCGGCCATCCCGCTGTCGGGTGAGCAGTTGCTGGAGTGGGGCGGCGCGCAGCGCTGGATCTGCACCAGCGCGCCCGCCGCCACCTTGCGCGAAGCCGCAGCGGCTGTCGGCGGCCACGCGGTGCTGTTTCGCAGCAAGGACAAAAGTGCTGGCGCCTTTGCGCCGTTGTCGCCCGCGCTGGCCAAGATCCAGCGCGAACTGATGCTGGCTTTTGACCCTGAGGGGGCCTTCAACCCCGGCAGGCTGTGGCCGCAGGGCTGAACCCCCTTGAGCCCCATTGAGCCTCTTTGAGCCTCTTTGAGTCCCTTTGAACCCGACTGAGCCCATCCCTGGCCGCGCCTCATGGAGCCGTTGAAGGGCTTCACCTGCTTGCTGCTGTGCCAGTCGCTGGGCGAAGTCGCGGCCCGGCTGCTGGGCGTGTCGCTGCCCGGCCCGGTGATCGGCTTGCTGCTGTTGCTGGCGCTGCTGCAGTGGCCAGCGGTGCGGGCCCCCGTCGAAGCCGCGGCCACGCCGCTGCTCCATCACTTGTCGTTGCTCTTCGTGCCCGTGGGCGTGGGCGTCGTGGTGCATCTGGGGGTGATTGCGCAGTACGGCTTGCGCATGGCGGTGGCGCTGGTGCTGTCCACCTGGGTCGGCTTGGCGGTCACGGCACTGGTGCTGAAAGCGCTGTGGCCCAGCGCAGGCAGTGAAGCCTTGCAAGACGCCGAACAGTCGGAGCCGGCGCATGCTGTAGTTGCGGCCAAAGGGCTGGAGCGATGAGCGCCTTCGTCGAGCTGTGGGTCTACCTCTCAGCCACGCCTTTGTTTGGATTGACGGCTACCTTGTTGGCTTACGTGCTGGCCAGCCTGATATATGAGAGGGTGGGGCGTGCGCCGTGGGCCAACCCGGTGTTGTGGTCGGTGGTCTCGCTGGCGCTGTTGCTGAAGCTGGCGGCCATCGACTACCCGGTGTATTTCTCTGGCGCCCAGTTCATCCACTTTCTGCTCGGCCCCGCCGTGGTGGCGCTGGCCTGGCCTTTGTGGCAGCGGCGCGCCGCGCTGCGTCAGCGCGCCGGGGTGTTGCTGCTGGCAGCCTTGGCGGGCGGTCTGGCGGCAGGCGGCAGTGCGGTGGGCCTGGCCTGGATGCTGGGTTTGCCCATCGAGGTGGTGGCGTCATTGGCGCCCAAGTCGGTCACTGCGCCCGTGGCCATGGGTCTGGCTGAGCAGATCGGTGGCATCCCGGCCCTGGCGGCGGTCTTTTCAGTCCTGACCGGGCTCATTGGCGCGGTCACCGCCAAGCTGCTGTTTGACCTGTTGCGCATCGATGCGCCGGCCATCCGAGGTTTTGCGATCGGCACCGCCTCGCATGGCGTGGGCGCGGCCAGGGCCTGGCAGGTCCACCCCGAGGCTGGCGCTTACGCCGCTTTGGCCCTCAGCCTGCAAGTGTTGCTGGCAGCACTGCTGTTGCCGATGCTGGCCAGCCTGTGACACTTGCGTATCCTTGGGGCGC
>JBBQIB010000383.1:0-4060 GCA_038324515.1 Burkholderiales bacterium
CGCGAGCGGGTGCTGATCAAGATTGCCGCTGCCTGGGAAGGCATCCAGGCCGCCCAGACTCTGGAAAAATCCGGCATCCACTGCAACCTGACGCTGCTGTTCGCCTTTTGCCAGGCGGTGGCTTGCGGCGACGCCAAAGTGCAACTGATCAGCCCCTTCGTGGGCCGCATCTACGACTGGCACAAAAAAGCAGCCGGCAGCCACTGGAATGAGGCCGCCCAAGCTGGCGCCAATGACCCCGGCGTGCGCAGCGTGGCTGCGATCTACAACCACTACAAGCACCACGGCATCCCTACCGAAGTGATGGGTGCCAGTTTTCGCAACCTGGGGCAGATCCAGGCGCTGGCCGGGTGCGATCTGCTTACCATCAGCCCTGATCTGTTGGCGGCCCTGCAAGCCAGCGACGCCCCGCTGCAAGCCGCGTTGCAGCCGGCAGCAGCCCAGGCCATGGACTTGCCGGCCCTGCACTTCGAGGAAAAGGGCTTTCGCTGGGCACTCAACGAAGACGCCATGGCGACTGAAAAACTGGCCGAAGGCATCCGCGCCTTTGCAGCTGACGCGCACAAACTGGATCAGCTGATCCTGAGGCTGCAAGCGTGAAGCGCTGCGACCAGACGGCGGCCTGGGCGGCGCTGAAAGGCCACTTCGAAGCCCACGGTCGCCAGCTTGATCTGCGCGAGGCCTTTGACCGCGACCCGCGCCGCTTCAAGACCTTGAGTTTCGACAGCCCGGGTGTCTTTGCCGACCTGTCCAAGAACCTGATCGACGCGGCCACGCTGCGCTTCTTGCTGGACATGGCGCAAGAGTGCGAGTTGGCCAAGCGGCGCGACGCGATGTTCAGCGGCGAGATCAGCAACCCCACCGAGGGCCGCGCAGTGCTGCACACCGCCCTGCGTGCGCCGCGCGGTACGGCTTTGCACAGCGAAGAAGTGCACAGCGTGCTGGATGCGATGCTGGCCTTTGCCGACCAGGTGCGGGCAAAACCAGAGATCACCGACATCGTCAACATCGGCATCGGCGGCAGCGACCTGGGGCCGCAGATGGCGGTGCTGGCTTTGCAAGCCTATGGCCAGGCGCAGCAGCGTGTGCACTTCGTCAGCAATGTCGATGCCCACGACATCGTGCCGCTGCTGCAGCAACTGCGGCCGGCCAGCACCCTGTTCATCATCGCCAGCAAAACCTTCACCACCCAAGAGACGATGGCCAACGCGCATGTGGCGCGTGATTGGTTCATGAGCCAGGGCGGGCAAGACACGCAACAGCACTTTGTCGCCACCACCACGAATGTGCAGGCTGCCGCCGACTTCGGCATCAGCACCACCTTTGGCTTTTGGGACTGGGTGGGCGGGCGCTACTCGTTGTGGAGCGCCATCGGCCTGCCGCTGGCGATCAGCATCGGCAGCAAGAACTTCAGGCAGTTCTTGGCCGGCGCCCATGCGATGGACCTGCACTTTGCGCACACGCCGCCGTCCATCAACCTGCCCGTGTTGCTGGGCCTGCTGGACGTCTGGTACCGCAACTTCCACGGCTTCACCAGCCGCAGCGTGGCGCCTTACCACCAAGGTCTGCGGCGTCTGCCGGCCTACCTGCAGCAATTGGAGATGGAAAGCAACGGCAAACGGGTGGACCTGCGCGGCGCAACACTGCCCTACGCGACCAGCCCGGTGGTCTGGGGCGAGCCCGGCACGAACGCGCAACACGCTTACTTTCAGATGCTGCACCAAGGCACCGATGTGATCCCGGTCGAGTTCATCGCCATCAAAACGCCCAGCCACACGCTGAGCGAACAGCACCACATGCTGCTGGCCAACTGCCTGGCGCAAAGTCAGGCACTGATGTTGGGCAAAACGGCAGCGCAAGCCGCAGCAGAAGCAACAACAAACCCGCCGCCCACCGCAGCCAAAGGCTTGGATGCTGCGGTGCTGTCACGCCACCGCAGCTTTCCCGGCAATCGGCCCAGCACCACGCTGGTGCTGGACGCGCTGACGCCGCACAGCCTGGGCGCCTTGATTGCGTTGTACGAGCACCGCGTCTTCACCAGCGGCGTGCTGTGGGGCATCAACAGTTTCGACCAATGGGGTGTGGAGCTGGGCAAGGCGCTGTGCAACGCGCTGCTGCCCAGGCTGCAAAGTGGCGACACGGAGGGGCTGGACAGCTCCACGGCTGGCTTGCTGAACAGGTTGCGCGCTTGATCCAGCCCGTTCAAGCGCATGACGCGCCGAATCACAGAGCGCCTGACAACAGGGCGCCCGACAACGGAGCGCATCAGAGTGCGCCATCCGCTGCGCCCAAGGCAGGCACAGCGCCCAGAACCATCGTCTTCGACATGGCTGGCGTGTTGTTCAGATGGCGGCCGCGCCAACTGCTGATGCGGGCCTTGCCGAGACGCGCCACAGACGAATCGCAAGCCGCGTTCTGGGAACGAGAAGTCTTCCAGGCCTACGGCGGCGATTGGGGCGACTTCGACCGCGGGGCCGTCACCGTGCCACAACTGGTGCAGCGCATCAGCCACCGTACGGGCCTGAGCGCGCAAGAAGTGCTGGGCGTGGTCGAGGCGGTGCCGCAAGAGTTGCAAGCCATCGAAGCCAGCGTGGCCCTGGTGCATCAACTGGCAGACGCCGGGCACCGCTTGCACTACCTGTCGAACATGCCCGAGCCCTATGCAGCGCATCTGTTGGCCCACAACGACTTCTTTCGCCGCTTTGACAGCGGGATATTTTCTTGCCGCGTGGGCTTCAACAAACCCGAAACCGGCATCTTCGAATCAGCCTGCCGACGTTTTGCTGCAACCCCTGAGGAGCTTCTGTTTCTGGACGATGTGCCAACCAACGTCAATGCGGCCCGGGACTTGGGTTGGCACGCGGTGCAGTTTTTTGATGCTGCGCAAGCGCTGCACGAACTCAGGCAGATGGGGTGGGTAGGTGTGGTCCGAGCTGGGCCCGTTGTTGGAAGCCGGGTTTGGTGACAGCGCTGCGCACCCGATCGAGCCACGCCGGACCACGCTGGCAGGCCTTCAGGCCGTGTTGCGAATTCGCGCGATGCCATCAATTTTATTTTTAACCTCATTGACGAACGGACCACCAGCCAACCTGTTCCCGCACTTCCGGAGCCGACGACCTGACTGCCCCAGCCACGGGCGCCCGCCAGCGGCGCAGCGCACGGGAACATTCTTCAGCGATTGCGCGCTGCGGCACCGCAACCCGAGCGCACGAGCGCCGGGTCAAGGGACGGCGTGTCGCAAGCTCACAGCACGCCCAGCCAGCGCGGCAGCCCGGTGGACAGCACCGGCAGCACGGCGATCAAGAGGGTGCCGATGGAGATGGCCAGCAGCGCCGGCAACACAGAGACGGCGACATAGCGGATGGTCTTGCCGAACATCGCCGAGGCAAAGTAGATGTTCAGTCCCGCCGGCGGGCACAGGAAGCCGACCTCCATCGCCGCCAGGAAAATGATGCCGAAGTGCACCGGGTCGATGCCGTAGGCCTTGGCCAGCGGCAGCAGCAGCGGGACCAGCACCACGAGGGCAGCATAGATCTCCATCAGCGCTGCGGCGGCGAAGAGAAACACGCACAAGACCAGCAGGAATACGTACTTGTTGGGAATCACGCCCTGCACCCATTCGACGGCCGCGTCGGGAATGCCGGCGTCGACGAGGAAGTTGGTCAATGCGAGGGCCATACCCAGGATCAGCATCACGCCACCGATGAGCATCGCGCAATCGGCCAGGCAGCGGCCCAGCAGCCGCCAGGTGATCTCGCGGTGGGCCCACCAGCGCCGGCACGACGCCGGCCAGGAACATCTGCTCGATCTATTGGCCGTTCAGGCATTCGCCCAGGAGGCGAGCCCTGGCGCGCGTCTCGACACCGTCACCATTTCCGGCACGCGCCAGGCCTACCAGGGCGACTTCAAGCGCCTGGAAACGCCGCAGGCCGAACAATCCATCGATGCGGAGACCCTGCGCGCTTCGGGTGCAGTCGACCTGAATCAGGCCTTGGACCTGTCGGCGTCAGTGGCCCGGCAGAACAACTTCGGCGGGCTCTGGAATGCCTTCGCCCTGCGC
>JBBQIB010000384.1:0-4051 GCA_038324515.1 Burkholderiales bacterium
TCTTCCTTGGGCGCGACGCTGCGCAAGTAGAACAGCGCAAATCCGAAGGGTGGCGTCAAGAACGAGGTCTGCAAGATCAGCGCCACCAGCACCCCGAACCACACCATGTTGATGTTCATGTCGGTCAACACCGGCAACAACAACGGCAGCAGGATGAAGGCGATCTCGAAGAAGTCCAGGAAGCAGCCCAGGATAAAGATCAACACGCTGACGAAGACCAGGAAACCCAGCTCACCCCCGGGCAGCACAGCAAACAAGGACTTGACCCACACCGGCCCATCGACGCCCTGGAAGGTCAGCGCAAAGATGGTCGAGCCGATCAGCACAAACAGCACAAAGATCGACAAGCGCGCCGAGGCATCCAGCGCCTGGCGCAGCAGCGTGCCGCCCAGCCGCTTGCGCGCCAGCGCCATCAGCACCGCACCCGCCGCGCCCATCGCGCCGCCTTCAGTCGGCGTCGCCAGGCCCAGGAAGATCGTGCCCAGCACCAGGAACACCAGCAACAGGGGCGGGATGAGAACAAAAGTCACGCGCTGCGCCAAGGTGGACAGCAGGTTGAAGCGCAGCCATTTGTCCAGCAGCGCCAACAGCCAGGCCAGACCGATGGTGATCATCAGCGACATCACCACCTTCTCGTCGGTGGGTGGCGGAAAGTTGGGGTCACCGCCCAGCAGCAGCTTGATCTGCGGCCAGTAGACGAAACTGAAGTAACCGATCACGACACAAATCACCGTCAGCACGCCCAGCGACTTGTGGCCGCTGTTGCCGTTTGCCTCGTGGTAGATCAGCGCGTTTTCAGGCAATGCCGGCACCCACTTGGGCCGCACCACGGCCAACACCAGCATCGCCACCACATAGATGCCGACCAGCATGAAAGCCGGAATGAACGCCGCCTTGTACATCTCGCCAACGCTCTGACCCAGTTGATCGGCGATCACGATCAACACGATCGAAGGCGGGATGATCTGCGCCAAAGTGCCTGACGCCGTGATGACCCCCGCAGCCAGCGGCCGGTTGTAGCCGTAGCGCATCATGATCGGCAGCGAGATCAGGCCCATCGAGATCACTGAGGCAGCAACCACACCGGTGGTGGCCGCCAACATCGCGCCCACCAGCACGACCGCAATCGCCAGGCCTGAACGCATCGGCCCAAAGACCTGGCCGACCGTGTCGAGCAAGTCCTCCGCCATGCGGCTGCGCTCGAGAATCAACCCCATGAAAGTGAAGAAGGGAATCGCCAGCAGCACATCGTTGGCCATGATCCCGTACAGCCGCAGCGGCAGCGCGTTGAAGAACTGCGCAGGCACGACGCCCAACTCCACCGCCAGCCAACCGAAACTCATGCCGGTGGCAGCCAGTGCAAAGGCCACCGGGAATCCGGTGAACAAGAACAGGATCAACGAGCCGAACATGATCGGCGAGAGATTGGCGGCGATGAAGCTGCTCATGGCTGGCCCTTCACTTCATTGCGCTCACCCACCTTGCGCGCCGCTTCGGCGGCGTCCTTGGCTGCGGCTTCGAGCCGCATCTCTTCCAGCAGCAACTCTTCATCGGTTGCTTCGGGCTTGGCGTGCGGGTCTGGCGCGTGGCCAGTCAAGAATGCAATGCGCTTGAACAACTCGGACAGGCTCTGTATCGCCAGCAGACTGAAACCCACCGGCACCAGCATGTACAGCGGCCAGCGGATCAAACCGCCAGGATTGGCCGAGACCTCCTGCATCTCGAAGGCCGTCTGCACTGAGGGCAGTGAAGTCCAGATCACAAAGGCGCACAAGGGCAGCAGGAACACCGTGATGCCGACGATGTCGATCCAGACCTGGGTGCGGCGTTTGAGCTTGCTGGAAATCACATCGATGCGCACGTGCTGGTCGTGCAGGAACACATAACCTGCGCCCAACATGAAGATGACGGCGAACAGGTACCACTGCGCCTCGAGATAAGCGTTGGAGCTGAGGTTGAAAGCCTTGCGGGTGATGGCGTTGACGGTGCTGATGACCACGGCGGCCAGCAGCAACCAGCACAGGCCGCGGCCCAGCTTTTCAGTCATCCAGTCAATGCCGCGGCATAGCGTCAGCAGTGCGTTCATCAGCTTCTCCTTGCGGTGCCTGGGTGAGCCGGGTGACTGTCATCCAGCCGGCCCCCGAGGTCTTGGGTCGAGGTCCTGGGTGTACCTGTCAGCCAATCGTAAGAATTGGCCAACCCACAACAACAAGCCCCGCACGGGGCGGGGCTTGCAGAGCGGGCCAGCGGCCCGAGAGACGATCAGCCGCGCAAGGCGTTGGACATGAAGTCGTCGAAGGTGTTCTCTGTAAAGCGCAGCCAAGCCCCGGACTCTCTCTGGAAGGCAGCGTAGCTGTCGTACAACTTCTTGAAGTTGGCGTTTTCCTTGCTCAGATCCTGGTACAGGGGCAAAGCAGCTTTGTAGAAGCCGTCCATGACCGGCCGCGGGAAAGCCTTGACCTGCGTGCCACCGGCGATCAAGCGGCGCAGCGCAGGGCCGTTGCGGGCGTCGTACTTGGCCATCATGCCGGCGTTGGCTTCGTGCGCAGCGGCCATGAAGATGTTGCGGTACTCAGGCGTCAGCGCGTCGATGGCCTTGTTGTTGACGAGCCAGCCCAAAGCCGCGCCACCTTCCCAGAAGCCGGGGTAGTAATAAAACTTGGCGACCTTGTGGAAGCCGAGCTTTTCGTCGTCGAACGGGCCCACCCACTCGGCGCCGTCGATGGTGCCGCGCTCGAGCGCCGGGTAGATGTCGCCGCCGGGGATCTGCTGCGGCACCGCACCCACGGCAGAGAACAAGCGCCCACCCAGGCCAGGAATGCGCATCTTCAGGCCCTTGACGTCTTCCATGGTGTTGATCTCCTTGCGGAACCAGCCACCCATCTGGGCGCCAGTGTTGCCGGAGATCACATAACGCACACCCTGCGGACGCAGGAAGTCGTTGAACATCTTGTCGCCGCCGCCCTCGAACCACCATGCGTTCATCTGGCGGAAGTTCATGCCGAAAGGAATGCACGAACCAAAGGCCCAGGCCGGGTCTTTACCCACGTAGTAGAAGGCTGCCGTGTGCGAGCATTCCACCGTGCCGGCGGCGACTGCGTCTGCAGCTTGCGGCATCGGCACGATTTCACCTGCAGGCGCCACAGAAATCTGGAAACGGCCACCCGTGGCGTCTGAAACGCGCTTGGCGACATCTTCTGCAGCGCCAAAGATGGTGTCGAGCGCCTTGGGGAAACCCGAGGAACAGCGCCAACGCACGTTGGCCTGGGCCTGGACGATGGCGGGTGCAGCCAGGGCCACGGCGCCTACACCGGCACCGACAGTGGTCTTGCTGAGAAAGGAACGACGCTCCATGTGAAAAGTCTCCGGTGAGGTTGAATCGAGTTTTGAGAACCAAAACAGCGTGTCAAGCCGTCCCGGAAAAGTCGCTCCGGAACAAGCTGAACGAAGCCGGGCTCTGGATCTGGATGTCCAGGACAAGGCTGCTGCACGACCCGAACAGTAGAGGCTGCCGAATATCCAGAAAAGAAGTTAAAGCGTTCCCCTCAACTCGGTTTTTTAGAATGATCAGAGTCATGCAAAACCTCAACTACAAGCATTTGCACTATTTCTGGGTGGTCACGAAATCCGGCGGCGTGGCCAAGGCCGGCGAGCAGTTGCACGTCACGCCGCAGTCGATCAGCGGCCAGATTCGCATGCTCGAAGAAACGGTGGGCGAAGCGCTGTGGCGACGCGCAGGCCGCAAGCTGGAGCTGACTGAAACCGGCCACCTGGTGTTCGACTACGCCGACCGCCTGTTCACCGTCGGCGAAGATTTGAAGGATGCGCTGCGCGACCGGTCGGGGATGGGCGCGACCCCGTTCAGGGTCGGCGTCTCGGGGGCGGTGGTCAAGGTGGTGGCCTACAAGCTGATCGCACCAGCGCTGCAAGCAGCCCCTGCACCCCGACTGATCTGCCGCGAAGGCCGCTTCACCGAGCTGCTGGCGCTGCTGGCAGTGCACAAGCTGGACCTGGTGCTGTCAGACCGCGCCATGCACGCCTCGATGAACGT
>JBBQIB010000385.1:0-4033 GCA_038324515.1 Burkholderiales bacterium
GCCCGCCAGCGCGCAGGTGATGCCGGTGCCGCTGGGGGTGGTGGGCGTCATCGTGCCCTGGAACTATCCGCTGTATCTGTCCATTGCGCCGCTGGCGGCTGCTTTGGCGGCGGGCAACCGTGTGATGCTGAAGCTCTCAGAGATGACGCCCGCCTTCGGCCAATTGTTCAAGTCCTTGTGCGCAGACAGCTTTGCTGCTGACGAGTTGGCGGTTTTCATCGGCGACGCCAACGAAGCCGCGCAGTTCAGCGCCTTGCCCTTCGACCATTTGTTGTTCACCGGCTCCACCCATGTGGGCCGCAAAGTGATGGCCGCCGCTGCGGTCAATCTGACACCGGTGACGCTGGAGCTGGGTGGCAAGAGCCCGGCCATCATTGCGCCCGACTACCCTTTGGCCCACGCGGTAGAACGCATCATGGTCGCCAAGCTGATCAATGCCGGGCAGACTTGCATCGCACCAGATTACGTGCTGCTGCCACGCGCGCAAATGGCCGAATTCGTGGCGCAGGCGCGGCAGCAGGTGCAGCGGGGTTACCCGAGCAGCCTGAGTGATGAAAACTACTGCAGCATCATCAACAGCCGCCATTACAACCGCTTGCTGGAGGGCCTGAAAGACGCTGGTGCAAAAGGCGCGCGCTGCGAGCAATTGTTTGAAGCCCCGACCCGTGAACCCAAACGTCAACGCCTGGGCCCGGTCCTGTTGATCGATCCCAGCGCCGACTGCACGCTGATGCAAGATGAAATCTTTGGCCCGCTGTTGCCGCTGGTGCCCTACGACAGCATCGAAGAGGCGATGGCCTTCGTCAGCGCGCGACCCAAGCCGCTGGCGCTGTACTGGTTTGATCACGATGCCAAGCGTGTCGAAGTGGCACTGCAGACCATCCCCGCAGGCGGCGTGACGGTCAACGACACCTTGCTGCACATTGCACAAGACAGCCTGCCTTTCGGGGGTGTGGGCAGCTCGGGCATGGGCCACTACCACGGCCGTTGGGGTTTCGATACTTTCAGCAAGTTGAAGCCTGTGTTCCGCCAGGCGCGGGTCAACGGCATGGCGCTGTTTCTGCCGCCCTACAAGCCGATGATGCGCCGCTTGCTGCGGTTGATGAAGCGCTTCTGAGCCGCGCGCGAGACAGCCGTCTGTCTCGCACCCGTCGGCCCCTTCCTGAGCCTTGTCTTCGGGCTGCCGACTCGGGTTTGCCGCAGTGCGCGCGATCCAACCGCAGTGCTATGGTCTGGTTCGGTCACTGTTAGCGCTAACAACAAGATGACTTCAAGTCGCCACAGGCGACTTGCACAAACCGCAAACCCCAGCGCCGCAGCAGACGGCAGCCCATCCACGGAGATACCGATGAGACATTCCGCACGCCCTCGTTTTGCTCGCCAACCGACTCTGCAGCGGCGCTGCCCGGCGCACCGTCTGCGGCTCGTCACCGCCCTGCTCGCAGCCTTGCCGTTGTGCGCCGTGTGGCCAGCGGCTGCGCAGCCAGCCCCCAAGGCCGACGACGGCAAGCTCGAAACCGTGGTCATCACCGCCACCAAGCGCATCCAGCCGCTGCAGACCACACCCATTGCAGTGTCGGTGATCAGTGGCGCGTCGCTGGAGGAGTCCAACCTCAACAACCTGGAAGCCATCATGGCCCAGGTGCCCACCGTCAACTTCCGCACCAACGCCTCCAACAAGGATTCGGCGCTGTTCATCCGCGGCGTGGGCACCGTCAGCACCAGCCCGGGTGTGGAGCCCACGGTGTCGACGGTGCTGGACGGTGTGGTCACGGCGCGGCCCGGACAGGCCACTCTGGACCTGGTGGAGATCGACCGCATCGAGATCCTGCGCGGGCCTCAGGGCACGCTGTTCGGCAAGAATGCTTCGGCTGGCGTGATCAACATCATCACGCGCGCGCCCGGCAAAGAGCTGGCAGGCTACGTCGATCTGGCCTACTTTGAAGGCAACGAGCGGCGTATCCGTCTGGGCGGCTCGGGGGAGTTGGTGCCAGGCCTGCTGCGCGGCGCGATCTCGTTGATGGCGGGCAAGTACGACGGCAACATCACCAACGTCTTTGACGGCAGCAAGGTGGGCGGCTACGACCGCCAAGGCGTGCGTGGCAGGCTCGACATCACTCCCATGAGCGGCTTGAAAGTCACGCTGATAGGCGACCGCGTCACGGCTGACGACAGCCCGCCGACTGGCGTGGCCTACAGCACCAACGTCACGACTTACCCCACCGGCGTGGTCACGGCCAACCCCAATTTCGGATTTGCTGTGGCGCCTGTGGTGCCGTCGCCAGAGAACCGGCAGATCAACAGCGAGATGAAGACGCGTGTCTCGGACACCAACCAGGGCCTGTCGGCCCAGGTGGATTGGGACGTGGCCGGGCATCAGATCACCTCGATCACCGCCAGACGCAACTGGAAGAACGACCAGCAACAGGATCAGGACCGCCTGGGCACCTTGTATCGCGGCTTCAACCGCCTGGCCGATGTCGGCACGCTGGACTTCGAGCAGACTTCGCAAGAGCTGCGCATCGCCTCGACCCGCAGCGGCTTCGTGGACTATGTGGCGGGCCTGTTCTACCTCAGCACCAAGAACGACGAGAACTACCGCCGCGACACCACCCGCTGCGCTGCATCCGCTGCGGCACCGCTGCCCAACGGGCTGGTGCCTTGCACGGCAGCCACCACCACGGTAGAGACCGGCATCGCCGACTACGGCGTGCGCACCAAGAGTGCGTCGATCTTTGGCGAAGGCACTTTCAACTTCAGCCCGCAACTGCGCGCCATCGCCGGCTTGCGCTACACCAACGACGACCTCTCTTACTACCATGGCCGCCAGTCCACGGCTGCTGCGCCCGGCATCGGCGCCAGCCGGGCCCGCGTCGACGGCTCGACCAGCGAAAGCGCCCTGTCCGGCCGCGTCGGCCCGCAGTTCGAGATCAACAAGGACATCATGGCCTACGGGACCTACTCGCAAGGCTACAAGGGCCCGGCCTACAACGTGTTCTTCAACATGAGCCCGACGCAGGACAACGTCATCGGGCCCGAGAAGTCCAAGTCGGCAGAAATCGGCCTGAAGACGACGCTGATGGACGGCCGCATGCGCCTGAACCTGGCGGCCTTCAAGACCGAGTACACCGGCTACCAGGCCAACGTGCCCGACTTGCTCAACGGCGTCATCGTCACCAGGCTGATCAACGCTGGCGATGTCGAAACGCAGGGCATCGAAGCCGACCTGAGTGCCCGCATCACGCCGCAACTGACGCTCAACGCCGCCGTGGCGCACATCAAGGCCCGCGTCAAGGACTTCAAGTGCCCGCCCAATGCCGCTGCGAGTTGCGATGTCAACGGCAAGCCCATGCCGTTCTCGCCCGACTGGAAGGCCAGCCTGCGCCTGAAGTACACCCAGCCGCTGAGCGGCGGTCTGAGCCTGGATTACGGGCTGGATGCCAACTGGCAGAGCAAGGTCAACTTCGACCTGCAGCAGCAGCCTGATTCGGTGCAAAAGGCCTACGCCATCGTCAACGCCACGGTCGGCCTGGCCAGCACCGCCGGCTGGCGCGTGGCGCTGCTGGCCAAGAATATCGGCGACGAGTCCTACGCCACGTTCATCCAGAACTCAGGCAACCACATCAACCGCTATGTACCCCGCGATGACAAGCGCTACTTCGGGGTCAACGTGCGCTACGACTTTTAAGCCGGTTTGAGTCGAATGGCGGCAACGCAGTTGCTGCCTCGGATCCTCAACCCTTGCTGCGTCGAGGCGGTTGCAGTGTCTCCGTCGCTGCAGCACCTGCGTTGCCGCTGGCCGCTGGCCGCCGGCAGCGTGGTGATTCGGTAGCATGGATGGATGAACAGTCCCAATTTCGCCATTCCTGTTGATGCATCCGGCCAAGCGTCCCGCTTCGGCAGCGGCCGCGCCGTACAACGCATCGAAGACGCCGCCTTGCTGCAAGGGCAGGGCACCTTCACCGACAACTTTCAACCTGCCGGGCAACTGGTGCTGCGTTTTGTGCGCTCATCTTTTGCCAATGGCCGCATC
>JBBQIB010000386.1:0-4015 GCA_038324515.1 Burkholderiales bacterium
TCGGCAAGATGGTGCGGCCGATGTTGCCCGCTGCGCTGAAGAACAAGGTGCCGGTCCCCAGCGGCCCTCGCGCCAACCGATGGCCAACCCGCGAGCATCCGCGCAAGGTCTTGATGCTGCTGGGCTGCGTGCAACCGGCAATGATGCCCAACATCAACAGCGCCACGGCGCGTGTGCTGGATGCTGCGGGCATCCAGACTTTGGTGGCCGATGGCGCCGGCTGTTGCGGCGCGCTGCGCAGCCATCTGAGCGACCCAGAAGGTGGCTTGGCGGACATGCGGCGCAACATCGATGCCTGGTGGCCGCTGGTGGATGGCTTGACCTCACACGGCCCGGTCGAGTCGATCATCATGAATGCCAGCGGCTGCGGCGTCACCGTGAAGGAATATGGCCACGCGCTGGCGCATGACCCCGACTATGCCGAAAAAGCACAGAAGGTCAGCGCGCTGACCCGCGATTTGAGCGAATGGTTGCCTGAATTGGTGCCTGTGCTGCGGCCTCGCATCAAGCTCAGCGAAACCATCCAGTTGGCTTTTCATCCACCCTGCACTTTGCAGCACGGCCAGCAACTGCGGGGTGGTGTTGAGACCCACATGAATGCCTTGGGCTTTGAAGTCAGCATCGCCAACAACGAAAGCCATCTGTGCTGTGGCTCAGCAGGTACCTACAGCGTGTTGCAACCCAAGTTGGCCTACGCTTTGCGCGATCGCAAGTTGGGCCACCTGAATGCGCTGGCACCGCAGGCCATCATCAGCGCCAACATTGGCTGCATTCAGCATTTGCAGACAGGTACCCCCACGCCAGTGAAACACTGGGTGGAGGTTCTGGATGAGGCCTTGGCGGCCTCTGAATGATCCATTGACAGGGCGCCAAGCAGCCCTCAAGCAGCCCTCAAGCGGCCCTCAAGCGATGGCTCAACCCGTCTTCTTGACGTAGGCGCTGCACCAACCTTTGGCGCTGACTTTTTTGCCCGCAAACAACGGGCAAAGTCCTGATTCGTCTCCGGCCTGGCCACCGAACAGCACGCAATTGCTGCAAGCTTGCCCGTCGGCATAGGTCTTGAACTTCTCTTTGTCGGCCTGCGAAGCCACCGCCACGTAACCCAGCGCCACGGCTGCGGGGTCTGCCGGGTCCACCATGGCCATGCTGCCAACATCTGCTGCCGGTGCCGCTGCCGGTGCCGCCGCTGTGGGTGCTGGCTCGGGTGCCGGGGCGGGCGCTGCGGGCGGCGGGGCTGGCGCAGCCACCGGGGCGGGTGCGGGTGCGGGCTTGTCGCCGCATGCGGCAAGCACAGAGGCTGCGGCTGCAATTGGGACCAGGGTGATGAACTGTCTGCGTGTCTTCATTTGAGACCTCTTTCGATGGAGAGAACAACATTGACTATTTGGCCCGCGCCACAACGGGCGCCGGGTCAACACCCACGCGACGGCCAAGTCGGGTTGAGCCGTCCGGGCGACTTTCAGTTGACGGCGAAATCTTCCAGTTTTTTGCCGGCATTCAGGGCGTCACGCAGCCACTGCGGGCGCTTGCCAATACCGCCCCACACGCCGCCAGAGTCGTTGCGGAACTTCACAAAGCCTTTGCCTTTGCTGCTTTTGCCGGCTTTTGTCGCACGGCCCTTCTTGGGTCCTGCGGCCAAATTTGCGCTCGGGAAACTGGCCGGTGCTTTGCTGCGTGTGACTTTGGTCTTTCGGGTCGCTGTCAAGCTCAGGTCTGCAGCGGTCAATCCGTAGACCCGTATGGCTTCACGGATCTTGGTGATGACTTCAGCGACTTCTGCTTGGCGCAGACTTTCTGCCTCTTGTTTAAGAGCTTCGATCTGTTGAACGATTTGTGCGTAGGTTTTGGTCATGAATAAAAATTGTGAATTTAAAAGATCCCTGGCTGTTCTTGTAGGGGCCTGGCCTCTATTTATAGCGCCAGACCCGCCAGAACAATGTTCTCGGATGTTCTTACTGACGGCTGAATGAGTCGTTAGAAAAACAGCCGGGTGCTGCATTTTGTTGCAGTCGTTTGTACTTCTGCATTACGTCACGCGGCCCATTCTACCTATTACTCTTGCGGTTGTGGTTTCAGTTGCTGGCAGCATTTAGCGCACGAACCCACGTCGCTACTTTCGCGGCAATGACAGTTTTGCGCCCCATCTGCTTTCGCACGAGACTGCAGAGCCCTTTGATTTGCTGTTGGTGGACCTCGCCAAAAGCCCTCGCCAATGGCCCTCAACAATGACCCCCAACTATGACCCCCAACTATGACCCTCAACAATGGCGCCTTACAAAGTCCCTGAGATTCGCAGTTTTTCAAGCCGCATGGCCAGTTGCTGCTGCTTCAGTTGCAACTGCTGCAGTTGGGTTTGATGTTGTGCCGGGGGTGGGCAGTTGGGTGATTGCGCAGTTTCCGCTTCGAGGCCTGCCTTGAGCGCAGCGATCTCTTTCATCAGCAGCACTTCGTGCGGTATCACGCCAGCATCTTTGAGCAGCTTGAACCCCATCCGCAACTCGTTGGGGGTTTGCTCATAGCCGTCGCCGAGTTGCAGCGGGCGCCCCCAGCTTGGCGCGCTACGCAGCTCGCCGTTGTTGTGGCTGATCTCCAGCGCCCGGCCGATATCGTCCTCCAGCATCTGAAGGCGGCGTTCGCGTTTTTCTTCCGGTGTCACGGCTGCTTCCTTGGTGCCGGGTTTTTTGAGTCAGGCGCTGGCCCGGCCCGGGCTGTCCAACTGCTCGATCCAGTAACGCGCCAAAGGCGTTTGCGATTTGGCCATGCAGCGCTCATTGAGCAGTGCCTGGCCCAGGTTGCGGCGGCCACAGCGGGAGGCTGCCGCCATCAGCGTCTGATCGATGAAATCGCGCTGGGCGTGGCTGCCACCCAGACGCACGGCCTGCGTGCGGACGGACAGCAATGCTTCGCAGGCGGCATCGGCCTGCCCGCGACCCAGGGCGACGAGCCCACGCATCAATGGCAGACCGACTTCGCGCGCCATGGCATGGTTGCTGCGGGCGGCGTCCACCGGGTCCAGGGCGCGCTGCGCGCAGCGCGCCAGCCAGCGCTCGGCGCTGCTGATCTGGCCCGCACCGAGCAGCGCCAAGACAGTGTGCACATCGTTGAAGGCGTAGTAACCGGCATCTTCATCGTTCAGCGGCCAGGGCTTGAGCAGTGCAGCAAACTGCGCCGACATGTCCTCGCCCAACAACTGAAGCCGCCACAGCAAAGAAGCAGCGTCGACCCGTTGCAGAGTGATTTCGAGTGTCTCGCCTTTGAAGTGCGCATCGATCAAACGCAACGCCCCGGCCTTGTCCATTGCCTCTAACCTGAACAGCGTCTTGTGCCACCACAAGTGGGTGGCAAAGCCATTGCCTTCAGCCCACAACGGCTGCTGCGCGCGCAGCCA
Source organism: Burkholderiales bacterium (assembly GCA_038324515.1). GTDB lineage: Bacteria > Pseudomonadota > Gammaproteobacteria > Burkholderiales > Burkholderiaceae_C > Rubrivivax. The sequence goes on from JBBQIB010000386.1 coordinate 3,389, forward strand.
GGCAGCACCTTCTTCGAAGCGGCCTTGCATTTCCATCACATGCGCCACGGCATGGATCGCCCAGGGTGCCTGTGGCTGCAGGGCCAGCGCGCTGCGGCCCATCTCTTCGGCCTGCGGGTAGAGGTTGTTTTCCTCCAGCCCGAAAGCGTACAGCGCCAGTACGTGCGGGTACAAAGGATCGGCCACGTCCCACTGCGGCAAGACGCGCGCCGGCCGTTGACGCAAGCTGTTCAACTCGCCGCGATAGAAGTCCCAGGATTGCGCCCATTGCAACGCCAGGGCGTCTCGGGGGTGGTCCATCAGCAGCTCATCCCAGATAGCGCAAGCTTGTTGCCAGCGGCCTGCCAAGCCTGCTTGCACAGCTTCGAAGTGGGCCTTCTCGCGCGGCGTCGCGCTGCCCAGCCGCAGACGGGCTCTTTCCAGGTGGCCGCTGGCCTGTCCCAACAAGCCGGGCTCGGTCAGGCTGAGCAAAAAGCCAGCGCGCATCAGCTCGGGCAAGATCCAGGCCGGGTCGCAGGCGGTGGCTTGATCCAGGTCGGCCAATGGCGTGTCGTAAAACGACATCATCCGCCACAGTGCTGACTCCAGCGCTGTATGCGCGCCAGCGTCGGCGCTGCTGCACGGGTT
>JBBQIB010000387.1:0-4014 GCA_038324515.1 Burkholderiales bacterium
GACATCGGTGCCTGTTTTGGCGCCATGCGGGTGCGCTTGCTGCTGGCCCGCATGCCGGGCTCCAAACTCCCTGTCTACCTGGTGGACGCGCCGTACTTCTTCAAGCGTGGCGCAGGCCCTTACCAGGACGCTCGTGGCGAGCCCTGGCCTGACAACCTGCAGCGCTTTGCCTTGATCGGCTGGGTGGCCGCCCATCTGGCCGCGGAAGAGGCCGATCCGTCCTGGGTGCCCGACATCGTGCATGCACACGACTGGCACGCGGCGATGAGCTGCGCCTATATCGCTGAACACCCACCGACGGCAGCAGCCACCGTTTTCACGGTGCACAACCTGGCGTTTCAGGGCTTGTTTTCGATGCATGAGTGGACGGCGCTGGGCTTGGCCTCGCATCTGATGTCGCCATCCGGGCTGGAATACCACGGCCAGTTGAGCTTCATGAAAGCCGGGCTGAAGTTCGCTGACCACGTCACCACCGTCAGCCCCAACTATGCCCGCGAGATTGCGACCCACGAGTTTGGGTGTGGTCTGGACGGCGTGATCCGCTCTCGTGGCACGGCTGTCAGCGGCATCCTCAACGGCATCGACGACAAAGTCTGGAACCCAGCCACCGACCCTGCCATCGCACGAAACTACGACGCCACCCGGCTGGAAGGCAAGCTGTCATGCAGAAAAGCGCTGCAAGCAGAATTGGGCCTGGAGCCTGACGACAAAGCCCTGCTGGTCACCCTGGTCAGCCGCCTGACCGAACAAAAGGGGCTGGATCTGGTGCTGCAGGCCTTGCCTGCGCTGGTGCCGATGGGTGTGCAGTTCGCGATCCAGGGCACCGGCGATGCTGCCCTCGAATCAGCCTTTCGGATGGCGCACCTGGCGCACCCTGGGCGCGTGCACGTGCACCTGGGCTATGACGAAGCCCGCGCCCACCGGCTGGTGGCAGGCGCCGACCTGATCGCCGTGCCGTCGCGTTTTGAGCCCTGCGGCTTGACGCAGCTCTACGGCCTGCGCTACGGCACCTTGCCGCTGGTGCGGCGCGTCGGCGGGCTGGCCGATACGGTGCTGGATCTGGAGGCCAAGCCAGGCGCCCCATCCACCGGCTTCGTTTTTGATGCCAGCACAGCCATCGCCTTCCAGAACTGTGTGCAGCGCGCAGCGCAGATGCGCTTGTCGCAGCCGGGCTTGTGGCGACAGCGCATGCAGGCTGCCATGGCGCAGGACTTGTCTTGGCGTAACCCGGCCAGCCAGTATCTGGCGCTGTACGAGAGCTTGCAGAAGGCTGCCGCAGACACCTGATGCCGGTGGCTAGCCTTCCAACGGGGGGTTGCGCCCGGTTGGGCACATCACGTTCTGTGGCTCCTCGCCCCGCAGATACTGCAGCTCTTCATCTGCGCTTGCCTTTCGTACTTCGACGAGCTGGGCGCGGCTGCCGTACAGCTCGTCCAGCAGCTTCGCCGTCTCGGCGGCCGCGTCGTCCTGCGTCCCGAAGGCCTTGAACCAGCGGCGGGCTCGACCGTCATAGCGAAAGTCGACGATCCAGATGGTCGAGGTCTTGAAGAACTCTGCCATGTCGTTTCAGGCCCTCCGGCGCAAGAGCCGCACATGCATCGGCCGCTCGAAATGCGCGCCGTCCGCGCCCTTGTGGGGCTCGAAAGCTGCACGCACCTGCGCCAGCTTGGCCTCGTCGATGCGATGGTCGGCAAAGGTCGGGCGCATCATGCGTTGCTCGAAGGCGTCGAAGTCCGCAAAGGTGACGGGCGTGTGGAAGCGCCGCTCGGCCACCTGTTCCCAGCCGTCCTCTTGCAGCGCGGCATCGATGGCCGCCTGAGCGGCTGCACGCACCACGCCCTCGTCGTTGAAGAGCCGGACGATCTCGTTGAAGGCGCCGGCAAAGACCGGCTCCGAGATGTACAGGTGCCCACCCGGCCGCAGCACGCGACCCACCTCGGACAGGGCCGTCGCCATCCAGGCCATCGGCACATGGTGCAGCGACTTCAGCATCAATGCCAGATCGAACTGCCGGTCTTCGAAGGGAATGTCCTGGGCCACCCCGGCCATGAAACGAAGGCCCGGCTGTGGTGCCGCCAGGTTCTTCGCGTGCTGGCGCTCGTCCACTTCCACCCCGGTCACGTGGCTGTCGGCATGGCGCTGCAGCAGCTGCCGAGCCAGGCCCGCCGCGCCGCAGCCCAGCTCGATGATGTCCTGCCCCGCCAGCGGTACCAGCTCGGCCAGAAGGTCCAGTTCGTCTGCGATCAGGGGTGTGTGGTCTTGGGCGATGTTCATGCGGTCGTCGGGTTTCAGTGAACGGGTCTGGAGCGGGATGTCGCAGCGCCCAAAGTCGGGGGACCGTTGGCGTCGTGCCAGCGCAGCCGGAAGTCATGGCCTACCGAAGCACTTGATGTACCAGCACTCAATGCCTATGACCCATACAGCATAGCCCAGCAGGATAGCTGGCAGCCATGCGAAACAGGCGGGTGGCAGCGCCAGCAGATTGAGGGCACCGGCCAACGCCTCGTGCGGCGCGGCCAGAATCTACATGCATTCGTGGCTCTGGCGCTCGGCTGCGCATCCTGGTTGGCCGACCTCACGGTCGACCGAGTCAGTGCTTTCGGGATCGACCTGGAACACTGCCCGAACTGCGGCGGCGAGCTGAAGATCATCGCGGCGATCGTCGAAGAGCCGATCATCGAGAAGATCCTCACGCACCTGCGTCTGCAGCCAGGGCGCCCCCGCGCGCGCCAGCCCGTGGGTCGCAGCTGCAAGCGGCCTGACCGTCTCGAGCCATCGCCATTCAGGCGGCCCCAAGCCAGCTGCTGGGACCGGCTGCCGGAATTAGGTGCCTCAGGCTTCCTCACGTCACTGGTGTGCGTCGCCGGGTGCGACGCACCCACACGTGCGGTGCCTGAGCCTGGCAGCTGGGTGTTGCTGTTGGCTGGCCTGGGCGGCGTGGGCAGCGTAGCCCGCGCCCGGCATGGTCGCGCGACACGCCCGGCGCGCGGTTGAACGTTCGCCGCAGCTAAAGCTCGGTGAGGGTGAGGGCGGGAAACGCGAACGCACTGTGCGCGGTGGCCTCAGCGGCCAGGGCCGCATGGCCTGCGCGTGCTGCTTTCGTCAATTTGGCGGACGTCACCAACTTCAGCAAGCCGGCTGTTTGGGAACACCACCAGCTCGAAATCACAGGGCTCATCCCCGGGGCGGTATGCGCCACTTTGGGATGGACTTCTCGAACGACCCGCCGGGCACCGGATCGTCATCGTCCAATCTGCCGACCCATGCGCACCTGTGCTTCGCGGCTGGCGCGGCAGGCGCGGCAGGCTACCACCTGAACTTTGGTAATCGTTTAGACCCCCCCATAGAACCTGCATAGGCTGTGGGGCGGTTGTCAGTGCGGCTGTTTGGCGATGAGCTTGGTTGCATTCGGGGTGAGGGGGGCTTGCGTTCTGGGCCAAGACCGGCTACCGTGCTGCACATGCAAGAAGCGCTGAGCTACCGCCACCGTGTGATCACCGAAGACGACATCGTCTTCATACGTCGCCTCATCGCCGAGCACCCGCAGCTGAGCCGCTGGAGTTTGTCGAGGAAGCTGTGCCAGGAGTGGAACTGGGTGCAGACCAACGGCGCACTGCGCGACGTGGTTTGCCGCGGGATGATGTTGATGCTGCACCGTGCAGGGCGCATCGAGATGCCACCGGTGCGTCGCGTCGTTCGCAATCCGATGGTCGATCGTGCACGACCCTGCGTGGTCGATGTTGATCAAGCTTGGCTGCAGATGAGCCTGGCCGCGCTTGGAGCGCTCGAGGTCCGCCAAGTCAGGCGCACCGCCGAGGATGCGTTGTTCAACAGCCTGGTGCAGCAGCATCACTACCTGGGCTACGCACAGCCCGTCGGGGAGCATCTGAAGTACCTGGTCTACGCCGGTGCCCGGCCGGTGGCATGTGTGGCGTGGAGTTCGGCGCCACGCCACCTGGGCAGCCGCGACCGCTTCATCGGCTGGTCAGCGAAGGCGCGGCTGGCCAACATTGG
>JBBQIB010000388.1:0-4010 GCA_038324515.1 Burkholderiales bacterium
AGCACTGCGAAAGGGCCCAGGGCACGGCCGCCAAGCGTGTCTGTGCCGAAACGGTGGTTGCCCGCGTGTTGTCGCGCGATTCGTCGACGCGACTGGCGCAGAGCGGGCAGGAAAAGCCCGCGCGTCCTCCCGTTAGATGACGTGAGGCCCTGGCGCAAGCGCCGGGCGGGTCATATCGGGTGTTGATACTTCCTGTTAAATTGTTACAGTCAATTCAACGTAGAAAGCGGCATCCGGAGAACCACATGGCACAGGGGAAGACACAGAGCGCCAAGGCAGCTGCAGTCGAGGCAAGTAGGCTCGCTCGAGCAGCAAAAACAGCCGCAGACAAGGCAGCAGTAAAGGCAAAGGCGGCTGCTGACGCGGCGGTCACCGCCGAGCAGGCTGCCAAACAGGCGGCTGCCGCCGCCCGCAAGGCCGCGACCATCGCCAGTCCCGGGGCACGTGAAGCCGAGCCTGAAAGGTGGTTCCCGCTCGAATTTGACTCCGTCACCACGCAGTGGCAGGTCACGGTCGACGGCACGATTCTTACCCTGGAGCAGCTCAGGGAACAAGGCAAGAACGTCAGGGTCACCCTTACGCTCGGCAGCCCATCGGCTCTATATCCGCAGGTGTACCAAGCGCAGCAGCAACTTCTTGACTTCCTCAAGAGCCAGTTCGCTACGGTGCAATTGCAAGAAGGGACCTGCGATAACCAGAATTGATCAGACCCGGTGCGGCACCGTAGCGGGTCCGACAGCTGTGCTTTGAGCCGTTGATTCAACCGCCTTGTCAACAACACCGCAGCTGAGAAGCCGTCCCGCGTCGGAAACGCTGGCTGCGGCGATTCGCATGATGCAGCCGCTGGGCCTGTCGGCGGCGAGTGAGATCACTCCCTTGGACAGCCTGGGCGTACCGGTCTTCGTTTGTTTTCGCAGCGAAGGCGGCAAGCGCAGCATGCATGCGGGCAAGGGAGTCAGGCGCGACGAGGCGCGGATCAGCGCAATCATGGAAGCGATGGAGTTCGCGGTGGCCGCCCGTACTGGCGCCGAGGGTCCGGACACGACGCTTCCGCTGGCATCGCTAATCGAGAGCTGGCCCCGGGGGTTGACGCTGAACGACTTCGCCCCGCGGCTCGACGCGGATACCGCGCCGGATCGCCCGACGGCGGCCATGCAGTGCGAAGACGTCCGAACAGGGCTCGCCATGCTGGTGCCTGCCGAGTTGGTGCTCGTGCCCTTCGTTCAGGAAGGCAGATCTCCCATCTTCGGATGGACCAGCAACGGGCTGGCGTCGGGCAACACGCTGGAAGAGGCCACTCTGTTTGCGCTGTTTGAAGTGTTGGAGCGCGACACGATGGCCATGCACATGGCGCGAGACGAATCTTCGCGCCTGGACGTCAACACTCTGCCTCCACCCTTTGGTGCCTGGGCGTCGGCATGGCAAGCGCAAGGCGTTCAACTCGTTGTTCGCGCGCTGCCGAATCCCTTCGGTCTACCCTGTTTCGAGGCCGCCTTGATCGACGAGAGCCACGCTGACATCGGGCTGGCCCGTGGCTGGGGCCTGCACTTCGACCGCCTCACTGCCTTGTCGAGGGCGATTTGCGAAGCGGCGCAGACACGCTTGTGGGTCATCCAGTTCGGCCGCGACGACATGGCCGATGTCCGCGCCCACAGCGGACCGGAGCCGACTGGCGCGCGACATGCGGCGATACAGGTTCTGAAGGCGCATGTTCTGCAGACCACGCGAACGACGTCCCTCGAAGCCGTCCCGAATGTCGCTTGCTCCTCGATCGAGACTGCGTTGAATGACCTACTGTCCAGGATGGCGGCGCAGGACATGCCCTGGGTGTTTCGCCGCCGATTGGACGCCAATGTCCCGGGTGCCGGCGCGACGGATCTGCACGTCGTGAAGGTCGTGGTGCCTCGGTGCGAGTGCGCCCTTAGCAAGGGCCCGCGGATGGGGCCTCGGCTGCTGGCGCGGGTGAAGGCGGTTCCTTAGACCAGCCCAGCGTTAACGCGTCCGCAGGGGACATCATGGCGCCGATTTTCAGCAATGCGGCTGTACGTTGAGGCACCAGCGCGCCTGCCAGGACTTCCATGGTTTCGCTGATCACCGCAGCCTCGGCAGGCTCGTCGTACCAGCCCCGTTCGCCCTTGATCCTCGCGCTGCAGCCGGCCATCAACGCCGCGTCCTCGTATCGCTCGCCCTGCACGGCGGCCAGGGCGAACAAGTCGATGATCATGTGTGCCATGCTGGGAAGGGTTCTCAACATGCTCTGAGCGGCGACCTGCGCTTCGGCAAGACGGCCCAGGCGCACCAGTGCCAGGGCCTGGTTCTGGCAAACGATGGCCCGCGTCCGCAGTGGCAGCGCGCCCGTGCTCACAAGGCCTTGCGCCTTGGCCGCAGCGCGTTCGAATTCGCCCCGGCGAAGAAGCTCGTCGATGAGGTTGGACTGGCAAGTCGCTGCCAGCGCATCGAAGCCAGCGTGCTGGGCCACCAGGTGCCATTGCTCCAATCGCTCTCTGTGCCCCTCAGCGTCGAACAGCAGAGCGACGGTACTGTGGCAGATGACGCGCAACCGAAGTGGGATGACGCTCTCGTCGAATTGCATGATGCGGGCCCAGGCCGCCTGGGCCTCGACTCGATACTCCGAGCGGTCCTGGTAAAGACGGATCAGGCGGGTAGAGGCGCTGTACACGCCGGCGTCGTCGCCCAGTGCCTCATAGTCCTCCAGCGCCTGTCGCAACAGATCGATGCCCTGGCTGCGACTGCCGTCTAAGAATTGTGCCCAGCCGAATTCCGACCGGGCCAGCGCCCTGACGGCCAGCGGCGCGTCAGCAATGACCTCCCAGGGTATCGGGTAGCGCACGACCTCGGCCGGCGCTGCCGCGAACCGGTCAAGCATCGCCAAGGCGCCAACGAGCTTGGCCAGTGTCTCGGCTTGCCGTTCTGCACAGGCCCAAATCAGAGCGTTGCACACGTTGCGCCTCTCGGGCAGGTACCGGGCCGCCCAGTCGCAGTCACGCGAGCGATCCAGGTCGCGCTGACCCATGTCGAACCAGGATGCCACGACCTCGGCGTGGCGTTGGCGAACAGGGTCGATTTCATCCGCTTCCCGCAGCCGCAGACAAGCGAAGTCACGGGCACTTTCCAGCAGGTGCAAGCGTTCCTGTTCACCGTCGGCGGCGGCCGCCCGGCGTTGCACCAGGGACTTGTCAACCAAGGCGCTCAAGGCATCCAGCATCGCACAAGCTTCGAGGGCCGGAGCCGCGCTTGCGATGCCGCAGCACAACTGCTGCGCCAGGTTGGCTGTGAAGCCACCGGCGAAGGGCTCCAGTCGCCTGAACACGGCCTGCTCAGTGGCGGTCAGCAGGCCGTAGCTCCACTCGTAGGTCTGCTGAAGGGTGTGATGCCGTGCCGGTGCGTCGCGTAGGCTGGCGCGCAAGCGCAGGCGCTGATCGATCTGGTCATGCACGCCCTGCAGGCCCAGCGTGGCGACCCGCGCGGCGGCCATTTCCAGCGCCAGGGGCAAGCCGTCAAGCTGCCGGCACAGTTCTGCGGCCAGTTCGATGCGTGCTGGCGTGAGCTCGAATCGCCTGTCGGCCGCACGCGCGCGCTCATAGAACAGTTCGAATGCGCCGCTTTGCAGGGCCGCTTGCGGGCCAGCGCCGAAGGCGGGGACGTCCAGCGGGCCCAGCCGGTAGACGGTCTCGCCGGCGACATGCAGCGGCTCGTGCGAAGTCGCCAACCATCTCAGGTGCGGCGCGCGCCGCAACAACGGTCCCAACAGTTGCGCCACCTCGTCGAGCATGTGTTCGCAGTTGTCCAACGCGATCAGAGCCTGCAGAGGCACCAGCGAGTTCACCAGTACCTCGGCGTCCGGATCGGCGCCGTCGCCGGCGACGCCGAGCGCATGGGCTACCAGGGGCAGCAGCCGTTCGCCTGGCCGCAGCGGCGCCAGGTCGATCCAGTGCACGCCATCGCTGGGCGTCTGGCTTGTGCGTGCCACAAGCGCCCTGGCCAGCGTC
>JBBQIB010000389.1:0-4003 GCA_038324515.1 Burkholderiales bacterium
GGCTCTGCCGCTGGTGTTGCCGTTGTTGATGCCGCCGCTGCAGTGGCCAGCGCACGGGCAGTTTGAGGTGGTGGCTGCCGACGTCGGCCAAGGCACGGCCGTTTTGGTGCGCACAAGCACGCACTTGCTGGTCTATGACGCCGGCCCGGCCTACACGCCCGAGGCGGATGCCGGCGGCCGCGTGCTGGTGCCGCTGCTGCATGGACGTGGCGAGCGAAAAATCCACCTCTTGATGTTGAGCCACCGCGATACCGATCATGTCGGCGGTGCCGCCACCTTGATGGCCGCGTTGCCGGTGCTGACGCTGTCCAGCAGCCTGGAGCCAGGGCACCCCTTGCTGGCCCAGCAGGTGCCCCACAGGCCTTGTCAGGCCGGGCAGCGATGGACCTGGGACGGCGTGGCCTTTGAGGTGCTGCACCCCCTGGCCGCCGATCTGGTGGCAGACCCCTTGGTGTCCGCTCGGCCCGTTCGGCCCGCCAAACCCAACAGCCTGAGCTGCGTCTTGCGTGTGCAAGCCCAGGGCGGGGCCAGCCTGCTGCTGACCGGAGACATCGAAGCTGCACAAGAGGCCGCCTTGCTGCAACGTGCAGGCCCGGCGCTGCGCAGCAGCGTGATGACGGCGCCCCACCACGGCAGCCGCACCTCTTCAACGGCAGCCTTTTTGTTGGCCGTGCAGCCGCAGGTGGCGGTGGTGCAGGCGGCTTACCGCAGCCGCTTTGGCCACCCCGCGCCCGAGGTGCTGGCGCGCTATGCCAGACGCGACATCCAGGTCGTGCGCACGGATCTGTGTGGCGCGTGGACCTGGGCCAGCCAGGGTGGCGCCCTCGGTTCAGGCCAGTGCGAGCGCCAAAGGGCAAAGCGTTACTGGCATCATCAGGGCATTACCGAAGCGTTGCCCGAGGCCCACACGGGGCGCGCGCAATGAAATGTGCCCCATTCGCGTGTTGCTCCAGGCGCCCCTCCGGCAGTGAGCCGCGGTGTCGTGGGCTTTGGGGGCTTGTGTGATGCGTGCCAACCGCGTGGTCGCGGACGGGCCCGGAATTTGCCTCTCGCTTCAATCATCCGGAATCCGCACCAGGAGTCTCACCCCGTGTCCATCCATGTCGCACTGAATCACGTCACACATTACAAATACGACCGCCCGGTGTTGCTGGGCCCGCAAATCGTTCGCCTGCGCCCTGCGCCGCACAGCCGCACGCGCATCCTGAGTTACGCGTTGCGCATCGACCCCGTTGACCACTTCATCAACTGGCAGCAAGACCCCTTCGCCAACCACTTGGCGCGCCTGGTCTTCGAGAAGAAGACCCGCGAGTTCAAGATCACGGTGGATCTGGTGGCCGAGATGGCGGTGCTGAACCCCTTCGATTTCTTTCTGGAGCCGCAAGCCGAGAAGTTTCCGTTCAGCTACACCGAAGAAGAAAAACACGACCTGGGGCCCTATCTGGCCAAGCTGCCCGCGACACCGCTGTTCAAGGCCTGGGTCGACAGCGTGCCGCTCGAGCCGCTGCGCACGGTGGACTTCTTGGTCTACCTCAACCAGCGTTTGCAGCGCGAGATCAAGTACCTGATCCGCATGGAGCCGGGCGTGCAAACGCCCGAGACCACGCTGGCCAACGGCAGTGGCTCGTGTCGCGACACCGGCTGGCTTCTGGTGCAGATTCTGCGTCACCTGGGGCTGGCGGCGCGCTTTGTGTCGGGGTATCTGATCCAGCTCAAGCCCGATGTCAAATCGCTCGATGGCCCGAGCGGCAGCGAAATCGACTTCACCGACCTGCACGCCTGGTGCGAGGTCTACCTGCCGGGCGCAGGCTGGGTCGGTCTGGACGCCACCTCGGGCCTGATGGCCGGCGAAGGCCACATCCCGGTGGCCTGTACACCTGAGCCCAGCACCGCAGCGCCGATCAGTGGCGGCGTGGACGAGAGCGAAGTCGAGTTCTCGCACCACATGGAAGTCAGCCGCATTTACGAGTCGCCGCGTGTCACGCTGCCGTACAGCGAAGAGCAGTGGCAATCGATCGTGGCTTTGGGCGACCAGGTCGACGAGCAACTGCAGCAAGGTGATGTGCGCCTGACGATGGGTGGCGAGCCGACCTTCGTGGCCGTGGACAACCGCGACGCGGGTGAGTGGAACACCGATGCGCTGGGGCCCACCAAACGTGGGCTGGCCACGCACCTGGTGCACAAGCTGCAGGCCAAGTACGGCGCGGGTGCGTTTCTGCATTTTGGCCAGGGCAAGTGGTACCCCGGCGAGCAACTGCCGCGCTGGGCTTTGAGTATTTTCTGGCGCGCCGACGGTCAAGCCTGCTGGACCGACCCGAGTCTGTTCACCGACGAAAACCAGAACCACGACTACACCGAAGAAGACGCCAGCCAGTTCACCCAAACGCTGGCCAAGCGCCTGGGCGTCGAGCCGCAGCATGTGCAGCCGGGCTATGAAGACACCTGGTACTACCTGTGGCGCGAGCGCCGTTTGCCAGTCAACGTCGATCCTTTTGATGCCAGGCTGGAAGACGAGCTGGAGCGTGCTCGGCTGCGCCGCGTCTTCAGCCAGGGCTTGTCCGCGCCAGTGGGTTACCTGTTGCCGCTGAAGCGCGAATGGCATGAAAATGCGGCCGGCCCACAGTGGCTCTCGGGGCCCTGGTTCTTGCGGGATGATCGCCTGTACCTGATGCCGGGTGACTCGCCGATGGGCTATCGCCTGCCACTGGATTCGTTGCCTTGGGCAGACGAAGATGACATGCCCTGGACCCTGGCACAGGACCCCTTTGCGCCCCGTGGCGCGCTGCCCACCCACGCCAGCCTGCGCCTGCAACGGATGGGGGTGGACGCAGGTGCTCTCGCTGCGCCGCTGTCGGTGGCGTCAGCAAGCGCAGAAGCCAGCGCAGAAGCCAGCGCAGAAGCCAGCTCGGAAGCCAGAGCAGAAGCCAGAGCAGAAGCCACCCAGGGCCCCAGCAACGGCCCCGGGGTGCCCCGCATGGGCACCGAGCACGAACCCATCCGGCCCTTCCGTCGCAAGTCTGAAGGCGCGCCCGCCCCGTTTGAATCAGCCGGCGACCTGACGCGCACCGCCTTGTGCGTGGAAGTGCGCGACCCGCACCGCGGCAACGGCCCCAAGGCCGAAGCCAGGCACGGCGGCAAAAGCAGCGTGATGTACCTGTTCATGCCACCGCTGCGGTTCCTGGAGGACTATCTGTCTTTGGTGGCCGCCATCGAAGACACCTGCAAAGAGCTGGGCATGAAGGTGGTGCTGGAAGGCTACCCGCCGCCGCGCGACCCGCGCCTGAAAACCCTGGCCGTCACCGCCGACCCCGGCGTCATCGAAGTCAACATCCACCCGGCCAGCAACTGGCAGCAACTGGTGGATCACACCGAGTTCTTGTACGACGCAGCGCACCATACGCGGCTGTCGACCGAGAAGTTCATGCTCGACGGCCGCCACACCGGCACCGGCGGTGGCAACCACTTCGTGCTGGGCGGGGCCTCGGCCGAGGACAGCCCTTTTCTGCGCCGGCCCGATTTGCTGGCCAGCCTGCTGACCTACTGGCACAACCACCCGTCGCTGAGTTATCTGTTCAGCGGCATGTTCATCGGCCCCACCAGCCAGGCGCCACGTTTTGACGAAGCGCGCCAGGACCAGGTCTACGAAATCGAAATCGGGCTGAACGAGATCGAGCGCCAGATCAGCCTTTTTGGCCAGTGCCCGCCGTGGGTGGTGGACCGCACGCTGCGCAATTTGCTGATCGACGTCACCGGCAACACCCACCGCTCGGAGTTCTGCATCGACAAGCTCTATTCGCCCGATGGCCCCACCGGCCGGCTGGGGCTGCTGGAGCTGCGCGCCTTCGAGATGCCGCCGCATGCACGCATGAGCCTGGTGCAGCAGTTGCTGCTGCGCGCACTGGTGGCCTGGTTCTGGCGTGAGCCTTACCGCGGCCGCGGCGCCACCCGGCTGACCCGCTGGGGCACGGCGCTGCACGACCGCTTCATGCTGCCCACCTTTGTG
>JBBQIB010000390.1:0-3986 GCA_038324515.1 Burkholderiales bacterium
TCGCCTCTGGTTCAGACGGCGTCAAAGGCGAGCCCCGGCAACTACTCGCCGCGCCCAAGGCGCAGCGCTTGGAGTCGAAGCGACATCCACTTTTTCGTACTTTTTTCGTACCGCCAAGAAAAAAGCACCTGGCGTTTCCGCTAAGTGCTTGATTTCCCTACCGAATTTGGTAGGCGCGAATGGACTCGAACCATCGACCCCCACCATGTCAAGGTGGTGCTCTAACCAGCTGAGCTACGCGCCTGAGTCAACGGAAGAGTATATCTGACAGGGTGTGGCTGGTGCGCCAGTCTGGGCGCCGGGGCGGTAGCCCGTCGCAGCAGCGGCGCTATCGCCGCCAGACGCCCCGCACGCCAGGCAACCGCGCCACCAGGTTCAACACGCTGGCCAGGTGGCTGGCGTCCTGAGCCTCCACGCTGAAGCTCATGCGGGCGCCGTGTCTGGCGCTCTGCGCTTGGGTGCTGACGCCGGTGACGTTGACTTTTTCCTTGGCAAAGACTTCGCTGACGTCGCGCAGCAGCCCCTGGCGGTCTGCAGACTCGACCACCACATCCATCGGGTACAGGGCCGGCTTGGCGCCCTGGCCTTGGCCCCAGGCCACTTCGATCACGCGGCCGGGGTCGGTCTTGGCCATCTGGCGCAGGTTGCTGCAATCGCGCCGGTGCACCGCCACGCCGCGGCCGCGTGTCACATAACCTTCGATGCGGTCGGGTGGCGCCGGGCGGCAGCAGCGGGCCAGCGTGGTCAGCAAAGAATCCATGCCTACCACCAGCACGCCGCCCCGGCTGCTGGCCTCGCTGCGCGGGCGGCTGAAGTGGATTTCATCTTGATTGGCGGGCTCGGTCGGGCGCAGCAGGGTCTCGATGGTGCGCAGAGAGAGCTCATCCTTGCCCACCACTTCGAACAACTTGTCGGCATCCTTGAAGCCCAGTTGCTCGGCCAGCGTCTGGCGCTCGACTGCCGTGCGGCCCAGGCGCTGCAACAGCTTTTCGACGCCTTCGCGACCACGCGCGATGGTCTGCGCCTGCGCTTGGGCATTGAACCAGGCCCTGACCTTGGCGCGCGCCCGCGGGCTGGCCAGGTAGGCCAGATCGGCGTTGAGCCAGTCCATCGAGGGGCCACCTTCTTTTGCCGCCACCACTTCCACCGTCTGGCCCGAAGCCAGCGCGGTACTCAGCGGCACCAGGTGGCCATCGACACGCGCACCACGGCAACGGTGGCCCAGATCGGTGTGCAAGGCATAAGCAAAATCCACCGGCGTGGCGCCTGCTGGCAGATCGATGATGGTGGCTCGCGGGGTGAAGACGTAGATGCGCTGGTCCAGCGCTGCCGCTTGCTCTGCGCTGGTGGGGGTGCCGTCCAGCGCCGCACCGTCTTGCGCGCTGGACTGACGGCTGAAGTCGCGCTCCCAGGCCAACAGCTCGCGCAACACGGCTTTGCGGGCCTCGGCCAGCCCTTCTTCAAAAGCGCCAGTGGCGCTGACGCCGGCGTAACCGCGCGCGCCAGCCTCTTTGTACATCCAGTGCGCAGCCACGCCATGCTCTGCATGCTCGTGCATGGCGCGGGTGCGGATCTGTACCTCCAGCGCTCGGCCATCGTCGCCCAGCACCACGGTGTGCAGACTCTGGTAGCCGTTGGGCTTGGGGCGGGCGATGTAGTCGTCAAACTCGCCGTCCACGGGCGTCCAATTGGCATGCACGCGGGCCAGCGCGGCATAACAGGCGGCAGCGTCACCCGCGATGACCCGCAGCGCGCGGGTGTCGAGCACCTTGTCGAACTGCAAAGCCTTGCCCTGCATCTTCTTCCAGATGCTGTACAGATGCTTGGGCCTGCCGCGCACATCGGCCTGCAAGCCTGCTTTGCTGAGCAGTTCGCTCAGTTTGATGCGCGCTGCCTCAACGCTGCCCTCGCGCTCGGCGCGCGTCTGGTCAACCAGGCGCGCCACCTCCTGGTAGCGCTGCGGCTGCAAAAAGCGAAACGACAGATCCTCCATCTCCCACTTGATCTGCCAGATGCCCAGGCGGTTGGCCAAGGGTGCGAAGACCTGCAACGACTCTTCAGCCAACTCAGGCGGGTAAGGCGTGCGCGACTGCGCGTGCCAGCGCAGGCTTTGCAGGCGCGACGCCAGCCGCAGCACCACCACACGCAAATCTCGCGAAAAGGCCAGCAGCATCTTGCGCACGCGCTCGGTCTGCAACTGGCGCTGCGCCGGGCCCACCTGGGCGTCACGCGCGGCACGCTGGATCTGCATCAGCTTGCGCGTCAGCGTCACCAATTGGGCCTCAGAGTCGCCAAAGGCCTTGCGCAAGATTTCTTCAGGCCGCTGCAGATAGTCGCTGGCATAGACCAGGTAGGCGGCTGCGCACAGGCCCGGCGCAGCGCCGATGGTGTGCAGCAACTGGGCAGTGCCGTCGGCATGGGCCAGGACCGGCTCGCCGCTGGCAAGCAGGTGTTTGCTGAGCAGCGGCTCGGCAAAGTTGCGGGCTCTGGCGACCCGGTCTGGCGCTGCGGCAGGTTGCGCGGCACGGCCACCGACTTGTTCGGACGCAGGGTGCGCTGTCTCGGGCAGGTCGAGAGCGGCCAAATGCACGACCGCAGCGGTCTGCGCCAGCGTGTGCTCCTGCGTGTGCCCCTGCGTATGCCCCTCTGTATGCCCCTGCGTGTGACCCTGCCTGGTTTTCACGGCGACAACAAAAACTCGCGTACGACAGCCCGCTGCCCGGGTTGCACCAGCATCGGCGCATGGCCCACGCCTTCAAACTGATGCAGCCTGGCTTTGGGCCCGCGCTCGGTCATCGCTTGCGCGGTCTGCGGCGACAGCAGGTCAGACTCCGCACCCCGCAGCAGCAAGGTTGGACAAGTGATGCGGTCGTAGCTTTGCCACAGCATGGCTTGCCCCATCTGCGCCAGCTCAGGCGTGATGGCCTTGAAAGGCAGCGCAATCGCCGGGTCGTAGTGCGGCTTGAAACCCTGGCCATCAGGTTTAAGTTGCGGCTTCGTCAAGGCCAACCACTGCTCGCGCGTGTGCGGGCCAAATCCTTGCGAAATGGCCCACACGGCATCGGCCGCAGCATCCAGGCTGAGCCAATGCGCTGGCTGCCCCAGATAGCTGCCGATGCGCTGCAAAGCAGCAGCCTGGATCTCGGGCCCGACATCGTTGAGCACCAGCTTGCGCACCGGTGAACCTGGCAGGCTGGCCAGCCCCATCCCGATCAGCCCGCCCATCGAAGTGCCGACCCAGTCCACCTGAGGCACATCGAGCCTGGCCACCAGGCTGACCATGTCAGCCACGTAACTGGGGATCGCATATCCCAGCGGGTCAGGCAACCAGTCAGATTGGCCACGGCCCACCACGTCGGGGCAGATGACGCGGTACTGGGCGCTCAAATCACGCGCCAGAGTGTCGAAGTCGCGGCCTTGGCGGGTCAGGCCGTGCACGCACACCAATACGCGCGGGTTGTCGGGCTCACCCCATTGCCAATAGGCCATGCGGTGCAAACCTTTGCTGTTGAGGCATTGCACATGGTGAAGGGTGGGTTCGGTCATCGTTGGGCTTTCTGCCGCTGGTGTGACTTGTGTAGCCTGTATGGGATTCACCGGATTTGCCGGCTTTGCCGGCTTTGCTGGGTTTACCAGCGTTGGGCCGGGCATCACATCGTATCGCCGCCCCTCACTTCATCTGCACAGTGCCGCTGACCTGGGCGGTGACAGTGGTCTTGCCGGCTTCCACTGGCAAAGCTTCAACGGCCACCGAAGCATTCATGGCCTGGCTGCGCATCACGGGCATCTGGAGCCCGCTGTACGGCGCATCGGACCCGACCGACACCTCGCGCACGCTGTAGCCGCCAAAGCCGAATTGTTTGCTCACGGCTTCTGCGTTGGCCCGGAAGCGGTCGATGGCTTGCGCGGTGACTTCGGCCTCGACCTTCTCACGCGCCTGGCGCGACAAAGAAAACCCAACGCGCGCAATCGTCAGGCCCTGGATG
>JBBQIB010000391.1:0-3974 GCA_038324515.1 Burkholderiales bacterium
CGATGGTGGTCTTGTGGATCAGCATCGCCAGCGTCTCGGTGGCGTTGCCGGGGCCGCCCTTGGTCATCGTGTACGGGATGTCGAAGGTCTGCAGCGCGGTGATGGTGCGAAAGATCAGCGCCACGATGATGCTGGGCATCAGCATCGGGATCGTGATGCCCCAGAACTGCTGCCAGCGCGATGCACCGTCCACCTCGGCCGCTTCGTACAGCGACTTCGGGATCATCTGCAAACCGGCCAGCAGGATCAACGCCATGAAAGAGCTGGTCTTCCAGATGATCGTCAAACAGATCGCCGCCATCGCCCAGCCCGGGCGCAGCAGCCACATCGTGGCTTCTTGCGGGCCCTGCAGGCCCAGCCGGCGCAGGATGTCGTTGACCACGCCGTATTCGGTGTGAAAGAACCAGGCAAAGATCAGGCCGGCAAAGGCCAGCGGCATGGCCCAGGGCAGCAGCAAAGCCAGCCGCACGGGCCATTGGTGCTTGAAGGGCAAGTTGGCCAGCATCGCCAACCCGAGCCCGAGCACCAGCGCGCCGGGCACCGTTACCAGGGTGATCAGCACGGTGTTCTTGGTGGCGTTCCAGAAGTCGGCGTCTTGCCAGACCAGCAGGTAATTCTCGAAACCGACGAACCTGGCTGCGCCCCCGCCCGACAAGCGCAGATCGAAGAAGCTGTTGAAGATCAGCTTGCCGATGGGGTAGATAACGATCAGTGCCAACAACAAAAACGCAGGCGCAAGCAGCAGCACGCCCAGCGTCTTTTCGCTGGGGTCACGCAGGCGGTCGATGACGCTGGCTGTTGCCATTCAACTATCGGGTGTTTGATTCAACGACACACAACGCAGCTCAGCGCAGTTCGACGCATGACCTTCAACGCATGACCTTCAACGCCTGACCTTCACCGCATCACCTTCACCGCATGACCCGCGCCAGCCGCGAGCCGATCTCTGCCGCGCCCTCAGCAGGTGTCTTGGTGCGCGCCAGCACCGCGCTGGTGGTGGTGCGGATCGCGTCGCTGACCTGGCCGTACTGCGCAGACTGCGGGCGGCTCTTGCCGGCCACCACCACCTTGGCAGCGTCCTTGAACCAGGGCACGGCCTTGACCACATCGGCATCGGTGTAGACGCTGGCGTAGGTCGGCAACAGCGAGCCATCGGTGGCCAAAAACTTGCTGGCCTGCGGGCTGGCCATGTAGCGCACCAGCTTGGCGGACTCGGCCTTGTTCTTGCTGAAAGCACTCACCGCCCATTGCCAACCGCCAATGCAGGTCGCACTCTTGCCACCCGGCATCGCCGGCAGCGGCATCACACCGACCTTGCCGCTGACCTTGCTGTCGGCGTCATCTTTGAAACGGTCCCAGGCAAAACCCCAGTTGATGGCAAACACCACCTGGCCGGCCTTGAACTCGTTGACCGTGTCGGGCGTCTTGACCTCGGCCACGTTGCGCTTGATGACACCGGCATCCACCAGGCCCAGCCACATCTGCAAGCCCTTGGCTGCTGCCTCGCGGTCCAGCGTCAGTTTGCCCGCCGCGTCGTTGAACTCCTTGCCCTGACTCCAGTACGGCAGCAAGAAGGTGCACACCGTGCCTTCAATCGGCGCACCTTGAATAGACAAGCCCTGCAGGTTGACGTTGCTCTCGCCTGCCTGGATCTTTTTGGACGCCGCTGCCAACTCGTCCCAGGTGGTGGGCTCGGCGATCTTGTATTTGTCCAGCAAGTCCTTGCGGTAGTACATGAACATCGCATCGGCAAAGGCCGGCATCGCAGCCACCTGGCCGTTGATGACGTTAGAGCTGGCGTACACCGGCAGATAAGGCTTCATCGCTGTGGCAGCATCACCCACATAGGCGTTGAGCGGCTCCAGCCAGCCGGCGCCAAAGTACTGCGCCGGGTTGACGATGTCGATCAGGTAGATGTCGATCGACGGGTCCTTGGCGTTGAGCACGGTGCTGAGGTACTGGCGCTGCAGTTCGCTGGTGGCACCGCCCGTCTCGACCTGGATCGTCACGCCCGGGTTGGCCTTCTGATATTGATCAAAGAGCTTCTTCATCAGATCGGGCCGCTGGTTCTGGCCGCCAGAGAAGACACGCAACTGGGTCTGCGCCAGTGCGGGCAAGGTGCTGAGTGCCAGCAGGCCTGCTGCCAACAGCCATCCGATTCGATGTTTCATGACTTGTCTCGAGCTCGTGGGTTGATGCACAGATCAGGCATGCAGATGGGGCCGTTCACTCGACGCAGAGGGCAAGCAGCGGGCAAGTTCGGGACCTTCACTTTTCGCGCAAATTGTTGTCGGTGACGACCTGGTTGAACTGCTTGAACTGGTCCATCACAAAACTCTGAAACTGCGCGCCATCGCGCCACACCAGTGGGCTGCGGGCGGCCTGGGCACGGGCGCGGTACAGCGTGGTTTCGGTGGCTTTGCGGCAAGCTGATTCGAGCTTCCGGCGCACATCCGCAGGCAGGCCCTTGGGCGCTACCACGCCACCCCACACCGAACCGCGCACCGGCAGGCCCAGCTCTTTGGCAGAAGGCACGTTGTCGAAGTCCGGCACCCGTTTGTCGGTCAATGCCACCAAGGGGCGTAACTGGTGCTGCAAGGCCACCGGCGGTGTTTCGTTGAACACCGTCAGCTCACCATTCTTCAGCGGCACCACCATGTCGCCGGTGCTCTTGTAGGGCACGTGCAGCCCTTCTACGCCTTCGTGTTTCCACTGCTGCAGGCCGCTGATGTGGGGCATGGTGCCGATGCCAGACGAGCCGTAGTTGAACTTGCCCGGGTTGGCCTTGGCCCAGGCCACCAGCGCCTTGTAGCTGGTGTGCGGCGAGTTCTGCGGCACCAGCGTGAACATCGGCACGTCGTAGGTGCCGCAGATGTAGTCGAAGCTCTCGGGCGAATAACCCGTGTTGCTGCGCCTGGCGGGTTGGATGGTCAGCGGCCCCACGGTGGTCATCGAGATCGTGTAGCCGTCAGCTGCAGCCCGCGACAAGGTGCTCATGCCGATGGCGCCACCTGCGCCAGCAGAGTTGAGCACCACCACCGAGCCACCGATCTGCCGGCCAAACTCATCGGCCAGCAAGCGCGCCATGATGTCGGTGGTGCCGCCTGGGCCGAAGGGCACCACCATCGTGATCGGCCGCTCGGGGAAGTTGCTTTGTGCTGCGGCGGGTGTCAAGGCGGCCGCCAATGCAGCAGCCAGGGCGGCACGGGTCAATCTCAAGTTGCGACTGGCTCGGCGCGTGCCTGTGACAGCAGCTGCGAGACTCGATGCGGGTGTGAACAAGCGCTTCATATGGCGACTCCTGTGTTGCGGTCGAAGAGATGCAGGTGTTGCGGGCTGGCGTACAAAGCCACTGCGCTGCCCTGTGGCGCAACGTAGCCAGCGGGGCAGCGGGCCACCAACTCGGCTTGGCCGATCTGGAAGGTCACGAGTGTGTCCGAGCCCAGTGGCTCGATCAAGGCCACTTGGGCGGGCAAGTGAATGTCGTCCGCAGCACCGGAAGCCAGACGCAGGTTCTCGGGCCGCACGCCAAAACTCAAGGCTGCGTGGCCCGCTGCACGTTGGGCCAAAGCGGCGGGCAAAGGCGCCAGCACGCCACCCAACTCAGCCTGCCCGTCGACCAGGGTGCAAGGCACCAGATTCATCGGCGGCGCGCCGGTAAAGCCGGCGACAAACAGCGCAGCCGGCCGGTTGTAGATGCCTTCGGGTGTGTCGTACTGCATCAGGTGGCCACCCGAGAGCACGGCGATGCGGTCGGCCAGCGTCATCGCCTCGACCTGGTCGTGCGTGACGTAGATGATGGTCGCATCCAGGCGCTGATGCAGCCGCTTGATCTCGCTGCGCATCTCGTTGCGCAATTGCGCGTCCAGGTTGGACAGCGGCTCGTCGAACAAGAACACCTGCGGCTCGCGCACGATGGCGCGGCCGATGGCCACGCGTTGACGCTGGCCGCCGCTGAGTGCGGCCGGGCGGCG
>JBBQIB010000392.1:0-3960 GCA_038324515.1 Burkholderiales bacterium
CCCCAGCAGATCTGCGACTACAGCAACCCGCCTTTCGCGCGCTGGTTTGTGGGCGGCACCACCAACCTGTGCCACAACGCGGTGGACCGCCATCTGGCCGGCCGCGCTGAGCAAAACGCGCTGATCTTCGTTTCTAGCGAAACCGGGGAAGAGCACAGCTACAGCTTCAAGGAACTGCACGCCGAAGTGCAGCGCATGGCAGCCACACTGCAAAGCCTGGGCGTGAAGACCGGCGACCGGGTGCTGATCTACATGCCGATGATCGCCGAGGCTGCCTTTGCGATGCTGGCTTGTGTGCGCATCGGCGCCATCCATTCGGTGGTGTTCGGCGGCTTTGCCAGCCACAGCCTGGCCACCCGCATCGAGGATGCAGAACCTGCCGTGGTGATCAGCGCCGATGCAGGCAGCCGCGGCGGCAAGGTGGTGGCCTACAAGCCCTTGCTGGACGAGGCCATCCGGCTGTCCGGCCACAAACCGCCCAAGGTGTTGATGGTCAACCGCAGCCTGGCGCCTTTCGAGCCGGTCACGGGCCGCGACGAAGACTACGCGCAGTGGCGTGAGAAGCACCTGTCGACCCAGGTCCCTTGTGTGTGGGTGGATGCCACCCACACCAGCTACACGCTGTACACCAGCGGCACCACCGGCAAGCCCAAGGGCGTGCAGCGCGACACGGGCGGCTATGCGGTGGCGCTGGCGGCCAGCATTCCCAACATCTACGGCGGGCGTCCGGGCGAGACCTACTTCTGCACCAGCGACATCGGCTGGGTGGTGGGCCACAGCTACATCATCTACGGCCCGCTGCTGGCCGGCATGGCCACGCTGATGTACGAGGGCCTGCCCACACGCGGCATGGACGGCCAGAACAATCCTGCCATCTGGTGGAGCCTGGTGGAGAAGTACCGCGTCAGCATCATGTTCTCGGCGCCCACGGCCATACGGGTGCTGAAGAAGCAAGACCCGGCGGCGCTGAAAAAACACGATCTGTCTTCGCTGCGGGCGCTGTTTCTGGCTGGCGAGCCGCTGGACGAACCCACGGCACGCTGGATATCCGAAAGCCTGGGCCGCCCGGTGGTCGACAACTACTGGCAGACCGAAACCGGCTGGCCCATCCTGAGCCTGTGCAAGGGCATCGACGACGCACCCGCCAGGTTCGGCTCACCGGGCAAGGCTGTATACGGCTACGACGTCAAGCTGCTGGATGAGAGCACCGGCCAGGAGCTGACAGCGCCGAACGAGAAAGGCGTGCTGGTGATCGAAGGCCCGCTGCCCCCGGGCTGCATGCAGACCGTGTGGCGCGACGACGATCGCTTTGTGCAGACCTACTGGCAGACCATCCCCGGCAAACTGGTCTACAACACCTTCGATTGGGGCGTGCGTGACGCCGACGGCTACTTCTTCATCCTCGGCCGCACCGATGACGTGATCAACGTCGCCGGCCACCGGCTGGGCACGCGCGAGATCGAAGAATGCGTCTCCGGCCACCCCGCCGTGGCAGAGGTCGCGGTGGTGGGCGTGGCCGATCAACTCAAGGGCCAGGTGGCGATGGCCTTTGTGGTGCTCAAGGACCCCCAGGCGGCCAGCACCCCAGAGCAGACCCTCAAGCTCGAGGGCGACATCATGAAGCTGGTCAACGACCAGCTCGGCGCCATCGCCCGCCCAGCGCGGGTGCGCTTCATCACGGCACTGCCCAAGACCCGCTCAGGCAAGCTGCTGCGCCGGGCCATTCAGGCGGTGTGTGAGCAGCGTGAAGTGGGTGACCTGACGACGATGGAAGACCCGGCTGCGTTGCAGCAGATCAAGGCGCTGATGCTGGCTTGAGCTATTTAGCTGGGGGCCTGAGAAGACGCTGTTCAGGCTTGGTGGTGGATTGTTGCTGCAGCAGCTGTTTCTTGATCTTGACGCTGCGGCCGACCGACCAGAGCACTTCGACGATTGCGAAGCATTCGTTGCGCTGGCTGCGGTGGTTGGGCTGCGTTTCAGGGTCCTCGAGGTAATGCGGATCGAAGACCAAGGCACTGGCCGGCAGCGCAAGCACGCGCTGGAAGCGGTCGGCCGGCGGCACGCCAACGGCGATCAAGGCCATGTGCACGGCGTCGAGCAACGCTTGGCGGTGTGCGGCAGGTGTGCTGTCGAGCACGGTCAGCGTCACCAGCGGCATGTGGCATGTCATCTCCTTGCGAATGGGCCCAGCGCGACTGGGCCTCGCACGACCGCGCTCAACAGTCGGGCGCGAAGCGCATGAAGCAGCGCCGCTGCCCCTCGGGCGGTGCTGTCGATCGCGTCGCTGATTGCCATGGCCCGCAAGTGAACGGCGTGTCGCTTGGCGGCTGCCGTCACTTCCGGATCAATGCCGATGTCACGCTCGGGCAGGGCAGGTTCGGGCAAGGGAGTAGGTCGGGTATTCATCATCGGTCTAGAGTGTTTGTTGCGGTGAAGCCAGTCTAGGCAGCCGCACGCGGCGCGGAAACGGAGCGCGGAACACAGTCGTTTTGCACCTGCTGCACAGCCAGCGGCTGCAGCCGCCCCTTGCGCATGCCAAGATAGCGCCGATGCACGCCGCTGGCGGTGTTGTCGCTGCGCAGCGCACCGGCCACCTTCAGTTCGTGCGGGTGGCCATCGACATGGAACAGCCAACGGTTGAGCGCCGGGCTGGCGCTGTTGGCGATCAGCCGGTGTTGCACGAGGTCGTCGGGACGCGCGGGCGTGCCATAGCGCTGCAGGTACGCCGGTGCCGCGTGCAAGGCACGGCTGTGCTCGCCGATCTGCCGCGCAACCAGCCCGTCAGCGACCAGCGTGCCAGTTCGTACGGCGATGTCGATGCCCTCACGCGCCATGTCGACCAAGCGGTCATCGGCCGCGAGCAACTCAGCCGCCAGCGTGCTGGCCGCCCGGCCTCTGGACGCCGCCCCTCACTCGATTGCGCAGGGCGTCAAAGTACCTCCCATCTGCCGGCGCCGGAGGAGCCGAGTTGGCACCCCCAGCAACAGACCACGAAGCTGTTGGCGATCCTGGTCCTTTCGGATCGGCTCCCGCACGTACCCGCTGCTGGTGCTGTACCCGCGGCTCGCGACCTGCTCGTCGACAAATAAGCGCAATGCGTCGGGCAAAGAGATATTCATTTTGAGCATCTGCTGAAGCTCCTTGGTTTGGCAAAATTTGGCAAGGTTGACTGGCTGACTTGCTTTGAACACGTTGATCGCCGAAGTGGGTCAACCACGGCAGAACGGCCGGTCGTGACCGTCAAGTCAGCGGTGTGCGGCCCTGCATGTGCCCGACCCGAGATCAGAACGTGATGCTGTGATCGACGCAAAACGCAGGCAACACAAACTGATCCAGCCAAGCCCTAAGCATGGCGCCCTGTTTGGAGTCACGACAGAGCACCAGCAGCACGCCGGTTTCCAGTTCCAGAATGGTGATGGCTGAGACGAGCGAATTGGCGGGCACTTTGGAGGCCCACGCGGCCACGTTCCGATCGGCCTTGCCCGCCTTGGCTTTGCGCAGTTCAGAGACAACGTTGGTGTCGAGGACGAACATCAACTCAGATCTGCCGGCTGGGCAATGCGGCCCACACGCGGTGGTTCGAACCCGATGTCGGCTACACCGGGCATGGCCAGCAAGTCGGCGATGCTGGCCGTCTTTTGAGTGAGCTTCTGGTAAGCCTCGATGGTCAGCAACACATGCGCCGGGCGACCGCGATTTGTGATGATGACAGGGCCCTTGCTGGCAGCCCGCTTTGCACCGCTGGCGTCCTGGTTGAACTCTCGGCTCGAAACAGTGGTGATAGGCACGGGCGGACTCCTGAATTGATGCGTCACTATGTAGGCACGTTACTGCAACGTCGCGCTGTCGACCAGCTCTGGCGGTCTCTGGCAGTCACTCCGTGCCAACACGCTGGGGAAGGAGCCTCGATGGGGGTGGGGTTGACCCGCGATTGATTCCGACGGCAACAGTGAAGCGCAT
>JBBQIB010000393.1:0-3959 GCA_038324515.1 Burkholderiales bacterium
GGTTTGAAGACACCCTTGATCAGGTCGTGCGAAACCGCTGATGAAATCGCCATCAACAGACCCGCTGCCGTGGACAGCGCCGCTGCCAAGCCACCCGCCGCCACCAGTGCAATCACCCAGTTGGGCAACAACGCGATCTCAGGGTTGGCGAGCACGATGATGTCGGCGTTGACGTCGAGCTCATTGCCCTTCCAGCCAGCATCTGCTGCCCTCTTCTGGAACGCTGCGTCCTTGCTCTTGTCGTTGTAATACTGGATGCGGCCGTCGCCGTTCTTGTCCTCAAACTTCAGCAGGCCGGTTTTCTCCCAGCGCTTCATCCAGTCAGGACGCTCTTCGAATTTGATCGCACCTTCCCGATCAAAGACGTTGGCGTCCTGCATGACCACACCAGGCGTGATCGTACGGATCAGGTTGGTCTTGGCCATGGCAGCCACGGCAGGCGCCGTGGTGTACAGGATGGCGATGAAAACCAGCGCCCAGCCGGCTGAAGAACGTGCGTCCTTGACCGAGGGCACGGTAAAGAATCGCATGATGACGTGCGGCAGACCCGCCGTGCCGATCATCAGGCTGAGCGTGTACACAAACATGTTCAGCGTGCTGCCGGCAGTCGTGGTGGTGTACTGGCCAAAGCCCAGGTCGGTGACCACCTGGTCAAGCTTTGCCAACAGCGAGATCGATTGCCCTTCCAGACTGGAGCCCAGGCCCAGCTGCGGAATCGGGTTGCCGGTCAGCTGCAACGAGATGAAGATGGCCGGAATCGTGTAGGCCAGGATCAGCACGACGTATTGCGCCACCTGCGTGTAGGTGATGCCTTTCATGCCGCCAAACACCGCGTACATGAACACGATGCCCATGCCGACGTAGATGCCGACTTCGCTGCTGACGCCCAGGAAGCGCGAGAAGGCCACGCCCACACCCGTCATCTGACCGATGATGTAGGTGATCGAAGCCACCAGCAGGCACACCACCGCCACCGTGGATGCGCTTTTGGAGTAGAACCGATCACCAATGAACGACGGCACCGTGAACTTGCCGAACTTGCGCAGATAAGGTGCCAGCAGCATGGCCAGCAGCACGTAGCCGCCGGTCCAGCCCATCAGGAACAGGCCACCGCCGTATCCCATGTTGCTGATCAGGCCAGCCATCGAGATGAACGACGCAGCGCTCATCCAGTCAGCCGCGGTGGCCATGCCGTTGGTGACCGGGTGCACGCTGCCGCCCGCAGCGTAGAACTCGCTGGTGGAGCCGGCACGCGCCCAGATGGCGATGCCGATGTAGAGCGCGAAGGTCAACCCGACGACGATATAGATGGAGGTTTGGAGTTCCATGATCAGCTCACTTCTCTTCGACGTCGAACTTGCGGTCGATCTCGTTCATCTTCTTCGCGTAGTAGAAGATGAGGATCACGAAGACGTAGATCGAGCCTTGATGAGCAAACCAGAATCCGAGCGGATAACCGCCGAGCTTGATGTTGTTGAGCACATCGGCAAACAAAATGCCGGCACCAAATGAGACTAAAAACCAGATGATCAATATCTTGGTCAGTAGTCCCAGCGTAGCTTTCCAGTAGCCTTGGGAATCGTGTTGCATGGGCCTTGTCTCCTCGCACATGAATGCGTTGTCGATGGTCTCGCGCAGCTTCTCGCCACACTCATGCTGACTATCGGGGTTGGGTCTGACCGAGGTCTGACGCGTGCCCAACGCAGGCTGACACCAAGCTGAACCCGGGCTTACAAGATCAGTGAAAACCCTTAGCTATCGGGGCGATAAGGCCCTTGTATCTCTGGGCCTTTCAGGCCAGCAAGCTTTGTGGTCAGCCAAATGAAGACGGAGTGAGCGCGTCCGAGTGCGCTTCAGAATGCGCTTCAGAGTGCGCTCAACGGAGGCGCTCCAACGGTCGCTTGAGCAGTCGCGACAACAGTCGCGACAACAGTCGCTTCAACCAGCCTCTAGCGGTAACGCTGGCTCAACACACTTTGCAAGGTCTGCACAACGCCAAAAGCGTCCTTCAACTGGCTGCGTTCAAAGTTGCTCAATGTCGACAGCGACAAGTAGTTGTCTGCCGCTGCGCCGCCCTGCATCTGCGCAGTTTGATGGCGGATGCGCAAGGTGCCCAAGAACTCCAGCGCGTCACGCAAGTCGTGTGCGCCTTGCTCGCTGATCTCCTGGCTGCTGGCGGCCACCATCAGCCGCTCGCGGGTGTTGACGACCTCGTGCCCGCCGGCCAAGGCGTAGATCCGCGCCAGGTCGACGATCGGCACGATGCCACTGTGCTTGAAGTCGATGGTGTCACGCAGCTGGCCATGTTTGACCGTGGACAAGCCGCCAAACATCGACAGTGGCGGTCGATGGCCCAATGCATTGCCGACCATGTGGGACAGGAACAAGCGGTTGCTGCGTGTGCTGGCCAGCACGTCGCGGCGCAGGTCAGCCAGCAGCGGCGCGTGGCCTTCGATCAGTCGCAGATCGAAAAACACGCAGGTCAGCATCAAGGCCTTGGGCTCTGGCTCTGCGGTCCAGCGCCTGAAATACTCGCGCCACTGCCGTTGCGGTTGCCGCCATTGCGGCGTCATCGCCATCATCTCGCCAGGGCAATAGATGTAGCCACAGGCGTCGAGGCCGTCGTTGACAAAACGCGCCAGCGCTTCGAAGTAGGCGCCGTGGGCAGATGCATCAAAACTGTCGTCCAGCACCATGCAGTTGTCCTGGTCGCTCTTGGCGGTCTGCTCCATGCGGGCTTGCGAGCCTGCGGCCACCCAGGCCCAGGGGATCGGCGCCGGGCCGATTGACGCTTGGGCCAGCACCACCAGCCTGCGGGTGATGGCATCGGTGACGGCTGTGACGATGTGCCCGGTGCTGTGGGCCGTGGCACCCGCTGCAGTCAATTGCCACTGCATCACCTTGACCCTGCCGGCCACTGCCGCGAGACCGGCGGCATCCGCCTGCTTGTGAATCTCGCTGACCAGATAGACCGCAGAGGTGCTGTGCTGCGCTGTCAGGTCACTGGCCGTCAGCATGCCGCGCAGCTGGGGCTGCGCCGCACTGCCGTCGAGCACCGGCACATGGTGGATGTTGTGCCGGGTCATCAGCAACAGGGCCTCAAAAGCCGGCGCGTCAATGTCCACGGTCATCGGATCGGCGGTGGCGATCTGGCTGACTGGCGTTTGCGGGTCGAGCCCGGCCGCCAGGGCCCGGTTGCGCAGATCGCGGTCAGTGACCACACCGACCAGGCGATCCGCCTCGACCAGCAACACAGACGACACTCGCTGGTCGCGCATCAGTTGCGCCGTCTGCAGCACGGTGGCTGTAGGTGGCAGCGTGATCGCCTGGCGCTTGAGCAGGCTACGTATCGGTACTGTGCTCAGATCGGGTTGTTCAAGCGCAGGCAGTGGCTGGGGTTGTGAGTGAGGCTGCGGCGAAGCATCGGCCGCAGCTTGAGTCATGCCTGCCTGATCACTTGGCTCAGGATCGGCTGCGGGGTCGGTCGATTGACTGGGCATCCTGTTTCTCCATCTTCTCCATCTTCTCCATCTTCTCCATTTGCGCCATCCGCGCCTGAAGGCCGCTGCACTTGCGGCCTCCACACGTCCAAAGAGGCACGGGTCGGCCTCGATCTAAGGCAACGCTGAACAAGTCCCTCGCGGCGCTCTAATCCGTTGCAACCACTCCAGCCAGATGCAACTGACTCAACACGTGCCTGTGCAGATGCTGCGCGATGGCACCTGCGCAGTAACGGTACACCGGTTCGCCGGGATGAAAGCCGTCTTCGGCCATCACGCCGCGATTCAGTGGCATTTCCATCGCCACACAAGACACATCCCGGCGGCTGGCAGCCCATTCCACCAGCGCCCGGTTGTGGCGCTTGGCATCGGCCCCTGCGATCCAGCGCAGCGGCTGCGGCAGGCCCGGAAAGTGGTGCACCGGCGGCAAGGGCGCGAACACCACATGCTGCGCGCCAC
>JBBQIB010000394.1:0-3950 GCA_038324515.1 Burkholderiales bacterium
TTGACACCCTCAGCCTGGAGCCCCATCTGCTGATGATGAGCGCCACGCCCATCCCACGCACGCTGGCGATGAGTTACTACGCCGATCTGGAGCTGAGCACGCTGGACGAGTTGCCACCCGGCCGCACGCCGATCCTGACCAAACTCTTCGCCGACAGCAAGCGCCCGCAAGTGATCGAGCGCATCCGCCAAGAGCTGCAACAAGGTCGCCAGACTTATTGGGTCTGCCCGCTGATCGAAGAAAGCGAGCACCTGGACCTGCAAAACGCCACCGCCACGCACCAGGCGCTGAGCGAATCACTGCCTGGCTGCGAAGTCGGCTTGCTGCACGGCCGCATGACGGCTGCCGACAAAGCGGCCGCGATGGCGCGCTTCACTGCAGGCGAGCTGCACTTGCTGGTCGCCACCACCGTGATCGAGGTGGGCGTGGACGTGCCTAACGCCAGTCTGATGGTGATCGAACATGCCGAACGGTTTGGCCTGGCGCAACTGCACCAGCTGCGCGGCCGCGTCGGCCGTGGCCAGGTGGCCAGCGTCTGCGTGCTGCTTTACAGCGCGCCGCTGTCGCCCACCGCCAAGGCGCGCCTGAAGGCGATGGCAGAGACCACCGACGGCTTCGAGATCGCGCGCCGCGACCTGCACATCCGCGGGCCTGGCGAGTTCATGGGCGCACGCCAAAGCGGCGATGCCTTGCTGCGTTTTGCCGATCTGGCCACCGACGAGCCGCTGCTGAAAGAAGCCCGCGCGCTGGCGCCGCGGCTGCTGCAAGAAGATCCGCAAGCGGCGCAGGCGCTGGTGGATCGGTGGTTGGCCGGTGGAGTGGACTACTTGAAGGCTTGAGATCCAAACACGCGGTCAATCCCAGTGCTGCGCACTTGAGTTCAAGTTTGGCAACAAAAGCAAGCGCTCGGGGCGGGTCGTCCAAAGCAACGTAGCCAGCCATCCCCAAGCCAGGCCCGGAGTGGTAGCAGCCATCAGTACCAAGAGAACGATCTTGGCACCGTTTGCTTCAGCCCTTGCGCAAACTCTTGCGCCGCGCCTTGACCGCGCCCGCCAGTTGCTCCAGCACCGCCACCGAGTCATCCCAGCCGATGCAGCCATCGGTGATGCTCTTGCCGTACTCCAGCCTGGCCGGGTCGTCTTTGCCTGCGCTGAACTTTTGCGCGCCTGCCTGCAGGTGGCTTTCGACCATCACCCCGAAGATGCAACGGCTGCCGGCCGCCATTTGCGCGCCCACATCCTTCATCACCTCGATCTGGCGCTGGTACTGCTTGTCGCTGTTGGCGTGGCTGGCGTCGATCATCAAGCGGCAATCGAGCTTGGCGGCCTCGATCTCGGCGCATGCTGCTGCCACACTGGCGGCGTCGTAATTGGGCGCTTTGCCGCCGCGCAGGATGACGTGGCAATCCTTGTTGCCTTTGGTTTCGACGATCGCGACCTGGCCGTTCTTGTGCACTGACAGGAAATGGTGCGCCCGGGCCGCCGCCTGAATCGCGTCGATGGCGATGCGGATGTTGCCGTCGGTGCCGTTCTTGAAGCCCACGGGTGCTGACAAGCCCGAGGCCAGCTCGCGGTGCACCTGGCTTTCGGTGGTGCGCGCGCCGATGGCACCCCAGGCGATCATGTCGCCGATGTACTGCGGGCTGATCACATCCAGGAACTCGCTGCCCGCCGGCACGCCCAGCCGATTGATGTCCACCAGCAACTGGCGCGCGATGCGCAGACCTTCGTGGATGCGGTAGCTCTGATCCAGGTAGGGGTCGTTGATCAGGCCCTTCCAGCCCACCGTGGTGCGCGGTTTCTCAAAATACACGCGCATCACCACTTCCAACTCACCCGCATGCTGAGCCCGCACAGCTTTGAGCTTTTCGGCATAAGCCAGCGCCGCCTTCGGGTCGTGGATAGAACAAGGGCCGATGATGACCAGCAAGCGGTCGTCGTCACCCTGCATGATCTTGCGGATCGCGTCGCGCGTTTTAGCGATCAAGCTCTCAACCGCTGTGCCGGCGATCGGGAAGAAACGGATCAGGTGCTCGGGCGGCGGCAGCGGCGTCACGTCGCGGATGCGCTGATCGTCGGTCTGGCCGGTTTTTTCGCTGAGCGCATACCAGCCCTCTTGGGCGGCAGATTTGGGACTCATGGCGATTTCCTTCTTGTGATGTGGTGCGTGCAGAAAACAAAAAACCGCCGGGTTTGCCGGCGGTTTGCTAGGGGGTGCGAACTGCAGTCTTTGACTACGCGCTTGCCTCTCCAGCCGCCGAGCGGTGCGAGAACCAAAAGTAGCTAAAGAAAAAAACTGCGGATTGCATGGGTCGCAAATGTAGCAGAAGGAGCTGTGCGTGGCCTTGGGTGCGGGCCTGGGAGCAAACAAGACTCAGGGGCGGCACCGATGTGGCCTCCATTCCATTGGCCGAGCACCCTGCACCCTGCGCCTGCACCCTGCACCCTGCACCCTGCGAGTGAGATACTCGTCATTTCCAACTTTCTTAGTTTTTATCTTTCAGGAGCTGCGGCCATGGCCAACCTCGTTCGTGTCAAGGACAAGTTTCAAATCACGCTGCCTGTCAGCGCCCGGCGCCAAAGCGAGGTACGGGAAGGCGACTACCTGGAAGTCTCGGTAACCGATGAAGGCGGGTTCCTGTTGCGGCCCCAACAAGTCCTGGAGGCCGGCAAGCGCCAGGAAACGATGCTGGCGTTTTTGCATCGCAGCCGAGGCTTGA
Organism: Burkholderiales bacterium; assembly: GCA_038324515.1. Taxonomy (GTDB): domain Bacteria; phylum Pseudomonadota; class Gammaproteobacteria; order Burkholderiales; family Burkholderiaceae_C; genus Rubrivivax. The sequence goes on from JBBQIB010000394.1 coordinate 2,720, forward strand.
CGCGGCCCCGCAAGGACATTGACCAGGGCTTGGAGGATGAGCGCGCTTCGTGGGGCAAGTGAGTGGGGCAAGTGAGAGGAGAAAATGAGCAGCCCGCAGCGCGTCTACCTCGATGCCAACATCCTGATCTATCTGGTAGAGGGTGCGCCCGGCCAGCGGCGCCCGGTTGAACTCTTATTGCAGCCACTGCAAGCTGCGGGGGCTCGATTCATCACCAGCGAGCTGAGTCTGGCCGAGGTCCTGGTCCATCCCATTCGAAGCAGCAACGACCGCCTGGTGAGCGTGTATGAACAGCTGTTCGACGAGCATCTGAGCACAGAGCCCATCAGCCGGCAGGTGCTCATGCTGGCAGCAAGGATGCGTGCGGAGACGCCTTCACGGCGCATGCCCGATGCGATCCATATCGCAACGGCTGTGCTGACAGGCGCGCACACCTTTGTCACCGGCGACAAAGGCATCAAGAACCTGGCGGGCGCCATGCAGTTGCTCACCGTGTAGAGCCAGCCGTACCGGCCCAGGTCAGCGGGTCAATCCAGCCCGGTCTTGTGCGCGAGCCGCGCCCGGGTGTCGTCACGGCGCCATTCGGGCTGCACCCTAGTCGGAACAGGCAAGGCGGTGCCTAGAATCGGCTCTCTCCGTTGTCTGTGCGCGTGTTTCGTTGCCGCGCCGCCTTCTTTCTTTGATGAGCTCCTACCCCGCTGGCCGCCACAGGCTGATCGAGTTGTACCGCCTGATGCGCCGCATCCGCGCTTTTGAAGACGCGGCGGAAGTCGCCAGTCAGGGCGGCGTCGCTGCATGGGGCTTGGCCGCTGCTGCCAAACCGGCGTTGGTGCGCGGGCCCTTGCACTTGTCCACTGGCCAGGAGGCGGTGGCTGCAGGCGTGTGTTCAAACCTGCAACGCAAAGATCTGCTGACCAGCACCCACCGTGGGCACGGCCACACCTTGGCCAAAGGGGCAGACCCGGGGCGCATGATGTGTGAGCTGTTTGGCCGCGCCACGGGCTACAACAAGGGCAAGGGCGGCTCGATGCACATTGCCGATTTTTCGGTGGGCATGTTGGGTGCGAACGGGGTGGTGGCAGCGGGCATTCCGGTGGCTACGGGTGCTGCGCATGCGCTCAAGATTCAACACCGCCCGGGCCAGCCGCAGCACATCGTGGCGTGCTTTTTTGGCGACGGCGCGGCCAACCGTGGGCCGTTTCTGGAGGGGCTCAACTGGGCCCAGGTGTAC
>JBBQIB010000395.1:0-3942 GCA_038324515.1 Burkholderiales bacterium
TACGACATGATGGTCAGCATGAAGCTGCTCGACCCCAAGGTGGATGTGAAGAAGACCTACACCACGGCCTTCATCAAAGACCTGAAGGTGCTGCCCTGATCACTTGATTTGAGACTCTCTGATCAGCCAGCCATGGCCGTCCCACTGATCGATCTCGGCGCCACCAGCGCCGGCGCCGCCGCCCGGCAGATCGACGCCGCCCTGTGCGACGCGGGTTTTTTCGCGGTCAGCGGGCACGGCGTGCCAGCCGCCACCGTGGCTGCAGCATTTGATGCCAGCCAGCGCTTTTTTGCTTTGGCGCAAGCAGACAAAGAGCGTTGGCACATTGACCGCTGGACGTTGAAGCGGGGGTTTGACCCGATCGGCTGGCAGTCGCTGGACCCTGGCAATCCGCCCGACATCAAGGAAAGCTTCTACTTGGGCGTGGCCGCCATCGGCCCCAACCAGTGGCCTGACGAGCGCCTGGTGCCAGGTTTCAAAGCTGCCTGCGAGAACTACTCGGCAGCGATGGAAAGCCTGGCGCGGCGGCTGATGGGCTTGTTCGAGATCGCGCTTGGCTTACCCGCAGGGTATTTCGACCCCACCCTGCAGCACCCCACCTGCACCACGCGGCTGTTGCATTACCCGCCGCAGCCGGCGCAGGCAGCGCTTGGGCAGATCGGCTGCGGTGCCCACACCGATTGGGGCGCGTTGACCTTGCTGGCGCAAGACGACGCCGGTGGGCTGCAGGTCAAAGCCCAAGACGGCAGCTGGATCGATGTGCAACCGCACCCCGGCGCGTTGGTGGTCAACGTCGGCGACATGATGCAGCGCTGGACCAACGACCGCTGGCCCTCGACCTTGCACCGCGTCGTCAACAAGTACAGCGGGCGCGACCGCTGGTCGATCGCTTACTTCTTCGACCTCGACGCCGAGTCCAGCATCGAGCCGCTGCCGGTGTGCGTCAGCGCCGAGCGCCCTGCGCGCTACGGGCCCATCACTGCGGGCGAGCATCTGGAGCAGATGTACCGCAAGACCACTGTGGGCGCGTAAAACACAGCCATGAGTGCAGTACCGGCAGTCGAAGTTCTTGCGGCGGAAAAGACCTACCCCAACGGCACCCAGGCGCTGTTGCCGGTCAAGCTGAGCGCAAACCAAGGCGAGTTCATCACGCTGCTGGGCCCCAGCGGTTGCGGCAAGAGCACCTTGCTGAAGATGGTCGCCGGCCTGCTGGAACCCAGCGACGGCCGCTTGCTGCTGTGGCGCAAGCCCGTGCAGGAACTGGCCACCAGCGGCCACCGTTTGAGTTTTGTGTTTCAGGAAGCCACCCTGATGCCGTGGGCCCAAGTCATGGCCAATGTGCGGCTGCCGCTGGACCTGGCCGGCGTTCCCAGGCCCGAGGCCGAAGCCAGAGTGCGCAAGGTACTCAAACTGGTGGGACTGCAGAAGTTTGAAAATGCCCTGCCCCGAGAATTGAGCGGCGGCATGCAGATGCGCGTCAGCATCGCGCGTGGCCTGGTCACCGAGCCCAAACTGCTGCTGATGGACGAACCCTTTGGCGCGCTGGACGAGATCACCCGCAACCGGCTGGACAGCGACTTGCTGAACCTGTGGACGCAACAACAACTGACGGTGATGTTTGTCACCCACAGCATCTTTGAGGCGGTCTATCTGTCGCAGCGCGTGGTGGTGATGGCGGCCCGGCCTGGCCGCATCGTCGAAGAATTCAGCATCGACGAGCCCTATCCGCGCAGCGCAGACTTTCGTGTCTCGACGCGCTTCAGCGAATATGCCAAGCGGTTGCAGGACAGTTTGTTGCGCGCCAGTGGCGAGCTGCAGGACGAGGAGCTCCAATGACACGGGCCGAGCGCCGGGCCGCCCCCCGGCTGGCCCGAATCTCCTTGGGGGATCGTCAAACGGTCCCGTTTGGCGAGGGGCTGCAGTGAGGGCGCAACAAGTGTTGTGGCCTGCTGCGGTCGCTCTCGTCTTGTTGGCACTTTGGCAAGGGCTGGTGGTGGGGCTGGAGATTCCGCCCTTCTTGGTACCCAGCCCGGTGCGCGTGGCCCAAGTGATGGTGGCCGACGCAGGCCTGCTGTTTGGTTCGCTGTACGTCACGATGAAGATCACACTGCTGGCTTTCATCACGGCCACGGTGCTGGGCGTGCTGATCGCTTTTGCGTTCGTCCAAAGCCGCGTCGTTGAGACCGCGCTGTTCCCGTACGCCGTGCTGCTGCAGGTCACGCCCATCGTGGCCATCGCGCCTTTGATCATCATCTGGGTCAAGAACCCGACGGCGTCGCTGGTGGTGTGTGCCACGCTGGTGGCCTTGTTTCCGATCATCGCCAACACTACGCTGGGCCTGCGCAGCGTCAACGCCGGTTTGCTGAGTTACTTCAAGCTCAACCGTGCCAGCCGCTGGCAAACGCTGACGCGGCTGCGCATCCCTTCTGCGCTGCCCTACTTCTTCGGCGGCCTGCGCATCAGCAGCGGCCTGGCGCTGATTGGCGCGGTGGTGGCCGAGTTTGTCGCTGGCACGGGCGGCACCGGCACCGGGCTGGCCTACCAGATCCTGCAAGCGGGCTACCAGCTCAACATCCCGCGCATGTTTGCTGCGCTGGTGCTGATCACACTCACCGGCGTGTTGTTGTTTGCGCTGATGGCGGTCCTGAGCAAGTGGGCCCTGGGCGGCTGGCACGAAAGCGAAACTCCTCATGACTGAACGGCGAAACGATCCAGAGCAAACACCGCAGCGCCCTCCAACCCGAGTATTCCCTTCATGACTGATCTGTTGATTCAAGGCGCCGCCCACCTGTGGACCGGCCAACGCGGTGCAGCGATGCGCAGCACCCAAGGCGCCGATGTGCGCATCCGCAAAGGCGTGATCAGCGCCATCGGCCACTTGCACCCCGAAGCGGATGAGCGGGTGCTGAATGCCGATGGCTGCGTGATCTATCCCGGCTGGATCAATACCCACCACCACCTGTTTCAGAGTTTGCTCAAAGGTGTGCCGGCCGGCATCAACCAGGCGCTGGTGCCCTGGCTGGCATCGGTGCCGGTGCCCTACCGCCGCTTCTTCGATCACGAAGAATCGTTGCGCCTGGCCGCGCGCATCGGCCTGGTGGAGCTGCTGCTGTCGGGTTGCACCACGGTGGCCGACCACCAGTACCACTACTACCCCAACATGCCCTTTGATGCATCAGAGGCCGTGTTCGACGAAGCCAGCAAGCTGGGCATGCGGCTGGTGTTGTGCCGCGGCGGCCAGACGCAGCCGCGCGCGATGACCGACCAAGAGGCCTCGCCACATGCAGCGCCGGAAACGCTGGACGGCTTCATGGCTGCGATAGAACGCGACGCCAAGCGGTATCACGACCCCGGCCCGATGGCGATGCGCCGCGTCGCAAGCGCCATCACCACACCCAACTGGAGCTGCAAGCCCGAGCATCTCAAACCCATGGCCGAGCAGGCCCGCGCTTTGGGCCTGCGCCTGCACAGCCACCTGAGCGAGACCTTCGACTACGTGCGTTGGGCCCAAGAGCAGCACGACTGCACGCCGATGCAGTTTGTGGCCGAACATGGCTGGGTGGGCGCCGACGTCTGGTATGCACACATGGTGCACCTGAGTGATGCCGAACTTCAGATGTGTGCTGATACCGGCACCGGCATCTCACATTGCCCACAAAGCAACGCCCGCCTGGGCAGCGGCATTGCGCGCATCCCCGAAGCGCTGGCGCTGGGCGTGGCCGTCAGCCTGGCGGTGGACGGTGCGGCCAGCAACGAAGCCGCCGACATGGCCAGCGAAGCGCATGCTGCGTGGCTGCTGCACCGTGCCGACCCGCGTGCCGGCGAGCGCAAACACCAGGGCGGTACGCAGCCTGGCGGTCACGCTGCGGCGATGACGATCGAAGACGTGGTGCACATCGGCACCCAAGGTGGCGCGCAAGTGCTGGGCCTGCCCGGAGTGGG
>JBBQIB010000396.1:0-3927 GCA_038324515.1 Burkholderiales bacterium
TGTTTTGGCTTCTTCCAGGCTGTGCCACAGCCGCATCACTGCATAGGCCCGCCAGGGCCGCCAGGCCTGGCCCATGCGTTCGATCTGCGCCGGGTCGCGGCTGCCCAGCGCATGCATCAGCCCGATGTCGCTGGCCGGCCATGCGTCGGGCCAGGCCAGTACGCGCATGGCGATCAATTGCGCGCTCCAGGGGCCGATGCCGGGCAGATCCAGCAGCGCCTGCAAGGTGGCTTGCAGCGGTGCATGGCGGTCCAGCAGCAAACTGCCGCTGGCCACCGCTTGCGCCAAAGCCTGCATCGCGCGCACGCGCTGGCGCACGATGCCCAGACGGCCCAGCGTATCGGCTGAGGCTTCGGCCACCGCCTGCGCGGTGGGGAAGAGGTGCGTCAGCAGCTGCCCTGGCGCTGCGCCGGCTGCCGGTTCTGCCAAGCGCTCACCCAGTGCCGACACCAGCCGCGAGCTCAGCGTATGCGCAGCCTTGACGCTGACCTGCTGGCCCAGGATCACGCGCAGCGCAGCTTCAAAACCATCGATCACGCCTGGCAGGCGCGTCCCGGGGCGCAGCGCCACCGGCAGCAGCGCCAGCACCGGGTCGATGCGCGCCGGATCGGCGTCCAGGTCCAGCATCTGGCGCACGCTTTGCAGCACAGCGCCCAGCACCGGCGACAAGCTGGCCGAGGTGCTGAGATGGACTTCATGGCGCTCGGGCACGAACTGCATTTGCAGCCAGCCCGCCAGGCGCTGCCCTTGGTGCGACCAGCTCATCGTGCGGGCCAGGCGCAGGCCCGATGCGACTTCCACACCCGGCAGCTGGCGCTGCACGAAGTAGGCCATCACGGCTGCAACGTCGTAGGGTGGGCGATAGGCCAGTTTCAACGTCGCAGGCAAGGCGGGTGATGGCGCGCGGCTGGCTCTGGGATTCGTGCTTGCGGCTGGGGCGGGCGTGGCGTTCAAGCCAGCGGCGCTCAAATCAGCGACGCTGCGTCGCAGTTGGCTGGGGTTGAAGCGGTAGCGCTGCAAAAAAGCCGCGTTGAAGCGGCGCAAACTGTCAAAGCCGCTGGCCAGTGCCACGTGCAAGACGGGCATGCGGGTATCGGTCAGCAACTGTTTGGCCAGCAGCAGCCGCTGCGTGCTCAAGTAGTCATGTGGCGACACGCCATGTGCGGCGACAAAAATGCGCCGCAGATGGCGCTCGGTGATGCCCAGCCGCTGGGCCAAGGCCGGCAACCGCAGCCGCTCGCCATGGTGCACCGCCAGCTCCAGGCGGTGCGCCGCCGTATCGGCCAAAGAGCGTGACGAGTCCATGCTGGACAGCCCCGGCGCAATCTCTGGCCGGCACTTCATGCAAGGCCTGAAGTCAGCCGCCTCGGCCTTGGCCCGGCTGTTGAAGAAGCGGCAGTTCTTGCGCATCGGCGTGCGCACGCGGCAGACCGGACGGCAGTAGATGCCGGTGGACAGCACGCCCACAAACAACCGCCCATCAAAGCGGGCATCGCGGGCCTTGAAGGCGAGGTAGGCGGCGTCGTCATCCATTTCCATGCGGCGATGATAGGCAGCCGGGTGCTGCAGGCTCGTCGTTTTCGGACCTGTCGGTCTGAGCTTTGCGTGAGACCCTTGAGCATGGCCCCGCTACCGGTTGCCATCGGTCGCATGAGAAGCCTTTCGATCAAATCCTTCGCCGGCAAACATTTGCCGCTGCCGCTATCCTTGCACATGCCCTTGGATGTCAACCCGGCGCAAAACAGATGCGCCCTCAGTTTCTTCGTCGATGAAGTCTGATTCGAGCAGTTTCAAGGGCAACAAATCTGCTTTGCCAAGCAAGCCCTGCACCGTCTGTGGCCGCGAGATGACGTGGCGACGCGCCTGGGCCAAGAACTGGGCGGAGGTCAAAGTCTGCTCGCAGGCTTGCCGCAAGCGCAAGTCTTCAGTGACTGTCGCACCTGCTGCGCCCGTTGCGCCCCTCGCGCCCGTTACGCCCACCCGGCCGAGTCGTTGATCTTGGCGCAGCCATGTCGCCATTTGGTGTTGGTGCTGGGCGATCAGCTGGATCTGCAGGCCGCCGCCTTTGACGGCTTCGATGCCGATCTGGACCGGGTGTGGATGGCCGAAGCAGCGCAAGAGTCGACCCATGTCTGGTCTGCCAAACAGCGCACGGTGGTCTTCTTGTCTGCGATGCGCCACTTTGCCCAGGCGCTGCAAGCGCTGGGCCGGCCGCTGCACTACCGCCAGCTCGACGACCCAGCCAACACGCAGACACTGGCGGATGAGTTGCAAGCCGCCATCCAGCAGTGGCAGCCACAACGTTTGCTGATGACGGCGCCAGGCGACTGGCGCGTGTTGCAGGCTTTGCGTGATGTGGCAAATGCAGCGGGCCTGGAGCTGGAGGTGCGCGAGGACCGCCACTTCTACACCACCGTGCAGGACTTTGCAGCGCACGCCAAAGGCCGCAAACAGTTGCGGCTGGAGTATTTTTACCGCAAGTTGCGCCAGCGCCATCAGATCCTGATGGACGGCAAGACGCCTGCGGGTGGCCAATGGAACTTTGACGACCACAACCGCGGGTCATTTGCCAAGAGCGGGCCCGGCCCAGTGCCCGCGCCGCTGCGTTTTGCGCCCGATGCCATCACACAAGAAGTCATCGCGCTGGTGCAGACACGCTTTGCTGACCACCCGGGCCAGTTGCAGAGCTTCGGCTGGCCCGTGCAGCGGGCGCAGGCACTCCTGGTGCTGGCTGATTTTGTCGTCCACCGACTGCCCGAGTTCGGCCGTTGGCAAGATGCGCTGTGGCCTGGGCAACCCTGGTTGTGGCATTCACATCTGTCGGTGGCGCTGAACCTGAAGCTGCTCGATCCCCATGAGGTGGTGCAAGCCGTTGAGGCGGCTTGGCGCGCAGGCGCCGTGCCACTGGCCAGCGCCGAGGGTTTCATCCGCCAGGTGCTGGGTTGGCGTGAGTATGTGCGTGGCATTTACTGGACGCAGATGCCAGGCTACCTGGAGCGCAACACGCTGCAGGCCCACGAGCCGCTGCCCGAGTTTTACTGGACCGGCCAGACGCCGATGGTTTGCATGGCTGATGCGATTGGGCAGACGCTGCAGCATGGCTACGCCCACCACATCCAGCGTTTGATGGTGACGGGCCTGTATGCGCTGCTGCTGGGCGTCGAGCCAAAGGCCGTGCACGCCTGGTACCTGGCGGTGTATGTCGATGCGGTGGAATGGGTCGAGCTGCCCAACACGTTGGGCATGAGCCAGGCTGCCGACGGCGGCTTGATGGCCAGCAAACCCTACATCGCCAGCGGCAAGTACATCCAGCGCCAAAGTGGCGGCAGTTTGTGTGCACGTTGCCGCTTCGATCCGAGCCAGCGCGTGGGCCCCGAGGCCTGTCCTTTCACGACGCTGTACTGGGACTTTCTGCTGCGCCACGAGACGCTGCTGGCCGCCAACCCGCGCACGGCGATGCAGGTGCGTAACCTGGCCCGGCTGGATGAGCCGCACAAGCAACAGATCCGCGACCAGGCGCAGGCTTTGCGGCAAGACAGCGTGGCGAGTTTGGCGTCCGCGGCTTGAACATATCGACAGCCCCAACAACAGTGTCAACAACAGTGTCAACGACAGCCATCACCACGGCCCCACCCGATCTGCAGTTTGGCGAAGCCACGCCGCACGCGACCCCGCAGGCAGCGCTGGCCAGGCTGATGGCGGTGCGGCCTGCTGCCTATGCGCGCAGCCGCAACCATCTGCAGGGTGCCGTCACCGGTTTGTCGCCGTACCTCACGCATGGCTTGCTGACGCTGCCGCAAGTGCTCAGCCATCTGGGGCAGGTGCATGGCCTGGATGCTCAGCACAAGCTGGTGTTTGAGCTGGGCTGGCGCGCCTACTTTGCCCATGTCTGGCGCTGTGAGGGGCCGCAAATCTTCGAGTCGATGC
>JBBQIB010000397.1:0-3918 GCA_038324515.1 Burkholderiales bacterium
GCAATGCGGCTGCAAAGGCGGGTGGACCCCGCCCGTGGCATTGATCACCACCACCTCCAAAGCCACGCCGGTTTGAACGGCGACAGAAGCCAGCGTACGGCTGAGAGAAGCGCGGGCCATGCTGCGCACCAGCACGCTGACGGCAGGCGATTCAGCACTTGCCTGTTCGACCGGGACAACGGCAGCGATAGAAGCACTGGCAATGACGCCCATTGAAGCGCCGAAGGGTGCGAGTGTGGTGTCCTGATTCAATTTGGGTTTAAGAAAATATCTTTCTTCCGTTGGCTGGGCACAGACTGCTCATCTGAAGCGCCACGACACGCTGTGTGCGACAGGCTGTATCTCCAGAACAGCGCAGTTCTCGCTGCGGGGGTGAGCAGTCTGCCGTGCATGACTTGTCTCTGCTGCGTCTCGAACACGTCTCGAACACGTCTCAAACACGTCTCAAACGCGCCTGAGCAAAAAGGTGTTGGACAACTCCACCTCACGTCGCCCCACCCAGTCGTCCTCGCGCACTTCCAGCACCTCACAGCCTGCTGCGCCGGCGATCTGAAAGATCCGTCGTTGGGGCAGGTAGTGCATCTCCACATGCCTGGCTTGCAGGCCATGCTTGAGGTAGTCGTCAACGCTGAAGCGGTAGTCCAGGGCGTGCGTGGGCACTTGAAAGTAAGCCACGCCGCCGGGTTTGAGCCGCAACAGCAGCTTCTGCAAAATGGCCACCATCGTCGGCGGCGGGTTGTGTTGCAGCACGATGACGGAGAACACTGCGTCGATGTCGGCGGGGCCGTCCAGGTCGTCCAGTGAGCGCAAGCGCAGCAACTCGACATGATCCAGCTTCAGACCTTGCAAGTACTGTTGGGCCGAGGCGAGATGGCTGGGGGAGATGTCGCAAGCGACGACGCGTTTGAAGTGATCAGCCAGGAAGCGCGTGACACGGCCGACGCCACAGCCGAACTCGAGCACCGACTCGAAGGCCGAGGTGTCGACCTCGTTTCTTGCCAAAAAAGCGCCGAAGGTGGCGATATCACCCTGGCCGCTGGCGTAGAACTCTTCGAGGTGCGGCTCGAGCTGTTTTTGCTTGAAGCGCTCTGCCGAGATCACCGACCAATGCGGCTCTTCTTCGCCCAGTCGGGTCCAGGTCTTTTCGGTGTGCGCCAGCAAGGCGCTCAAACCCGCAGCATCGACCTCGGTCTCGACATGGATGGGTGCAGCGTTGAGCGGCAGCACCAGGCTGGCGACGGGCCGTGTTTCGTCAACCTCTTGGGCGTCGGCAATGGACTGGCCGGGCCTCACTGGGGGCACAACTGCGGGCACTGCGGTGGGCTCTGCGGTGGACTCCTTGGTATCCGGGTTCATGGGCTGTCTCCAAAAATCAGGGTGTCTGTGTTTGTCTGAATCACTGGATCAGCCCGCACCCAAGGCGCTCAAGATGGAGCGTGCGCGCGCCGCCATGGCTGCGCCGACCCCCTGGGGTGACAGCCAACGCTCGCAATCCGCCTTGGCCTTTTGGCCCAGCCGTTGCCGCAAGGCGGGATCAGAGGCGACCAGGCGCATCTTGGCCACGGCATCGTCGTGCCGAGGTTCAGCCCAACGCTCGCCCTGCCGATAGGGGCCTTCGTCGGCCGGCAGCGTGATCAAGTCGAAGTCCACCGGCAAGGCGTTGAGGGCGTTCATGAAGTCCATGTTGCCCGACCAGCCGGTGGCAATGACGACCTTGCCGCGTGCCATCGATTCAGCGATCACCAGGCCAAAACCCTCTGATCGGTGCAGCGAGACGAAGCAGTCGACAGAGTCGAGCAGCGTGTTGAGTTCAGACCGGTCCATCGGTCGCGTCAGCAACACGATGCCCGGGCATTGGGCAGCCAGGGCCTGCAGCTTCTTCAAGGCCGCGGGGTCGCGATCTGGGTGCGCGATCTTGACCACCAATTGAGCGTTGTGATCAGCTCCTGGGAACGCGGAGGCAAAGGCCGCGATGGCTGCGAAGGGGTTCTTGCGGCCGGCCAGGCTCATCATGTCGGCCATTGCCAGGAAGACGACAGAGTCTTGTCGCAGCTTGAATCGGGGCCGGTCAGGCTGCAGTTGGGACAGGATGTCTATGGCGTGCGGCATCACCAGCACCGGCACCGGAGACCGGGCAGCGATGGCGCGCTGGCAGAACGATGATGGCACCCACACCTCGTCCACATGACCAAAAGCGGCGTCCCATTCGCGCGGGAAGTTCTCGAGCTCCCAAGCCCAGAAGCCAATGCGGTAAGTGTGGGTGAAAGGCGCTTCGCCAATGAAGGTGCGGGCCACCGGCAATTGATCAGCGTTGATGTGGAACAGGCTGATGGCATATTGCGTGCCGTTGAGCAGCCTGCCGTCCACGGTCTCTGCCATGCGCGCCACATTGCCGACACGAAAGTCCTGCGCCGAATGGGGCAGGTCGGTGCTGGCCAGCGCGCGCAACGTTGCGCGGGCAGATTCACCGACGCCGCTTTCGGCATGCAGATAGCCGATCAGCGTCAGGCCTGCGTCCAAGTGCTTGCGTGCTGTGGCAGTTGCAGGCGTGGCCTCGGTTGCGTTTGCTGTGGCTGAAGGCATGGCAGGCCGGGCTGCAGGGCGCTGCGGCGGAAAGGCCCGATGCAGCAAACCCAGGCGCATGCGCTGGCGAAACTCCAGCGAGGTCAGTGGCCGCAGGAGATGACGTGCCTTCCAGGCCAGGCGGTAGGCCAGTCGGTAGGGCAGGACGACTGCTGGTTCTGCCGCGTCCACAGTGATGGCGACCACTTGGGCCGCCCCGGCTGCTGCTGCGGGAGCTGCGGCAGGTGCCTGGGGCCGTGGCGAAACAGGCGTTGAACCTGGCTGCTTTGGGCGGGCAGGCAAGCCTGCCAACACGCCCACCACGCCCGCTTCAGGTCCAGCCTGCTGGGCAAACCAGGCCAGATAGGCTTCGCGGCGCATCACCAGCATGTCGGGGAAAGCAGCTTGCAAGTCAGCCCGGTCCTGATACAGCTGCAAGGCCAGGCGTGAAATGGCCGGCTGCCGGGTGTCAACGGCGGCGGTCAGGAAGTTGATCAGGTAGCGGGCGCCCTCCAGGCTCAACAAGTCAGGAATGGGTTGCGACCAATCCAGGTGATTGCGAATCGCGCGGCGCGCGCAGTCGGGCAAAGGCGTGCCGTCGGCCAGCCTGGCGAAAGCGTAGGGCAGGCTGGCATAGCGCTCGCGGCCGTGGTCGGTCAGCGTCTGGCTGTATTGCGCAAACAGTTTTTTCGCCGTGGCTGAGCAATCGCTCATCCTGAAGCGGTCTTGGTGTTTGCTGACCCAGCCGCTGTGTGGGTCGTGACCTGAAAAGTGAAAGAAGAAGAGCGGCTGGCCGTTGACCATGATCTGACCGTTTTCTTCGCTGAGGTCGCGGTGCAGCAGGTTCCAGTAGGCAACGTTCCAACCCAGATGCCGCTCGATCAACGCACGCGGCAAAAAGCCCGGCACCAGGTCCATCCACTTCTGATCGGTGAACAGGCCACGCGGAATGTCCACCACGCAGTCGCGCAGCAGTTTTTGCTGCCACCATTGCACCAGGCGATCGGTGTCTGCGTCACATCGCAGCGCCAGAAAGCCCAGGTTGTAGGTGCCGCTTTGCAGGATCGCCAGGTCCGAAGGGTGGCGGTCATCCAGCAGCGGGGCGGTCAGGTGCGGCGTCAGAACCGCTTGTGCGCTTTCCAGGCGCTGCAGCAAAGGCGCGCCGCTGCTGTAAAGCTGGATATCGGGGTCGAAGTAAATGATCTTGTGCACATTGGGCCGCTGGCGCAAGCGCTGAAAGACGAAGGGCTTGATGGCGGTGTTCAGCTCCAGGATGCTGTAGTGCATCGCCATGCGGTCGAAATGCTGGATGCCGAGTTCTTGTGCGCCGATCACTTCCAGCGTTGAATCTGGCAC
>JBBQIB010000398.1:0-3912 GCA_038324515.1 Burkholderiales bacterium
AGTGCCGGGTGTCAGCAAGGGGGTTGGTGGTGAGGGGGTGGTCATTGGGGGGGTCTGTAGAGGTTTGTAGGGGGTGGTTCCCGGCATCGCTAAACTGCTCCGCATGAAAATCCAACCTATCGCTTTCATCGGCGGCGGCAACATGGCCTCTGCCTTGATCGGTGGCCTTCTCAAGGCTGGCCGGCGCGCCGATTCGCTGCTGGTCGTGGAGCCCAATGCCGAACAGCGACAATACCTGCAGCAACGCTTCGGGATTGACGCCATACCCGTTGCCGATGCCCGCCTGGCAGATGCTGCGATGGTCGTCTGGGCCGTCAAGCCACAACTGTTTGCGCAAGCCTCTGCACCTTGCCGCGCGCATGTGCAGCAGGCGTTGCAGGTCAGCGTGATGGCAGGCATCCGCAGCGTGCGTATCGAGGCCAGCAGTGGCAGCGCGCAGGTGGTGCGAGCGATGCCGAATACACCGGCGCTGATCGGGCAAGGCATCGCCGCGCTGTATGCGCGGCCAGAGGTCAGCAATCGACAGCGCGAGCAAGTGCAGGCGTTGTTTGCGCCCACCGGTGAGTCGTTGTGGGTCGAGCAAGAAGACCAGCTCGACGGTGTGACCGCTTTGTCTGGCTCAGGCCCGGCTTATGTGTTTTTCTTCATCGAAGCCATGATGCAAGCAGCAGTGCAGATGGGATTGAGCGAAGCCCAAGGCCGGCAGCTGGCGCAAAGCACCTTTGCGGGTGCAACAGCGCTGGCCAAGGCCTCTGAGCTGGCCCCGGCAGCACTACGGGCGCAGGTGACTTCCAAAGGGGGCACCACGCATGCCGCCATCACATCGCTGCAGGAGCAAGGCGTCGCTCAGGCTTTCATCACCGCCATACTGGCGGCGCGTGATCGGGCCAAGGCACTGGCAAATGAGAGCTGAACTTGCTGCGGCGACGAGTCGAAAGGCTCGTTTTGGGCCCCCGTTTGCCAGCCGAGCACACGCCTGTGGCGAGTGCGGGTTCAGCGCAGCGCCAAATCCGCTACCACGCCGCAGAAGATCGTGAAGCCCAGCCAGTGGTTGGCGCGAAAGGCCGCAAAACAGCCTTCGCGGCTGCGGCCACGGATCAACCAGCCGTGCCAGATCGCTTGCGCCGACGCCACCGCCAAGCCCAAGCCAAACCAGAAACCCAGCCCCAGCGCATAACCCGCCCAAGCCCAGCCCAGCAGATGCAACGCATAAAAACCCATCACCGCAGCCACGTCCCAGCGACCCAGCGTGATGGCCGAGGTTTTCATGCCGACGCGCAAATCGTCATCGCGATCGACCATCGCGTACTCGGTGTCGTAGGCCAGCACCCAGAACAGGTTGACCAGCAACAACCCCCAGGCCAGCGCCGGCACCGCATCTGGAACAGCCGACAACCGCCAGATACTGCCCCCTTGGGATGCGGCAAAAGCCATCGGGATACCAAAGCTGAAAGCCACCCCCAGCACCGCCTGCGGCATGCTGAGCACACGCTTGGCGTAAGGGTAGGCCAAGGTCACGGCCAGCGCCGCGAATGAAAGCATGATGGCGGGCGCGGTGGTCGTCAGCACCAACGCAAATGCGACGGCGGCCAATGCGGCGCCGAACAGCAAGGCCTGGCGCGGCGACAGCGCGCCGCGGGTGACCGGCCGCTGCGCGGTGCGTTTGACGTGGCGGTCAAACTCACGGTCGGCGACATCGTTGATGCAGCAACCCGCGCTGCGCATCAGCACCGTTCCCAGCACGAATACCAACACAAGATGCCAGCCCGGGAAACCATCAGCGGCGATCCACAAAGCGCTGAGCGTGGGCCACAACAGCAGCAACCATCCGACCGGGCGGTCCCAGCGGATCAGGTCCAGGTAGAGCGACAAGCGGGAGGGGATGAGGGCCGCGTTCACTGACGAATTATCTGCATCGTTGGGGTTCGCACGCTTAAATCACCCCCTCAAGCTGGGCGCGCCAGCGCCTGCAGCGCATCACGCCAATACGCAACACCCACCCCTTGCAGACGCTGATTGCCTGGCGCACCGCAGACCAGCAGCGGCTGCGTCTGGGGGGCGGCCGCAGCGTGACGCTGCCAGGTGTGCAGGCCGCGCAGCCAGGTCGGCTGGAAGGTGGCGCCAGACTTGAATTCCACCGGCTGAAGTACGCCAGCTTTCTCAAGCAACAAATCAACCTCATTGCCGATGTTGTCGCGCCAGAACCAGGCCGCTGCCTGCGCACCGCTGTGCCGCTGGTGCTTGCAGAACTCGCTGATGCAGAGGTTCTCGAACAGGGCGCCACGCATCGGATGAATGTTCATCGTCGCCGCGTCACTGATGCCGAGCAACCAGGCCGCCAGGCCGGTGTCATGAAAGTACAGCTTGGGTGTCTTGACCAGCCGCTTGCCAAAGTTCTGGTGATACGGCGGCAAACGGTAGGCCACATAACTGGCTTCCAGAATCGCCAGCCAGTCACGCGCGGTGGTCTGCGCCACACCCAGATCATTGGCCACGGCGTTGAGGTTGAGCAGCTGACCACAGCGCGCAGCCATCATGCGCATGAAGCGCTGGAACTGCAGCAAATCGCCAATGCGGCTGATGCTGCGCACGTCGCGCTCCAGGTAGCTGGCGACGTAGCTGGCATGCCAGTCGGCGCTGTCGATCTCTGCGGCCTGTGGCGCAGCATGCAGGGCGGGATAGCAGCCGCGTACCAGCAACTCGTCCAGGCTCAAGCTATTGAAGCTGGCCGAAGCTTCGGTGTAGGACAGCGGCAGCAGATCCAGATAGGCAGCGCGGCCGGCCAGACTTTGGCTGATGGCCTGTGACAGCAAGAGGTTTTGCGAGCCGGTGACTACAAAGCGCCCCGGACGGCGGTCTGAGTCCACCGCCGTTTGCAGATAGGACAGCAAATCAGGCACGCGCTGCGCCTCGTCCAGCACTAAACCATGTGTATGGCTGCCGAGAAAACCTCGCGGGTCGGCTACCACGCGCTGGCGCACGTCAGGGTCTTCCAGAGAGACATAGGCATGCTGAGGGAAGGCGGTCTGCGCCAGGGTTGTCTTACCCGATTGACGTGGCCCCGTCAACACCACCACCGGGAAACCCCTGGCCAGCCGCAGCAATCGCTGGCGAGCTGTTCGTTCAAACATCAGATTTGCTGTTTCAGCTTTAAAGACTGAAATTGTAAACTTCCAATGCGCTGCAAACGCAGTCGGCAGCTTCCAAGTGCCGCAAAAACTTGCTGGCTCAGCCGTCCAGCTGCTTCTGAAACACCAGCCCTGCATGCTCCCGCAATGCATGGAATTTGATCTTGGGCCAGTTCTCCTGCATCGCACGCAGCTCACCAGCGTACTCGAGCAGCACGGTGGGTGCGTTCACCGCATCCAGTGCCACGCGGTGCGAGTTACCGTCGATGAAACGCTTGAGCTCGCGCTCACCACCGTCCGCCACGTCGCAGCTCACCCAACGTGCGACGTTGTAGCGGGCCGGCAGCACACGCACCTTGCAGCCGTATTCATGCTCCAGGCGATGCGCCACCACTTCAAACTGCAATTGCCCGACAGCGCCCAGCAGCAGCACGGTGCCCGCCAGTGGCCTGAAGACCTGGATCGCGCCTTCTTCGCCCAACTGGGTCAGGCCGGCGCGCAGTTGTTTGGTGCGCAGCGGGTCTGCCACCTCGACGCTGCGGAACATCTCAGGCGCGAAGAAAGGCAAGCCCGTGAACTGCAGCGTTTCGCCCTCGGTCAAGGTATCACCCAACTGCAGCACGCCGTGGTTGGGAATGCCGATGATGTCGCCGGCGTAGGCCTCTTCCAGCAGCTCGCGGCGCTGGCTCAAGAACGAGACCACCGTGTTGGGCCGCAGCTCTTTGCCGCTGCGTGAGACCTTCAAGCGCATGCCGCGCTCGAAGTGGCCGCTGGCCACGCGCAG
>JBBQIB010000399.1:0-3911 GCA_038324515.1 Burkholderiales bacterium
GTCGAAGCTGCCGTTGCTGCTCAGCATCTGCCAGAACAAATGCTGGCGCGGTGGCGCAGGCAGGACCAGCGTTGACGTTGGGCTGACCTGGCGGGAGGTTGATCCGCTGCTGGTGGCGATCCACCGTGCCAGCACGCTGCCCGTGCCGGCTATGCCGAGCAGGCCCATCATCTCGGGCGTAAGCGTTAGCAGGCTGCCGGCAACGATGAACACGTACAGCAGGCCCCACACCGTGACCACGGTCCAGACGAAGGTCTGCCACAACGACAAGCTGGGGTCGCCATCGATGCCAATGAACAGGCCCGAGAACCACGGCCTGGCGCCTGTGGTGTCGACAGCCAGCTGCCTGCCGCGCAGCAGCATCAGTGAGCCCAGCGCCGAAAGTGTGATGACCGTGGCCGCCACGGCCGCCCAGGGTCGCGACACCGCGGTGAACGCGCCTACCGCGGCATATCGCCCATCCGACGACACCACGGCCACTGACACCGGGTGGTGCCAAGCGCCACCGACCGGGAATGCACCTGGCGGCAGGGCGACAAGCAGCTTGGCGTTGCCGGCGTCGCCTGCGCGGATGCTCGACACCCCGACTACGTTCCAGACACCAGTGCCAGCAAGCCAGGCGCAGGCCCATAGTCTGACACTGCCGTCGTCGAAGCGTAGGCCGGGCTGGTTGATCTCGACGGCAATGTCCGACAGACCCGGCTGGCCCGAGACCCGGATCGGATGAAGGACCATTGGCGCGTTGCGCGTGTCGGGCGCAACGCGCAAAGGCTGCAGAGTCTGCACCGCGATGGCGCTGCGCACAAATGCCTGGCCACGGACACCCGCGGTCAGCGTTCGCGTGCCGTCAGCGGCGACAGCAATTTCCTTGGGTTGGTCCAGCCTAACCTCGTACGTTGCGTCGTCGGTCGGGCTGAAGCGCAGGTCCGTGCTCTCGGTAGCCGATAGGTCGTAGCTGACGCCGTTGCTGCGCAGCTTCAGCGCCTGTTGGACGCCCGCCGGTGGCTGCAACTCGAAGCCGCCATCCGACCTGCGCAGTCGCAACGGGTTGCTGGCGGTGCCGTCGGCGCCGGTGCCCGCCAGCTTGACCTGCGTTGTGCTGACGAATTGCAGCATTGTGGGCGTCGGGGCCGCTTGCTTCGCGGGCCCGGCGGCGGATGAGGCGGCGGATGAGGTCGCGGCTGCGGGCGTAAGGGTGACCTTCGCTGCGGCGGGCAATTCGATCGGCGGCACGCAGCGCGCCAGTGCGGCTCGCTGCTCGTCGGTCACCGCGGGCGCGCTACGGTCGAAGTCGAGCCGCCATATGCCCAAGCCGAGTACCACGCACAAGAAAGCAGTGCTGACGAGAAAATTGCCGGTGTCCTTCATGATCGTCCCCCGATTGCCGCTTCGCCCGCGTGTTTCTAACCGGACCAAGGTTCTTGCAGCGTCACAACATTTGAGGAATGCAAGGGCGTTGCTATGCGAAGCTCAGCACCGCGCCTGTTTAGGTTTGGTCGACACCCGCCGGCTGGTCGGCACATTGCAGCGCACGTCACAGACCCGAGGGGCGGGTGTTGGGTAAAACCTAAACTGAACCAGTCGATGGCAATGGTCGGCATTCTGCTTCTCCAGGTTTTGGCCTTCGGTCCACTGCGTGGCTTCGACGCAACGCGCATTTCTGTGACCGGCGCCTGAAACACTGGTGATCTCAGGGCATCGCATCACGGACGGTGGATCGGAGACATTTATAGGCGCACTCCAGAGGCTGAGGCGCATGCTGGGCGCCGGCAAGCATGCTGCGCTCGTGTGGGCGCCGGGCTGTAGCTAATTTCAATGCCCCAGCCGCATCCCCAATCGCCAGCGCCTTCGCCGAAACCGGCCAGACTCGCGGATGATGCGCTTCGGCCCGTGGAGCACGACGCTCGAGTTGGGCATGCTGTTCGCAGAGGTCGCGGCGGCCGCCTTGATGCCGCGTCCGGGTCAACGCGATGCCAACCGCTCGGTGCCAGCCTTGCTGGAGGTGAATGCGCTCAAGCTTCCCGCATACCCAATCGGCATCGTCGGCTTCTATCACGCCTACCGGTGGTTGAGTTTCGCGCCCCTTAATCACGAACTGGCCCTCGGCCCAGTGTTGCGACTGCATGTGCAACTGTGCAACAGCGGACCCCGGCCCAGTGCCCACTGGGGTTGGCACCTGCTGCCGCTGGGACTGGCGCTGGGTTTAAGTGCATGCTTTGTTCGGCCTTTGGCCTGAAAGAACAACTGGAACAGCGGCTTACGTGCGCCCTTCATTGATCCCCCCGGCAGGGTGCGCTGCCGGGGCGAGCGTCCGGCGCAGTCTGCGGTGCGGAGTTCAAACGTGCACAAAGAAGCCCCGGTCGCGGAACTTGCTGTCCTGCCACCACGCGCCGTTGACTGCGCCTAGACCTGTGAAGCGTGCGCGGTTGACCGCTCCGGCCTGTGACTGCACTGGAAGTAGCACATTACCGTCCGCGTCGCGCGTGGCTGGCACCTCAACAGTCTCGGGCAGCACCACGGTAATGTGCCCTGGCCGTCCGATGGCGTCGCGATCTGCGCAGACCACGCCGACGCCGCCGGCATTGGCCGCTGTTTGCAGCGCCGTGGCGTCAAACACGCGATGCCAGCCGAACTGCGGGCCGAAGTCCAACAGCCAGGCCAGCAGATCATCAGCCCGCAATTCACGGATGGTCTCGTCGTACACCACCTCCGGCGTCTGGCCGCGCGCAATGGCCATCAAGGCTTTGTCCTTCCACCACGTGCGTGGCAGGTAGACCCCGGCCAAAAAGCAGAAGTCAGCAGCGTACACATTGCAAAAGGTCAGCCCGCCCTCGGGTTGCCAGCGGGCGCTGTGCTCCACGTCGAGCCAAGCCACCACGGCGTCCAATTCCGTCAGGCGCTGAGCCGCAGGGGCACCAGGCGTGCGCGAAGGACGGCCGGGTTCGCCCAACGGTGATGCGCGACCGGCCGGTCTGTCGCGCCGTGACTGCACATTGCCAGGGCGAAAGTGGACGGCCGGGATGTCTGGTCCGACTGGTGGCACGGGCAGCACCAGATCGCCCTGCAACGGCGCCAGGAAGCGGCCGCTGGCGAAGCCGATCACGTCGGCGCCATCGATGATGGCGCGCACGCGCTTCCATGGCGATGCGGCATCGCCCAGCAGGCGCACAACTTGGCCCTCGCGCATGCGGGCGATCGGCAGGTTGCCTTGCGTGGTGGGCACATGACGCAGAAACAGCTCTGGCGCGGTGACGCGCAGCGCGGCGCCCTCGCCGGCCGTCAATTTGGCGCCGATCGGCCGGAAAGCACCTGCGTCGCCGCGTGCTTCAACATGTTCCCAGTGCGTGCCCAGCGCACATAGCGGCCCGCTGGCAAAGCCCTGCTTCATGTCCCAGGTCGCATAGGTCTTCGAATCGGCCCAGCCTGTGGACTGCGCCAGCCACGAGAGCTCGGCCAGCGCGTGGTTTTCCTTCACACGCTGGCAAACGCGGCCGGAGCCGTAGACACCGACGCGGAATCCGGTGCTGCCGCCCGTGCCGCCCGCCATGGCCGCCAGCCCGGCGCGCACACCCTGGAAGTACGGCAGTACGGCATCGCTGACCTGTGCCATCGACATGTCGGCGTCGACGGCGAAATAGACTGCGCTGCCGGAAGGCTGGCCCACTTGGCTGGCGAGGGTGAAGGCGGCGCGGCCGTCCTGCTCACCACGCTCCGAGCTGAAGTCCTCGGGCTGGTTGGCGCGGTCCTGGTAGACGGTGACGATGTCCAGGCCGGCGCGCGCGAGCTGTGCTGCTTCGCGTGGTGTCAGGCGCTTTTGCGGCTGGAGCGTGTGGCTGGCGTGGTAACGCACAACGAAGGCTTTGCCGGCCTGCAAAAGGCAGTCGGCCATGGCTTCGCAGTTGCGGTTGGTG
>JBBQIB010000400.1:0-3887 GCA_038324515.1 Burkholderiales bacterium
TGGCGGCCGGCATCGAAGGCATCGCCTGTGGGGGCCGAGATGATTTGCACCGTGGCCCCTGCACGCTTGGCGGCGGCTGCGAATGCGGCGCCGCGTTCATGTGCGCGGTGGTCTTGCGCCACACCGCTGTCGATGTAGGCCAGTTGGCGGTGGCCGGCGCGCAGCAGGTGCTCGGCCATCGCCTGGCCCACCTCGTCGTGGTTGAAGCCCACTTGCGTGAAGCGGGGCTGTTGCGCGCCAGGCTCGGGCGGGTGGTGATCCCAGATCTCGATCACCGGCGTGCCGGCTTTTTGGGCTTGGGCCAGCATCGCCAGCGCGGCGGGCGAGTGACGCCTGCCGGTGACGACGATCGCTGCAGGGCGCCAGCCCAGCAGCGCGCGCAGTTGCTGCTCTTCACGCGCCAGCGAGTAGCCGGTGGCGGTGATGAGCAGTTCCATGCCCGCCGCCTGCAGACCATCGCTGAGGCCTTGCGCGGTCTCGGCAAAGATCGAATTGGCCAGGTTTGGCAGCAGCGCTGCGATGACATTGCTGACGCCGCTGGCCAGCAGCCCCGCTTGTTTGTTGGGCATATAGCCCGTATCCGACAGCGCCTGGATGATGCGCTGTGCCGTGTGGGCTGCCACCAGGGCTGGCTCGCGCAGGTAGCGCGACACCGTGATGGCAGTGACCCCTGCTGCCGCTGCCACTGTTTGCAAAGTGACGCGGCCGTGGCCTTGTCTGGACTGGCGCGGGCTGGGGCTCGGGCTCGGGCTCACACCAACAAACTCATCCCTGCCGAGCGCACCGCTGCTTTGTCAAAACTGACAATGCGCTGGCAGCCAAACTTGCGCGCCAAGTGCGCAATCAAGATGTCGGGTAGTCGTGGTCGCAGTTGCGGTTGCACTTGCTTTGCTTTACTTGTCTGAACCTTGCGCCAGTCTTCAAGTGCCGCCTGCACGCACGCGCGCTCCTGAAACTGCCAATGCGCAACATCCAGCATGTCCGCCAGGGCATCGACAATTTCTGCAGGCTGCGCGCCATACAGCCGCTCCAGCACCCAGTACAACTCAACCAACACAACCAGTGTGATGAAACCCGGCTGACGTGCGCTCAACTCGGTTTCGATCAATCGCGTCGCCGCTTGCGACTGCTTGGGATCGTCCTGCGTCAGATACCGGACCAGTATGTTGGTGTCGAGGCCGATCATTTGCCGGCGCGGCTTTGTCGCCTGGTTTTTGGTGTGTCTTTATCGAACTGGCCAGGGCTGGCTGCGCCTGCGGCAATTGCCGCGTCCATCTCAGCCAGCGTCACTGGCTGGGTGACACGTCCTGCAAACCGCCCCTTCAGTGTCGAGACCTGGCGTGTCAAGGCCACCACCTTGAAGCCGTCTTCCAACGCGATGAAATCCACCTTGGTGCCGGCTTCGAGGCCAAGAGCCTCTCGCACCGACTGCGGCACGGTGATTTGCCCCTTGCTGGTCATCGTTGCAACTGCCATATCGCTTCCTTTGCTGCGTTCTTTTGTCGGACTTCCTTACTGAGGGTAAGATTCTAGATTGAAGAAGCTGGGCCAGCCTCGCCACCGGGTAATTGAGGATGGACGCTGCAGGGCCAACTGGTAATGTTAGCGGTAACAAAGAAGCGCGTCATCAACCTGAATCAGTCCTCCGCATGACAAGCCGTACCCCCCATCTGCGCAGCGCCCGCTGGTTCGCAGCCGACAACATGCGCGGATTTGCGCACCGCCAGCGCATGCAGCAAATGGGCTTGCGCCGCGACGACGTGGTGGGCCGGCCGATCGTGGCCATCGTCAACACCTGGAGCGATCTGTCGCCTTGTCATGCGCACCTGCGTGAGCGGGCCGAGGCCGTCAAGCGCGGTGTGTTGCTGGCCGGCGGCATGCCGCTGGAGCTGCCGGCAATGAGCCTGGGTGAGGTGATGGTCAAGCCCACCACGATGCTGTACCGCAACTTTCTGGCGATGGAAGTCGAAGAATTGCTGCGCAGCCTGCCGGTTGATGGCGCGGTGCTGCTGGGCGGGTGCGACAAGACCACGCCAGGCTTGCTGATGGGGGCCACCAGCATGGACGTGCCCGCGATCTTTTGCCCCGCTGGCCCCATGCTGAATGATCGTTATCAAGGCAAAACGGTGGGCGCCGGCACCCACACCCGGCTGTTCTGGGACGAGCGCCAGGCCGGCAAGATCGATGACGCCGAATGGGTGCAGCTGGAGTCGCGCATGACACGCAGCCCCGGCACCTGCAACACCATGGGCACGGCCAGCACCATGACGGCGATTGCCGAAGCACTGGGCATGGCATTGCCAGGCAGCAGCAGCATCCCGGCAATGGACTCAGCGCACCCGCGCATGGCGGCCGATTGCGGCGAGCGCATCGTGGCGATGATTGCCGAGGATCTGCGGCCCAGCCGCATCCTGACGCGGGGTGCCTTCATCAACGCGGCGGTGGTGCAGATGGCCTTGGGCGGCTCGACCAATGCCGCCGTGCACATCCTGGCCATGGCCGGCCGCGCCGGTGTGCCGCTGACATTGGCCGATCTGGACGAGGTGGCGCGCAGGGTGCCGGTGATCGCCAACCTCTTCCCCAGCGGCGACCGACTGATGGAAGACTTCTATTACGCCGGCGGGCTGCCAGCACTGATGCACCGGCTGCAGGCTCTGCTGTCACTGGATGAGCTGACCGTCAGCGGCCAGACGCTGGGGCAGCAGATTGCCGGGCGGCAGGTGCTGGACGATGAAGTGATACGCCCGCTGGACCATCCCGTCAGCCCACACGGCGCCTTGGCAGTGCTCAAGGGCAATCTGTGCCCGATGGGTGCGGTGATGAAACCCAGCGCCGCGAGCCCGGCGTTTTTCGAACACCGCGGCCCGGCGCTGGTGTTTGACAACCAGCCACAGATGCTGGCGGCGATGGCCGATCCCGACCTGGACGTCGATGCCAACACCGTCTTGATCCTGCGTCATGCAGGTCCGGTGGGAGCGCCCGGCATGCCCGAATGGGGCGGCCTGCCGATCCCCAGGAAGTTGCTGCAGCAGGGCGTGCGCGACATGGTGCGCCTGTCTGATGCGCGCATGAGCGGCACGCATTACGGCAGTTGTGTGCTGCACATCAGCCCCGAGGCGGCGGTGGGCGGGCCGCTGGCGCTGGTGCAGACGGGCGACATGATCGAACTGGATGTGGCGGCCCGCAGCCTGAACATGCAGGTGGATGATGCCGAGCTGGCGCGACGCAAGAGCCTGTGGGTGGCGCCTGTGCAGCCCTACCTGCGCGGTTTCGTGCGGCTCTATCAGCAACATGTCACCCAGGCCCACGAGGGCTGCGACCTGGACTTCCTGCAAGGCAACGCGCCGACACCCGAGCCGGTGATCTATTGATGACAACTGCCCACCCCACATGAACGCATTCCGCCAACTGCTGCAGGCCCGCGACCAGCACACGCCTGCCGGAACCTGGGTGATGTCGGTCAGCCCGCTGGTCGCCGAGGCCATCGGCACTGCGGGTTTTGACTGGGGCGTGATCGACATGGAGCACACGCCCATCGACCTGATGGGGCTGGTGCACCTGCTGCAGGCGGTGGGCAACACGGCGATGGTGCCGGTGGTGCGTGTGCCGTGGAACGACACCGTGACAGTCAAGCGCGTGCTGGACGCAGGCGCGCAGACGCTGATGTTCCCGTTTGTGCAAAACGCCGATGAAGCCGCGCAAGCCGTGGCTGCCACCCGTTACCCGCCTGAAGGCGTGCGCGGCATGGCCGGGATGGGCAGGGCGTCGAAGTTCGGCACCGTGCCGGACTTCTTCAAGGCTGCCAACAAGAGTGTGGGCGTGGTGCTGCAGCTCGAAACGCTGGCCGCCATCGAACAACTGGAAGCGATCGCGGCGGTACCCGGTGT
>JBBQIB010000401.1:0-3874 GCA_038324515.1 Burkholderiales bacterium
CGAAGTCGCCGTTGACGAAGAACGCCACCTCGTATAACTGCTCCTGCATCAGCCACCGGTCTTCCGGATGAAGATCGACGGAGATTCGTATGTCTTCAGGTGCCTTGTCGGCCGGGCTCACCGGTTTACCGGTCGTGTCCACCAAACGCACGGTGATTCGGGGCTCGCGGTCCTTGTAGCGCGCCATGTAGTGCTGGCGGGCGATGCGCACGCCGCTACGTTCCAGGGGCGAAGCCGCGCTGCCGTCGACAGGGGTATCGGGTTTCTCGGGCCAGCCTTGGGCCGTGCGCCATGCACGGTAGTCCAACCTGTCCTGGCCAGTGGTGATGACGCTGAAGTCGGGCAATCTGAAAGCGGTGACCAGTAACGCCAAGCGGTCGGTCCGAAGATCGATCTGCCCACTCTCGTCGAAGCCGTTCCAGCGCTGCAGGTTGCGGCCAGCAGGGCGCGGCTTCCAGACCGACAAGGACCGCAGCATCGCGCCATTCTTGACGCCGACCCGTACGAGCACGCGTGCAGGCTTGTCCAGGGTATACGCGATGTCGCCGCTGGGTGCCATGGTTTGCTGGAGGTCGCTGAGCACCTCGCCACCTGTTTTCCGGCAAGGGTCATCCTCAACACGGCCGGTGGCCGCCTGCAGAACGACGCGGGCGCAATAGGCTTCGTCGGGAACCGGCTGTCCGCGCTCGTCCTTACCGTCCCAGCTCAGTTCATGTTCGCCGGCTCGAAGGCCAGGTTTGACCAAGCGGCGCACCACGTCGCCGTCACCCGTCAAGATCTCCAGTGTCAGCGCGCCCGCCTCTGGGGTGCGTACGGTGTAGACCACGCCCACGCTGCTGGTACTGGCCAGCTCGGTAGCACTGACGCGCAGCAGTTTGACCTGGGCGAAAGCCAACATGGGAAGTGCCAGCAAGCAGCAGGCGACGGCCTTACGAAGCTGATTCATCACAGGCACCTCAAAGCACGAAAGGATTTCAAACCGGGCAGGGGCAATTCCGACACTTGGCCGTCCTCGGCCAAGCGAGCTATGGCTGCGCCGCCTGGCCCCGACCTCACGAAATGCACCACCCCGCCGCAAATCGCTGGGGAAATAGCCTGGACCGATGGCGACTGCGTCAATTGGCGGACACCGCTGCCGTCCAGTCCAACCTGCCAGAGCTGGTGGGTGCCGCTGGCATTGCTGCTGAAGACAACGCGGCGGGCGTCCGTCACCGGGCCTTGCGAAAGCGCATTGAGCAAGGTCAGTTGCCGCGCCTTTCCCGCCACCAGGTCGCGTGCCCAGATCTCTACCAGCAGTTCGCCGCAGCCGTCGGAGCAGCCCACGCTGGCGTAGACCAGCCAGCGCTTCTGGTGGACGAAGGGGTCGTGCTGCGCGCCGGGTTGTCGCGCAATGCGCTCGGGCTCAGCAGCGCCGCTGGTGTAACGAAGGGTTTCGGTCTCCAGGCTCTTGCCGTCGGCCATCTCCACCACATAGACCTCACGGCCGTCGGCAGACATACAGGGCTGCGTAAAGCTGCGCTTGGCATCGGCTCTCGCCAGCACCGCTTCGTTGCCACTGCCCGTCGATGTCAGTCGAACGGTACCGTCGGCGGCCGAGTAGACCAGCTTGCTGCCGTCGGGCGCCACACAGGCTTGGCGAGGCTCCAATCGTGTTGGCAGGCGCACCGCTGTCTGGCGTTCGTCCACGCGGTAAAGGCCCCAAGCGCCGGCTGCGTCCTGTGCTACGAAACTCATGCCGCTTGGCAGGCCGGCTGCTGGCTGGGACAGGGCTGCTGGCGCGGCCACGACCAAGGCCAGCGTGCGCAGCACTGCAATCAATTGTCGCGCGCATCTCGACAAGATCATCTTCATCGTCACTTTCCCTCCCTACAGTACCGTTCCACCTCGGCCAAGGCCGCCTCCAACCCACCGCGCATGGGCTGGGTTGGAATGACCTTCAGCAAGCGCGCCTCGAACGCTTCCACCACTGGGAACTCCGGCTTGCGCCACGCTGCGAGTTCGACCACCCGAACCGCGTCGCGCAGCCGCGGTACACAAGGGTGCGTCACGCCGGCCTGCCTCACCGCTTCTTCGAAGGCCGTGCGTTGCCCCGTGCGGCGGTACGGCGAATCGGGTGTGTCGATGGCGCGCTCGGACGGGATGAGCGTGCCGCGAACGATGGACTCGAAGGCGAGCGGCTCTGGCCGTGGCACTTGCATCAGCGCCCATGCGACCAACACCGAATCCATTTGCCAGGGGTGCCAGGTCTGCATCACGCGTTCGGCTGACTGTGCATGCGGCCACGCGCTCAACAGCAGCACGAGTATGCCAATGCTGGCACGACGAGATGGCCTCATTGGAGACCCACGAAGCGCTCGATCCAGGGCGTGGCCGGCATGCGCTGCATGTCTTGCCATGGGCCCGCCTGGGTGAGGTTGCCGTCCTCGATCACCCAGAACACTTCATCGCCTTGTGGCCGGCGCACTTGGTGGCTGACCTGGATCAGGCCCATGCCTTCACGCTTCGCCAGTGCGCCGAAGGCCTGGGCCAGATCGTTAGCGATGACCGGGTCCAGATTGGAGAACGGCTCGTCGAGCACGGCCCAGGGCGCACGACAGGCTATGACACGCGCAAACGCCAGGCGTTGACGTTCACCGCCCGACAGCGTGGCCGGGTAAGCGTCGACCCTGTGACTCAAAGCCACCATGTCCAGCACTTGCAGGTCGGCTGGGTCCGGCTTGGTGCTGCGCCCGCGCGTGCGGGCGAAGGCGACGTGTTCGCCCGAACGCAGGCTGGGCCACAAACCCAGCTCTTGCGGCAGCCAACCGAAGGGCCGCTGGTGGGGCCTTGCCAAGGTGATGTCGGCACCTTGCCAGCGCAGGCCGCGAACGCGGGCCAGCGGCTCCAGGCCGACCATGGCGCGCAGCAGGGTTGACTTGCCGCCGCCCGACGGGCCGATGATGGTAAGTCTCTGCGCCGCCTCCACCTTCAGGTTAACTACCTGAACGCGAAATCCCTTGCGCTGCACTTGTAGTTCGTCAATCTCGAGCACGGCGCCTCCCCCAAATCGCCAAAGCCAGTGCGATGCCTGTTGCAACCGTCAAGCCCTGCACCAGGGCCAGCATCATCACGCCGCGCTGGTCCCCATAGTGCAGCAGGTTGTACAGGCGCAGGATGACCGTTTCCATCCCGGGTGGCACCGTCAGCACGGTGGCGGTCAGTTCGGCCAGCGACAGGCCGGCGCAGAGTACGAATGCGGCAGCCAAGCCCGGCCATGCCGCTGGCAGATGCACATGTCGCAAAGCTGGCAAGCCCCAAGCACCCATGGTGTGCAACTGCTCACCCGGCGCACGCGGCTGCGCATCGCGCAGGGCCAGCAGCACCCAAGCGGCGAAGGGCAACACGCGCAGTGCATGCGCCAGTACCAGCGGCGTAGCCGCACCTGCCCAGTCGGGCACGCCCCAGCCTGCCACTGCGATTCCGGTGAGCGCCGAGGGCCACAACATCATGAGCCACAGCATCGCGTTCAGTGCAGGAACCGACGACCCGCCCGCCCGCGCCGCCACGCTGGCCAGTGCCCAGGCCCAGGCACAGGCCAGCAGGGCCGAGAGCGTCGCCACCCATAGGCTGGAGAACAGCGCCGCGCCGGCATGCGCAGGCCAGCGGCCGGTGCCCTGCAAGCTGCCCCAAGTCAGCAGCAACAGCGGCAAGGCGGCCAAGGCCAATGCGGCTGCGGGCACCACGGCTTTGAGCAGCGCCGGTGGCTGAGCCCATTGGCCGATCCAGCCCAGTGATACAGCGCCTGCCGCTGTAGCTCGCAGCCGCGGCAGGTTGGCCAGCAACGCCGCGCAGGCCAGTGCCACGGCCATCAATGGCCAGCCGAAGGCTGCGGCCA
>JBBQIB010000402.1:0-3862 GCA_038324515.1 Burkholderiales bacterium
CATCGGCACGCGCGGCACCTCGTCGTAGGCGATCTGGATCATTTCGCGCAGGCTGCTGTCGTAGAGCGGCTTGTTCTCGGCAATGCGCGCGGTGTTGATGATCTTGTCGAGCTTGGCGTTCTGGTAGCTCATGGTGTTGAAGACGGCGTTCTGGCCGTGGTAACACCAGTAGAAGAAGTACTCCGGAAAATCGAGCCAGCCGCCGAAGCGGTTCACGATCAGCGGCATGTTCTTCTTCAGCAACTCGGCGCGCCAGGTCGAGCCCGGGATCTTGTTGATCTGCGCCTTGATGCCGATCTGGGCGAGTGACTCCTGGATCAGGATGGCCGCCGGTTCACCCACCGTGGCCCCGCCGAGGTCGATCGACAGCGTGGTCTCGAAGCCGCCGGGCACGCCGGCCTCGGCCATCAGCGCCTTGGCCTTGGCGATGTCGGTCTTGTACGACGTGGCCTGCGGCCAGGCCACGGTCTTGACTGCGCCCGTGCCGCCATAGAGCTTGGCCCCGCGCCCGTACAGCGCGGCCTCGTGGATGCGCTCGTAGGGCACGGCGTAGGCCACGGCCTGGCGCACCTTGATGTTGTCGAAGGGCGGCTTGGTGACGTTCATGCCCAGGTACACCATGGCGTTTTCCACGGGCATGCTGGCCACCTTCACGTTGCCGCCTTCCTTGGCCAGTTCGGAGAAGTCCTTGGGCGGCAGGTCGTAGGTCATGTCGATGTCGCCCTTGAGCAGCAGCGCGCGGCGGTTGCCGGCGTTGGGCACCTCGCGCTGCACGATGCGGCGCAGCTTGGGCGCGGGGCCGTTCTTCCAGTCGTCGTTGCGCACGTAGACGATTTCCTGGCCCGGGCGGAAGGCCTCGACCTTGTAGGCGCCACCGCCTGCGGTGTTGTTGCGCGTCCAGTTCAAGCCCCAGGGGTCTTGCGGCGTGGCGTTCTTCTTCACCATTTCGCTGTTGAAGACACACGGCACCGGAACGGCCATGTTGTTCATCGACAGCTTGTCCTTGCGGATGAACTTGACGCGGAAGGTGTGGTCGTCCACGGCTTCAAACTGCTCGGGCTTCTCGAGCGAGCCGGCGCGCATCTGGAAAGTCGCAAAACCGCCGACCGCGCAAGCGCGGTCGAAGCTCCACTTCACATCCTTGGCGGTGACTGGGGTGCCGTCGTGAAACTTGGCGTTCTTGCGCAGCTTGAAGGTCACCGACATGCCGTCTGGCGCCATCTGCCAGCTCTCTGCCAGCTCGGGCAAAAGCTTGTCGCGGTCGTACATCACACGGCCATCGGACAGCGTTTTCTTGCCGTAGGTCATCAAGCGGTCGTAGACCAGCCAGCTGACGCCATAGGCGGGGCGGTTGGCGCCGGTGGTCTGGATATCCAGCGAATTGGGGCCGAACTCGTTGGCTACCACCAGCACGTCTTTGGGGCGGGACTGGGCTTGTGCAGCAAGCGGGAAAGCGCCCAGGGTGGCAGCAGCGGTGCCTGCGGTGGCGCTGGTGGCGATGAATTTGCGACGGTCCATGGGTCAAGCTCCTTCAGTCAAAGTGGCAAGAAAGGTGAAAAGCAAGGTGGTGAAAAGGGAGAGCGATGAATGCGTCGGCTCAGGTTCGGCCGGCTGGATCAAGGGGTTGCCGTGCTGCGTGGTGAAGCTTGCGCAGCCACCTGGGGGGTGCCATTCAGGCTGGCAAGGTAAGCCCGCCAACCACCATGCGCTGAGATGTCCGTGGCCCCCTGCAGTGCGTGGCTTTCGCACAGGAAGCCATGCACGAAGCGGCCGTCTTGCAACTGCAGGTTGCCCAGACCCAAGGGCGCAGGGATCAGTGCCAGAAACGATCCGACAGCTTCTTGCGGCATGGCCCAAAGTTCGACCGCGATGGCGCGGCCCTGTTCTTGATCGTGCTGCGGCACGCGCACCAGGCCTGGCTTGGGCGGCTGGGTGCCTGGCAAGGCAAAAAGCCTGTAGCTGGCTGCCGTGTGGGTGGACTCGATCCACCAGGCGCCACGCTCCAGCAGTTGCCCGTTCAGCGGCAAGCCCGAGAGGTGCGCGCCGACAACGGCCAGGGTCAAAGTGGGCGTGGTCGCGGGTGCAAGTGCAAGTGCAAGTGCAAGTGCAGGCGCAGCCGCATGCGCGGGTGCACCTCTGTGTGAGGCAGAGGTAGTTGAGTTGGCTGCATCTGAGCCGGATGTCCAGCGTTGTCCCAAATCGAGCAAGCGCACATCGTGTTGCCCCTCGCCGATAAAGGTCACACCAAAGGGCAGCCCTGTGCGGGTGCGGCCCGCAGGCACGGCCAAGGCGCACCAGCCCAGCAGATTGACAAAATTGGTGTAGTGGCCGAGTTGGACATTGCTGCGCAAGGGTTCGGCTTCGACCTCGGCGAAGCTCGGATGGGCTGGACTGGTGGGCACCAGCAGCGCATCACATTGCTGCCACAGCGCAGCCAGCGGCTGACGCGCAGCCTGCAAGCGGTAAAACGCTTCAAAAGTGTCGGTGGCGCTGAACTGCTGCGCTCTGCTCACCACCTGGCGCACCACCTCGTCCACCGCGCCGGGTTGCTCTCGCAGCAAGCGCTGCAGGACGCTGTAGCGTTCGGCCACCCAAGGGCCGTCGTACAGCATCGCAGCGACTTCATGCAGCGGGCCAAAGTCCAAAGGCACCAGCTCGAAGCCCAGGCTTTGTGCATGCGCCAGCGCCAGCTTCCATGCCGCTGGGTAGGCAACGGTTTCGTCCAGCAGCGGCTCGCGCGGGATGCCCAAACGCTGCTTCTGTGGCTGTGGCTGTGGCTGTGGTTGCGCTTGGTTCTGTGTCTGCGCTGTCGCAATCGCCAGGGCGGCCGGCAGGACAGCCGATTTCGCAGCCGGCCCGGGTTTGAAGTTGCTGTAGCTGTCCTTGGGGTCTGGCCCTTCGATCACCGCCAGCACCGTGGCGGCATCTTCGACAGCATGCGCAAAGACTGAGACGCAGTCGAGCGTGCGGCAGGCTGGCAACACCCCGGCGTTACTGACTCTGCCAGGCGTGGGCTTCAGGCCCACCAGGCCGTTGAATGCGGCCGGAATGCGACCGGAACCTGCCGTGTCAGTGCCCAGCGCAAACAGCACCTGCCCACGGGCCACGGCCACTGCACTGCCGCTGCTGGAGCCCCCGCTGATCCGGCTGTCGTCGAACACGCTGGCTGGCTTTCCGTGAGGCGAGCGTGTGCCCACCAGTCCGGTGGCGAACTGGTCCATGTTGGTCTTGCCAATCCACACCGCCCCGGCTTGCAGCAGTTTGTGCACCACAGTGGCGTTGTCTGTGGCCACATGGGCAAAGGCTGGGCAGCCGGCTGTGGTCGGCTCACCTGCGATGTCGATGTTGTCCTTGACGGCAAAGGGCACGCCCAGCAGCGGATAGCGTCGCAGCAAATCGGCCTGGGTATGCGGTTCCTGCAGACGCACACTCAAGGTATGCAGTTGTTCTTCAAACCGCTCGTCAGGGCAAAGGTGGATCCAGATTGACTGCTGTGCGCTGGCTTGAGCTGCTGCCAGGCAGGCACGCAGTGCAGATATCCCATCGGCGCCTGAGCGCATGCTGCTCAGCCAAGCCTGAATGCCTTTGCTTGCAATGAGACTGACTGCAGGATGGTGCTTGATGTTCGTCATTGGTGCACAGACTGGTATACCAGTTGGTATGTGCACTCAAGCAAGCATGCAACGTGCCAGGATCGGGGCCTGTCACCGCGATCGGACTGTGGACTTCAGACTTCAGACTTCGGGCACTGCCCTGTCCAGCCGTGGGCTGGTCGTTCGCTCCGTCAAACTGGATACAAATGAAATCGATGCGCTCGTTCGTCAGGCCAGGCGCAAACCACAGCCATAGCCGCAGCTATGGC